>NZ_JAIUHJ010000005.1:0-296097 GCF_020165105.1 Mesorhizobium sp. CA5 | reverse complement strand
AAGGAAGCTCCTGGTCGTCCTCAACGCTATCATTCGCGACAAAACCGCATTCGCGTGAACACAGTTGCCATGCCGTTGCCTTCGCCAAGGCGTGCAACGGAGCAATATTCTGCAGCGAGGCGGCGCTTCCAAGTCACGGCGTGGATTCTATGGTCTGCGCCGCGTCGCTTCGCTCCTTGCTCCGCCATAGAATGACGAAGCGCTGGTTACGGAGCACAGGCCGACTGCGGCATCGGCTGCAGCCGATAGACCTTGTCGTCGGACCTGGTCTTGCCGCTCGCCGCCTTCGAGCAGAGATCGAGGACCGCCACTGCATTGTTGGGATTTGCGACCATCATCGTGCCGTTGACGCCGCGCTTGAGGAAGATCTCCTTCTGCGAGACGTCGCAGGAAAAATCGCTCATCTTCGCGCTGGCCGAACAGCGCCACTGGTCGGCCTCGCCCTGGCAGGAATAGGTCTGCGTGACCTTTTTCCCCTTCTGCCTCGTCGTCACCGATACGGCGATATCCGCCCCATCCGGCCAGTTCGCGGCATCGCCGCCGGCGGCGAACGAGGCAAGCTCTATCGGTCCGCGGAAAACGCGGATCGATTGCGTCAGTTGGTTGGGATGTGACTTCAGGTGCGCATCGTCGTAGTCACGCCCGAAACAGAAGGGCTGATCGGGCTTCAGCCGCACGCGCAGCGGATCCCCAAGCGCCGGATCGATCGGGTCGATGCGCGCGAACTCCGCTTTGCACGTCTCGGCCGGCATCGGGTCCAGCTTGAAATTGTCGTCATCGCTGCCCAGCGCCTGCTTGTTGTACTCGGCCTTGCCGAGATCCTCCTCGGCGCCGGCGTCGAGATACACATCAGGCTGTACGTTGGAGAGGAGTAGCCGGCCGTTGTCGTCGACTTTCAGCGAGGCGAGCGTGCGGTCGCATTCCATGCCGCAGCGGATGCCGCTTGCGGTGTCGCCCGGGTCCTCCTTGTTGCACCAGCCAGCCGCCCAGTCCGGCTTCTTGGCGCCGCGCACCGTGGTGGTGAGAAAGCCGTTATAAGCGGCGTCCGACATCGTGCTCGGCTCCTCGTTCGGTCGGCTGACCGGGTCATGGCCGTAGAAGAAGAAGATGCGCGCCACCTTCTGGCGCGGATGCGCCTTGAGATGGGCGGCGTCGTAGACACGGCCGAAGCAGGCGTCGGCGCCAGTCGGGCTGAGCTCGGGAAGCTTGGGCGGTTGTTCGGCGCGTGCTACGCCGGCAAAAGCGACAAGGGCGGCGCAAAGCACCGCGCCCGCCATGGCCCTCCCCACAACGATCCTCGATGCCATATGATCCTCCTCCCGCCACAGGACTGGCTTCATGCTAGAGCAATTCCAGGAAAAGTGTGAGCAGTTTTCCGTTCGGAATTGCGTAAAAACAAGGAGATAGGGCGTTTCGCCGTTTCCGTGAAACGCAGTAATCTAGGAGCGCCCGGACCATGCAAAATTGAGCGAACGGGCAAGGCAAGGGAGGACAGGATGCTGCGCCGTGACATTTTTCGTGCCGGTCTCGCGGGCGCCGCGGGCCTGTTCGGCCTGAGCCGTGCAAATGCGGCAACGCCTGAGGGAAGGCTGAAAGTCGCCTATCACCTCAGCGACGCCGACAAGGTCAACTTCGTCCTCGGCAACATCAAGAACCACTATGAAGGCACCGGCGGCAATGTCGACATCGTGCTCGTGGTGCACGGTCCGGCTCTGACCGCCTTCAAGGCCAAGGGCGCTTCCGGCGCTGTTTCCAGTCGCTTCGCCGGCCTTGTCCAGCAGGGACTTGTCCCGCAAGCCTGCGGCAACACCTTGTACGGCATGGATATCACGCTGACCGACCTGCTGGCGGGCTTCGAGCTTGCCGACAAGGGCGGCGTCGTGAGGCTCGCCGAACTGCAGCATCAGGGCTATGTCTATCTCAGGCCCTGAATGCGCCCGCACTGAACGCCAACACTTGAAGGCCGGGCCGGCAATGGCCTACGAAGGATGGCAACCCGGAGACCAGCCGACATGACGACACTTGCCATCCCCGATCTTGCCGGCAAGGCGGTGCTGGTCACCGGCGCTTCGACCGGGATCGGCGCGGCACTTGCCCGTGCCTATGCGGCGCAGAAATGCCGCGTCGCGCTGCATTTCAATGCAAGCCGCGCTCCCGCCGAAACCGTGGCCGGATCCATCCGCGACGATGGCGGCGAGGTGTTTCTGGTCCAGGGCGACTTCTCGAAACCTGCCGACGTCGAGCGTGTGGTCGAAGAGAGCGCAAACCATTTCGGCCGGCTCGACGGCCTGGTCAACAATGCCGGCGGCATGCTTGGCCGCGTCGCCTATGCCGACCAGGACGAGGCGCATTACGACGCCGTGATGGACCTCAATGCGCGCTCTGTCCTGACCGCTTCGCGCAAGGCGATCCCCTGGCTGAAGCGCCAGGGCGGCTTCATCATCAACACCACCTCGATCGCCGCCCGCAACGGCGCCGGCGGCGGCGCCGGCCTCTACGGATCGTCCAAGGCCTTCGTTTCCAACGTGACGCGCGGCATGGCCAAGGAGCTGATCGGCTTCGGCATCCGCGTCAACGCCGTGGCGCCCGGTACGATCTTGACGCCCTTCCACGAACGCTATTCGAATGCCGAGCAGATCAAGGCGATGGTCGCAACCATTCCGCAAGGACGCGCCGGAACGCCGGAGGATTGCGTCGGAGCTTATCTGTTCCTGTCGTCCGATCTGTTGAGCGGTTACATCATCGGCCAGGTGATCGAGGTCAATGGTGGCCAGTTGATGCCGTGAGCGGTCGACTGCATACTCGATGCAGCGCACAACCTGGAGGAGATCAAGGGCATGTACGGACTGATCGGCAAGATGCGGGCGGCGCGCGGCCAGCGCGATGCGGTCATGGACGTGCTGCGCGAAAGCACCGGCGCTCTCCCCGGCTGCCTGAGCTACATCATCGCCACCGATCCAGCCGACGCCGACGCCATCTGGGTCACCGAAGTGTGGACCGACCAGGCGAGCCATAAGGCATCGCTGCAGCTGCCGGAAGTCCAAGCGGCGATCACCAGGGCGCGTCCCTTCATCGCCGGCTTCGAATTCCAGATCGAGACCCATCCCGTTGGCGGCTTCGGCCTTCCTGCGCCAGAAAAGGCTGGGTGACATCGCCGCCGCGGCGCAGAACGTCGACATCTCTTTCGTCATGGCCTTGCAGACGGCGCGCTTCCTGGTCGTGCTGCTGATTGTGCCAAGCGTAGCCAGGCTGGTGGCGCGAAACGTCGGGGCTTGATCCGGGGTATCCAATGCCAAAGGAATTCCAGGAAAAGTGCTCGGCGGTTTTCCGTTCGGAATTGCGTAAAATCAGAAAGTTGGAGCAAGTCAGCAATCCATCAGGATGCTGAATTGCTCGACGAGCAAGGGAATTGCCAATGAACCGCCGTTTGAACGCCGTCGATCTTTCCGGCCGCGTCGCCGTGGTGACCGGCGGCGCGCAAGGCATCGGCCTTGCGGTCGCCCGGCGCCTGTTGTCGTCGGGCGCCGGCGTTGCCATCTGGGACGTCGACCAGGCCGCAATGACCCGGGCTGTCGCCGAGCTCAATTCGCTCGGCCGCGTTGAAGCCATTCTCTGCGACCAGTCCCAGATCGAGGCCGTCGATCGCGCCGCCGCCGCGACTGAGCGCACGCTTGGCCCCGTCGATCTCCTGGTCAACAATGCCGGCATTGCCGGGCCGGCGGCGACCGTGGTGGACTACGACCCCGCCGCCTGGCGTCAGATCGTCGATATCGACCTCAACGGCGTCTTCTACTGCTGCCGGCGCCTGGTGCCCGGCATGGTCGCGCGCAATTACGGCCGCATCGTCAACATCTCCTCGGTGGCCGGCAAGGAAGGCAATCCGAATGCCGCCGCCTATTCGGCCGCCAAGGCCGGCGTGCTGGCGCTGACCAAGTCGCTCGGCAAGGAGCTCGCGGGACACGACATCGCCGTCAACGCGCTGACCCCCTCGCCCGCCCGCACCAGAATTCTCGAGCAGCTCTCGGAAGCGCAGGTCGCCTATATGCTCGGCAAAGTGCCGCGGGGCCGCTTCGTCGAGGTGGAAGAGGCCGCCGCGATGATCGTCTTCATGCTGTCGGACGAGAACTCTTTCACCACCGGCGCGACTTTCGATCTCTCCGGCGGCCGCGCGACCTACTGACCAGCCCCGCGGAGCTTCGTATGGATTGCCGGGGCCTATCGTCCCGCCGCAAGCCTTTCGGGAAGGAAATCGACGAAGACCCGGACCTTCGGCGAAAGATGGCGATTGGACGGCCACAGCATGCGGAATTGGCCGCGGCCGTCGACATGGTCGTCGAGCACGGCGCGCAGCCTGCCGTCATGCAGCGCCTCCCGCACCAGGAAGTCGGGCATGCAGGCGATGCCGAGACCGGCAATCGTAGCGCCCTTCAATGCCTCCATGTTGTTGCAGGTCAGCATCGAACGGATCTGCGGCTCGGCGCTCCCGGTGATGAACGGCCAGTTGAGCAGCCTGCCGCTGTTGAGAAAGCGGAAGTGTATCCCGAAATGTGCCGCTAGATCCGCCGGCGTGCCGGGCGTGCCATGGCGATCGAGATAGGAGCCGGCCGCGCATAAGATCATGCGAAAGGGCGCGACCGGCCTCGACACCAATCGCGAATCGGGCAGCTCGCCGCTGCGGATCGCGACATCGATACCCTCGTCGATGACGTCGACAATGCGATCGTTGAAATCGATGTCGAGCTCGATCTCGGGATAGCGGGCCATGAACTCCGACAGCACCGGCAAAAGCAGATGATAGGTGACGATCGGCGTCGAGATACGTAGCCGGCCATGCGGCGTCTCGCGTGTCCGCGACAGCATTGCCTCCGCGTCTTCTATGTCGTCGAGGATGCGGCGCACCCGCTCGTTGAACAGCTTGCCCTCCTCGGTCAGACCTATGCGCCGCGTGCTGCGCTGCAGGAGACGCACGCCGAGTTCCTGCTCGAGCCGGGCGACGCTCTTGCCGACGGCGGAGGCGGAAATGCCGAGCGCTTGTCCGGCGGCGACGAAACTGCCGAGCTCGGCGGTGCGGGCGAAAGCCAGAAGGCCGTTGAGACGATCCATGGTGAACCTATTCGAGCGTTTTGTTCCGAGATGAACGGAGATTTAATACTATTTTGCTGGAAACGTCGCCGCCCTATCTTGTCGTTGCGATCGGCTGTGCCAGTCAGGACATGCCGGCAAATCCCGCCTCGGATAGGAAAATCCATGACTTTGATGACCAGAACCGGCCCGGCCGGCAGATGGCTCGTGCTGCTGTCGGTTTGCCTCGCAGCCATGACGATGCCGTTGAGCTTCACCGGTCCCGCCGTGGCGCTGTCCCGCATTGCCGCCGATCTCGGCGGCAGTCCGATCGAGCTCAATTGGGTGACCAATGCCTTCATGCTGACCTTCGGCGCCGGCCTGATGGCGGCCGGAGCGCTGGCTGACAATCATGGCCGCAAGCGGATTTTTCTCGCCGGCCTCGCCGCCTATTCCCTAGCCGCGCTGGGCTGTATGCTGGCGCCAGGCATCGTCTGGTTCGATTTCTTCAGGGCTCTGCAAGGCGTTGGCGGCGCTGCCGCCTTCGCCGGCGGCGCCTCTGCGCTTGCCCAGGAATTCGACGGGCAATCGCGTTTGCGCGCCTTCAGCTTCCTTGGCACCAGCTTCGGCATCGGCCTTGCCTTCGGCCCTGTTGCCTCCGGCCTGCTCATCGACGCGTTCGGCTGGCGCGCGATCTTTCTTCTGGTGGCGGTGCTTGGCGTTGCCGCCGCCGCGCTCGGCCTGCGCACCGTCGCCGAATCGCGCGACCCGGACGCAACCGGGCTCGACTGGGCGGGAGCCGCCACCTTCACCATCGCGCTTGCCGCGCTGACCTGCGGCGTGCTGCAGGCGCCCCAGAGCGGTTGGGCCAATCCCCTCGTTATCGCCCTTCTCGGCGTTGCAGCCATCTTCTTTGCCGCCTTCGTCATTGTCGAGCGGCGCGTGCGCCGGCCGATGCTGGACCTGACGCTGTTTCGCTTCCCGCGTTTCGTCGGCGTGCAGTTCCTGGCCGCCGCACCTGCCTATGCCTTCGTCGTCCTGCTCGTGCTCTTGCCGATCCGCTTCATCGGCATTGAGGGGATGAGCGAGATCAAGGCTGGGCAATTGATGATCTGCCTGTCCGGGCCGCTGTTGATCTTGCCGCTGCTGGCCGGCCAGGCGGCACGCCGGATCGCCCCGGCCACCATCTGCGGTGTGGGCCTCCTCGCTGCCGCGGCCGGCCTGGTCTGGCTCAGTTGCGTGCCCGTGGCGGACAACGCGCTGCTGCTCCCGCTGGTCTTGGTCGGCATCGGCATCGCCTTGCCCTGGGGGCTGATGGACGGACTTGCCGTCAGCGTCGTGCCAAAGGAGCGCGCCGGCATGGCGGTCGGCATATTCAACACCACCCGCGTCGCCAGCGAGGGCGTGGCCCTGGCTATCGTCATGGCGGCCTTGTCCGGTTTCACGGCCACGCAGCTTGGCGCTCAAGGATTGGCCTCGCCTGCCGAAGCGGCCGCGGCGGCACAGCTACTGGCAACGGGCAATATCAGCGAAACGGTGCAACATCTGCACTTGGCCGACGCCAGTGCCCTGGTCCAAGCCTATGAGACGGCTTTCGACCGGCTGCTCATCGTGCTGGCGACGATCACCGTGCTCACCGCCGTCGTCGTCTTCTTCGGCTTGCGTTGCGGATCGCCGTCGCAACAAGACGTCGCGCCTGTCCCGGCCTGCCTGGAAGGCTGACGCCATGTGACGCCGTCAAGTCCGGCGAGGTATCAAAAAAATACTTGACTCTATTACTCATATTTGAGAGCGCGGAGGCGCAACCAAACATGAGGATTGGAGACAAGTTAATGACGAAGCGGTCGAGGACGTGGCGCCGGGGATTATCATTGCTGGCGGGCAGCGCCATCCTCGGCCATGCCTGGCCGACAATTGCCCAGGAAGGCGGCGACGCCACCGTTCTCGACAGGATCGAGGTGACCGCCGAGAGCAACGAGATCCTGAAGCAGGACGGCTACGTCGCGAAGAAGGACCGCATCGGCACCAAGACCGACACGCCTATCGCCAGGATCCCGCAGGCGGTCTCGGTCGTCACGCAGAAGCAGATCGAGGACCAGAAGCCGCGTACACTGAACGACGCGCTGGGCTACACGGCCAGCGCCAATCCAAACAGCTTCGGTTTCGACACGCGCTATGACGCCTTCTTCCTGCGAGGCTTCCAGGCCTTCTACAACGGCATGTTCCGCGACGGGCTGCGCCAGTACAACGGCCCTTCCGCCTGGTTCAAGACAGAACCTTACGGCATCGAGGGCGTCACCATCCTGAAGGGACCGGCCTCCTCGCTTTACGGCGTCAGCGGTCCGGGCGGCATCGTCAATGTCGTCACCAAACGCCCCAAGGACGAGCCGTTCCATGAGATCGAGTTGCTGGCCGGCGAGCACAACCGCTTCCAGGCGGCGCTCGATGCTTCCGGGCCGGTCAATCACGACGACAGCATCCTCTATCGCTTCACCAGCCTCGGCCGTCTGAGCGAGACCGGCCTGCCCGACTATCCCGACGATAAACTCTATCTGGCGCCGGCCGTCACTTTCAAGCCGGACGAGGACACCAAGCTCACCATCCTCGGCGAATATTCGAAGTCCGTCACCGGCGGCACCGCGGCCTTCTACAACTCCGCCTATGGCGTGCTGTCGAACGTCTATGAAGGCGATCCGTCCTGGAATGATTTCACCCAAGATCAGGGGCGCATCGGCTACGAGTTCGAGCACCGCTTCAACGACTGGCTGACCGTGCGCCAGAATCTGCGCTACAACGCCGTCGACTCGGATATCGAATATAGCGGCCATTACTCGATCGGCGCCGATCAGCCGCTTGAGCGCTACTGGGGCCACTACACCGAGACGATGAAGAACTTCGTCGTCGACAACATGGCGCAGCTCGAATTCGACACGGGTCCGGTGCGGCACACCGTGATTGCCGGCATCGACTATGCCTGGTCGGACTATGACGCCGGCAGCGGGCTCTCCTATGTCTCGGTCGAGGATATCAAGGCCGCCCCCGTCCCCCATTCCGGCGGGCAGGAGATGAACCAGCTCGGCGTCTACCTGCACGACCAGATGGAGTGGAACGATTTTACCCTGTTCACCAGCGGCCGCTACGACTGGGTCGACACCACCTCCACCGCGGCGGATTTCAGCCAGTCGAAGCAGAAGGACAGCGCCTTCTCCGGCCGCGTCGGCCTGTCCTACCGGACCGAATGGGGCATCATCCCTTACGTCAACTACTCGACCTCGTTCTCTCCTAACATCGGCTTCGTCTATGACGACGTCTCGAGTTCCGTCAGCCGCGTCGCCCGCCCGACCATCGCCACGCAGAAGGAGATCGGCGTCAAATACGAGATCCCCGACCACAACGCGACCGTCAGCGCCGCGCTGTTCGACATCGACCAGAAGGACGGCGTCGTCTTCGACGCCTCCACCGGCACCAACAAGCAGCGCCAGCTCGACCTCAACTCGCGCGGCGTCGAGCTGGAAGCCAATGCCTCGCTCGATAATGGCTTCAGCCTCATCGCCTCCTACACCTATCTGCGCGTGAAGATCGAACGCGGCGCCGAAGGCACCGACGGCAAGGAACTGTCGGCGACGCCGAACCACGTCCTGTCGCTCTGGGGCCATTACCAGTTCGAGAACGGCACGCTTGAAGGGCTTGGACTCGGCGCTGGCGTGCGTTTCGCCGGCGCGAGCTACGGCGACGACACCAATACTTTCAAGAACGACGCGCGCGCCTTCGTCGATGCCTCGCTGTCCTACGATTTCGGCTATCGCAACCCGAAGCTCGAAGGCGTGAAGCTGCAGATCAACGCCAAGAACCTGTTCGACAACCAGCAGACAATTTGCTCGGCCGGCTATTGCTACCGCGACGAGGGCCGCTCGCTGTTCGGCAGCCTGCGCTATCGCTTCTGATGTCGGTCTCCGTCTCGAACCGGGCCGCCTCGTCGCCGGCCGCCATCGTCGCTGCGATCGGCGGCCTCTATGTGGCGCAAAGCGTGATCGGCGGCATCACCTGGACGGGTCTCCCGGCCGTGATGCGCGAACAGGGCCTGCCGCTCGACCGCATCGGCCTGCTCACCCTGATCGCCATGCCATGGGCGCTGAAGTTCCTGTGGTCGCCGGCGGTGGAGCGCTACCGGCTTCCGCCAGCGGGCAGGAACCGCACCGGCGCGATCGTCCTCATCGGCGGCCTCATCTCCATCGCCGGACTGCTGGCCATCGCCCAGTTCGGTCCCGCCGCCTTCTGGCCGGTCGTCGCCTGCCTGACGGTGGTCGCCTTTGCCGCCTCGACGGTCGACATCGCCTGCGATGGCTTTGCGGTGCAGAACCTTGCCGGCAAAAATCTCGGCTGGGGCAATGCCGCCCAGGTCGGCGGCGCCTATTTCGGCTCGGCGATCGGCGCCGGTCTTTTCCTCTATCTGGTCGAAATCCACGGCTGGCGCGCGGCGGTGTCGGCGATGGCCTCGCTGCTGGTGCTGCTCGGCCTGCCCTTCCTGCTCGGCATCGCCGGCCGATCGCGCGAGGAAGTGCGCCAACACGTGCCCGCGCTCGGCACGGCGCTGCGGCGCCCGCAGATACGCCGCGGTCTGGCGGCGTCGGCGATCTACGTTCTGGCGCAGAAGGCGGCGCTGACCATGCTCGGCCCGTTTCTGGTCGATGCCGGGCTCAGCCTTTCCACGATCGGCCTGGTCAACGGTGTCGGCAGCATGATTCTCGGCGGCGCGGCCGCCCTTGCCGGCGGCGCTCTTGTCCGATGGCTGGGCACGCGCAGCGTGCTTGTGCTCGCGCTTATGCTGCAGGCCGGATCGCTGTTCATCCTCGCGGCCTTCGCGCTTTCCGGCGTTTTCCCGGCAGGCCCGCTGGCGGCCGTCGCGACGCTGAGTTCCTCGGGCATCATGGCGCTCGGCTTCGTGGCGCTCTATGCGCAGTTCATGCGCTGGTCGGATCCGAGGCAGGCAGGGGTCGATTTCACGCTTTTCCAGTGCATGGATGCCTTGGTCAGCATGGCGGGCGGCATCCTGGCCGGCTATGCAGCGCAGCATCTGGGCTATGGCGCACTGTTCGGCGGCGCGGGCCTCGTCGCGCTGCTGGCGGTGCCGGCCATCGCCATGGTCACCGATCGCAACTAAAAGATTGAACTATTCCTCGCCGGCACCGTCTCCGCCCGACGCGCCGCGGCGCCAATAGGCGGTGACAAGATGCCGGTTGCGCGACAGGGCCCATTCCTTGCGCACGATCCGGCGGATGTCGCGGAAGTCGGCGAACTCGCATCCGGCCCAGACAAAGAGATCGTCGGCCCCGCGGCCGCGCTCGCGCAGCGCTTCCGGCAGCAGGCCGGCCCGGCCTGCTTCGCGGCCATGCCGATAAAGCCAATGGACAGCGATGTTCTCGCCCGCCGCCAGCGTCACCCGGTCTTGCGGACCGTCAACCTCGATGAAGGCCTCGGAACGGACGGACGGCGCAAGCTCTTCCAGCATCCGGCCGATCGCCGGAAGCGCGGTATCGTCGCCCAGAAGAAGCAGGTTTGATGCCTCGGGCACATCGCCGCCGCCGGGGCCAATCATGCCGATGATGTCCCCGGCCCTCGCATTCTGCGCGAAACTCGCAGCCGGCGTCTCGGCGCCGGGATGCAGCACGAAGTCGATGTCGAGCCAACCCTCGGCCACGTCCAGCGCGCGGATCGTATAGACGCGGATGGTGAGCGCATCCTCGCCCGACGGCCAGACGATCAGGCCGTCCGCGCCCATGGTCGGCCAAACCGCCTGCCGTCCGGCCGGCGGCAGCAGAAGCCGAACATGAAATCCGCCATGGGCGAAGCGTCCGAGGTCGCGGCCGCAGAAGCGCACGCGTTGCATATGCGGCGACAACCGCCTCGAGGACAGGACCGATATCTCGCGGAAGAATATCGGCGTGCCGGCATCCTTGCCGTCTCCTTGCCAGCGCAGGCCTTCGGTGGTGCTGAGATGCGCGGCGATGTGGCCGGAGAAGATCATCTTCATGTAGGAGAGGCAGGTCTCGTCCTCCGCCGCGACACGGACCAGCACGCCGCGGTCGTCGAATGAGGCATTCAACGTGCCGTAATGCATGCGGAATTCCCATTGGCCGGCAACGCCGGTGTCGCTTTCATAATCGCCGTGCTCGGCGCGCAGCCTGTCCATCACCGCGCGGATGTCGTCGTTTTGGATACGGGTTTGCGCGCTCAAGAGCTTCATCGCCGGGCCTTCCGATATCGACGAGATCGGCCGAGGCCCGATATCGCCGAGCGCCGGCATGCCACAGCGCCGGCGGCATTGCCACAAAAACATGATTACAATGATCATATTTTTGGACGATGCCGCACGAAGGTCGGCGACGCATCCGTTCTTCAGCTGATGACCAGGCTCGCGATCCGGTCGCCGTTGAGCGTGAAGGCCATGTCGCCCTCGCCGTTGAAGCCGTTGCCGGTCACGGCGACGCGGGCATGGTAGACGCCGTCGCGCTCCGCGATGCGAACGATGCGAAGGTTGGACTGCACGCCGATATTGTCCGACTGGTTCCACCGCGCGACGCCATCGCGGCCACTGAAATCGCGACCCCAGTCGCTGAGGAAAGCATCGTCTGTGAATGTGGCCAGAAAGGCTTCGGTATCGGCGGCGTTGGTCGCTTCGACAAAGCGACGGATCGGATCGGGTGTGGTCATTGGTCTGTACATTTGAGGTGTGTTGAGATTCAGGTCAGGCCGAGACGAAAATGGTGGCTTCCGAGAACCGGAGCGGAGCGTACTTCATGTACGTGAGCACCGGAAGCGCAGGAAACCGCCATTTGCAGGCCGGCCTCACCTGAATATCAACGCACCTCAGTCCAACCTGTGCATGAGGTCGTCATCCAGCCAACGGCCGAAGAAATAGACGAGCTGCTTATGCCACCACGGCCAGTCATGGCTGACGTCGCCACCCCAATAGTCGACCCAGGCCGGGATCGATTTGTCGCGCAGCATCTGTTCCAGCTCGCGCGTTTCGACCAGCATGCGCTCTTCCCAGGCGCCCTGGCCGCAACAGAAGATCAGCCTGAGCGCCCTGAGCCGCCCGAGCAGCTTCTGGTCGACGATGCCGGGCAGATAGTCGAGCGGCGAATTGAAATAGATGTTGCCTTCAAGCACCCGGCCGAAAAAGTCGCGCGCCGAATAGACGCCGGACAGCGAGATCACCCCGCTCGCCAGCTCCGGGAAGCGGAACACGAAATTGGATGAGTGATAGCCGCCCATCGAGCAGCCGCAAAACAGCGGCTTCAAAACGCGGCCACCGTTGGACTTGGCGGCAACCGCCTGCAATTCCGGCAGCGCTTCTTCGCGCACATAGCGGAAATAGGCTTCGTGGCGGGCGATGCGTTGCGCCGGGTCGGCACGCTTGTCGAAGAAGGATTCCGAATCTACGCCGTCGAGCGTGAAGAGCTGGATGCGGCCGGTGTCGATGAAGTCGGCAAGCGCGCCGACCCCGCCCGAATCCTCGAGCTGGTAGAACCGCCCTTGCGAGGTCGGGAACACCACCACCGGCCGCCCGGCATGGCCGTAGCGCTTGTATTCCATGTCCCGGCCGAGATTGCGGGCATGGCCCTTGTGATAGGAGACGTCCATCGGCTCACGCCTTTTCCGCGTGGATGTAGTCGACCGCCTGGCGCAGCGCCTTCGGATCCTTCGAACGCATCTGGTAGGCGTAATCGCCCATGGCGCGGCTGAAGACCTCTTCGATGGCCTGATGATGGACGATCTTGTCGCCGTGGGCGGCTAGCACGTCCGCATGGCTGTGCAAATAGTCGATGTGGCGTTTGCGGCTGGCATAGGCGGTGAAATACTTGCCCTTGTAAGGGCCGCCGGCGGCATCCTTGACCACCATGTCGGCCCAGGCGGCATAGACGTCGATGTCGAATGTGTAGTTGATGGCGTCCGTCATCCAGGCGCCGGGCGGCCGCATGTTGACCTCGAGCGCGATGACGCGCTTGTCGCTGGTTTCGAACAGCTCGATATGGAAGAAGCGCTCGCGTACGTCGAACGCCTTGAGGATCTTGCGGCCCGCCTCCTCGACTTCCGGGCTGATCTCGGGAAAGCAGGTGTAGCTCATGTGGCGGTCGCGGTTGACCGCCTCCATGATGCTCTGGTCGTAACGGTGGCTGGCCGCCAGCACCACCTCGCCATCGCGGTTGACTAGCCCGTCGAAGGTCACCACCAGCCCTTCTATGAACTGCTCCATGACGAAGGTGACACCCTCCGGCTTGTCCTTGAAGAACTGGTCGAGCTCCTTGGCGTTGGAGATCTTGAAGGTGTTCGAGGCGCCGGAGCCCGAATCCGGCTTGACCACCACCGGAAAGCCGACGCGGCGGATGAAGGTCATGGCGCCGGCGCGGTCGGAGCATTTGCGCTGCGGGATGGTCTCCACGCCGCTCTTGCGGAAGAAAGCGCGCATACGGCTTTTCCGCTTCAAATTCTTCACGAAGTCGAGCTTGGTGCCGTAGATATTGAAATCGGTGCGGATGTTGGCTTCGAGTTCGAGCCAATGCTCGTTGAGCGACTCGAAGCGATCGATGCGGCCCCATTGGTGGATGAAGTGCCCCATCGCCCGCAAAACGGCGTCGTAATCTTCCATGTCGGCGATGCGGTAATATTCCGAAAGCGCCGCCTTGAGCTTGGCGTTCAAGGTTTCGTAAGGCGCATCGCCGATGCCGAGCACGGTGGCGCCCGCCTTTTTCAGCCGGTCGCAAAAATCGGTGCCGTTGGCCGGGAAATGCGGCGAGAAGAACACGAAATTCATGGACGAACCCCTCCCGGAGCTTCGCTCGGTGCCAAGCCTTCGAAACCAAGTCTGGCGCATTTGCGAGGCGCGGGGAAGACTGTCCGCACCGGCGGCGATATTAGGCAAGGGCGTTCATTCATGCGTCCCGCTTGCCTCCGACGGGCCGCTCCTGTAAGAGAGCCGGCATGACCACGCGCGTCCGCTCCGTCGCCTCCTCTCGCACCGGCTTTGCCGGCGAGACCGCGCGCGCGCTCGCCTCGACCCTGCTTCTTCTCGGCCTTATCGGCGATCGCCGGGTTCGCTGAAGGAGCGCCCGGCGGTCGAAACCGCCGCTCAAGGCGCATGCTCCTTGGCCAGACTTTGGCAAAGTCACATCAAGCGAACGAATTTTTGGTAGAGGCGACGCTCGCCACCCATCCGCCTGAAGCGGGCATGCGGGCCGCCGGGAGAAACGACGATGAACGCACGAGAAGAAATCCGCGCCGGCGAGGCTGAAGCCGGGAAGCGCGCGGCCGGCCACATGCCGGATGCGGCACGCAAATACCAATCCTACCCGACGGTCGGCCTGACCGACCGCACCTGGCCGAACAAGACCATCGACAAGGCGCCGATCTGGTGCTCGGTCGACCTGCGCGACGGCAACCAGGCGCTGATCGACCCGATGGGTCATGAGCGCAAGGCGCGCATGTTCGCGCTGCTCCTCGACATGGGCTTCAAGGAAATCGAAATCGGCTTCCCCTCGGCTTCGCAGACGGATTTCGACTTTGCCCGCTGGTGCATCGAGGAAGGCGGCGTCCCCGCCGACGTCTCACTCCAGGTGCTGGTGCAGTGCCGGCCCGAGTTGATCACGCGGACCTTCGAGGCGCTCAAGGGCGCGCACCGCCCGATCGTGCATTTCTACAATTCAACCAGCGAGCTGCAGCGTCGCGTCGTCTTCGAAAAGGATGTCGCCGGCATCAAGCGCATCGCCACCGACGCCGCCAAGATGATCACCGACATGGCCGCCAAGGCCGGCGGCGGCTACCGCTTCGAGTATTCGCCGGAGAGCTTCACCGGCACCGAGCTCGAAGTCGCGCTGGAGATCTGCAACGCCGTCACCGAGATCGTGAAGCCGACAGCCGACAACAAGCTGATCATCAACCTGCCGTCGACGGTCGAGATGTCGACGCCCAACGTCTATGCCGACCGCATCGAATGGATGTGCCGCAATCTCGACGCCAGAGAGAATCTGATCGTCTCGCTGCATCCGCACAACGACCGCGGCACCGGCATCGCCACCACCGAGCTCGGCCTGATGGCTGGCGCCGACCGCGTCGAAGGCACGCTGTTCGGCAATGGCGAACGCACCGGCAATGTCGATATCGTCACGCTGGCGCTCAACATGTTCACCCAGGGCGTCGATCCGGAGCTCGACTGCTCCGACATAAACCGGATGAAGGACGTCTACGAATATTCGAACCAGCTGAAGATCCCGGAACGTCACCCTTATGTCGGCGAGCTGGTCTACACGGCTTTCTCCGGCTCGCACCAGGACGCCATCAACAAGGGCATGAAAGCTCTGAAGAAGGCCAACACCCCAATCTGGGAAGTGCCCTATCTGCCGATTGATCCGGCCGATGTCGGCCGCACCTACGAGGCGATCATCCGCATCAACTCGCAGTCCGGCAAAGGCGGCATCGCATACGTGCTGCAGGCAGATTACGGCCTCAACTTGCCGCGCAATCTGCAGATCGAGTTCAGCCAGGCGATCCAGGCGATCACCGATGCGGAAGGCAAGGAAGTGCCAGCCAGGCGCATCCACGAACGCTTCCTCGAAACCTATGTCGACCAGCCCGGCGCGCGGCTGAAGTTCCTCGACCATCGCACCTATCCGGACACCGAGGTGAAGGGCCGGCGCATGGTCGAAGCGGATATTCTCGACAATGGCAAGGAAGTGACCATCACCGGCTCGGGCACCGGCCCGATCGACGGCTTTGTCGATGCGCTCTCGCGCCATGTCGGCGTCGACATGTCGGTGCTCGACTATTCCGAGCATTCCCTGCAGCGCGGCTCCAACGCCTCGGCGATCTCCTATGTCGAGATGGAGTATCCGGGCGGCAAGCTGTTCGGCGCCGGCATCAACACCAACATCGTCGCCGCCTCGCTGGAGGCCGTCGTTTCGGCGGCCAACCGGATCATCGGCGGCTAGAGCAAATTCCAGGAAAAGTGTGAGGCGGTTAGGCTCGGCGGTTTCGCCGTAGCCTTCCGTCCGGAATTGCGGTCAAACAAAAAATTGAGCGGTTCACCGTTTCGTGAAACGGTGAACCGCTCTAGCCGGATGATCTGATTCAGCGATGGAGCTGGCGCATTCCAGCTTGCGCCACGCTGCAGACGCGGACGCGAATCTGCCATTCGTTAACCGCCGGAGGAATTTCCGGTGGCTTACGCGATCACATAATAGAAGCATCCTTGTGCGCCGGCGCGAGCGCTATATTATCGCTCCCTAACCTGTGCCGACTTCGAAAGGTTCGACACTTGGAGCATGCCCCGCCTGCCGCCCCCGCAGTGCGCGAGACATTGGAGCGACTGCTTGCCAGCGAAACGTTCGGACGATCCGAGCGTGCCCGCAGGCTATTACGCTATCTGGTCGAACGCGAGCAGGCCGGCGAGGCGGACAGGCTGAAAGGCGTTTCAATCGCCATGGACGTCTTCGGCAAGGACGGCGATTTCGACGCCTCCACCGATGCCGTGGTCAGGGTTCAGGCCGGTCGTCTGCGCGAACTTCTGGAGCAGTATTTCGCCAATGAAGGTGTCGCCGAGCCGGTGCGCATCGCAATCCCGCGCGGCGGTTATGTCCCGTCCTACGAGCCGAATGCGATCCGCCTGCCTGGCGACGCCAGGTCCGCCTCCAAAACCGTCGCGCAGCGGCCCGACGCTTCGGCCGAAGCCGCTCCAGCCGAACATCTCGACGCCTCTGCACCCGGCGAACCCGTAGCGCTGATGGCGCCCGCAGCACCCGCCCAGTCGCTCACGCGGCAATTGCGGTTCTTCTGGGCTGCCATGGCTTTGGTCATTGTCATGCTCGGCGTGCTCATCGTGCGTCAAGGCAATGCCTTCCTCAACGGCGGCGACACTGCCGCGACAGTCGAGACGGCGCGCCTGGCCGGCACCGCCCAGTCCGGATTCGAATCCCTGCCGCTGATCTACATCGCCGTCAAAGCCGATGGAGCGGAGGCGGCTCGCGTCGCGTCGTCGCTGCGCGCCGGGCTTGCGGGTTTTGACACCATCGATTTCATCGGGCGCGATGCGGATTCGACGCGTGATCGGTCCGCCGATCCGATCAGTTTCGTTTTCGAAATTGTTCCCGGGCCCGCTGCCGGCGACGTCACGGTGGAGTTGCAGAGCGTCGGGACCGGGCGGGTTCTCCTGTCGCGCAACCTTACATCAGCCGAGAGCGCCCCTGGCGCGGTTGAAGGCAACGTCGCCAGCCTTCTCACCTCGACGGTTCCCGCTTCGGGCGCGATCTACAGCTACATCGACCAGAGCGACATCCGGACCAGCCAGATCGGATGCCTGGTGCTCGACGACCGCTATTATCTCGACATGAGCGCCCAGACGCACGAAATTGCGTATCGCTGCCTGGAGAAGCTGGTCGGCGAGGGCACCAAATCGTCGCTTGTCTACGCGGAGCTGGCCGCGCTTCATGTGGAAGCCGTCACCGCGCACTATGCCTATCCGCCGGAAGCGACGCTCGAAAAGGCCATGTCGCTTGCCCACCGGGCCGTCCAGATGGGGCCGATGAGCCCGCACGCGCATCGCGCCTTTGGCTACGTCAACTCGCGTCTCGGCAACACGGACGAAGCGATCCGATTGATGCGAAAGGCTTACGAACTCAACCCGTACGACCTCGGCATGGCCGCCGCCTATGGCTACGGGCTGATCTTCGCCGGCAAATATGATGAGGGGACGCCGATCCTGGACCACGCGGTCGAAGCCTTCAGCGGCCATCCAACCTGGTGGGATTATGGCCTTTTCGTCGGAGCCTTCATGCAGGGCGATATGAAAAAGGCCGCGCTCGCCAGCGAGTCGCTGCGCACGACGGCATCAAAGTCGCATTACCTGGCCGCGCGCCTGATCGGCGCCAGGATTTCGGGACGCGACAAGCTGGCGGGTGAGCTTGCCAACGAGCTCACCGCGCAATTCCCGAAGTTCGCCGCCGACCCGCGCGCGACATTCGTCGATCGCAAATACCCCCCGGATCTCACGGATCGGCTGGTTCAATCCTTGCGGGCCGCCGGGATCGGCAACCCGAGCTAATCCAACTCTCCATACTCATTTGGGCCACACGAATGCCGGAGCACCAAAGTATGACGCATCGAGCGCCTGACGGGGCGCTGCGGTCGCGAAAATTTTACTGGCCATCAATCCGGTTCGGGAGCAATTCAGCCACAATTTGAAGTTCCTGCCTTGTTCACCGCCCCATTTTTTCATGCGTCCATTCCCTTATGCGGTCGAAAGCGGCGCCCGTCCGAGGACGATCGTGCTTCTGCACGGCTTCGGAGCCTGTGGTGAGATCTGGCGTGACGTCGCGGCCTCACTGGCGGCGCGGGCGAGAGTGTTGGCCTATGATCTACCGGGCCATGGACAGTCCCTGGAAAGCGAAGGCCTGGGCGGCGCCAAGCCAGCCGCGCGAGCCATCCTCGCCGATCTGGCCGCCCGCCGGTTGGGCAAGGTCCATCTCGTCGGTCACTCCATGGGCGGCGCGATCGCGACATCGATGGCGCTTGCCGACCCCGACAGGGTGGCCTCGCTTACGCTGTTGGCGCCCGGCGGTTTTGGCCCGGAAATCAACGCAGCCTTGCTGCACCGCTACGCCGCCGCGGCCGGCAGGAACCAGGTCCGCGCCAGCCTTGCCGCCATGTCGGGTCCGCGCAGCGTGCCGCCTGATCACGTGGTGGATGCACTCTGCCGGATGCGCACCCGACCGGGCCAGTTGCAGACCCTGATCGATATGGCGGCCGCGATGACGAGGGATGACCGGCAAGGGATCATCCCCCGCGCGCAGTTGGATACGCTCGACATGCCGGTCATGGTCGTTTGGGGAGCGGAGGATCCGCTGCTGCGGGTTGAGCAGGCCGAGGCGCTGCCGTCGCATTTCCATCTGCATCATGTCCTTGACGCAGGTCACATGCTGGTCGAGGAAGCTCCTGACCTGATTGCCGAAATCGTGCGTCGCAACGTGCGGCGGCGCGGCAGACGGTTGCGTCCACCGCTGGACGCTTCGGCGGGTTGATCGCTCCCGGACCGATCTCGAAACGTCCCTTACCCGCTTTCGCCGGACCGCGGCAGTCGCGCGGTTCGTCGTCGGCAGTGCATTTTGCCGGCGACTGTGGTAACTCGCTGTTAACCAACAGTGAGGCAGCCGCCATGACGGATGCAGGCGACAAAATCACCCCGATCGAACCGTCGCGAAAGCTCGCCGATGCCGTACGCGACGTCAAGAACGCCTTTGCCGACCGCGATGACGTGGTCGTCGACATGCGCGAGGCGCACCGCATGCGGCTCGATCTTCTGGCGAGCGAGCTTGCCCCGGTCTTTGCCGATGTCCCGGCCGACATGGACAGCTTCGACTTCGCCGTCTCGTCCGGCCTGCAGCCGCGGCTATGGATCGATGCGGTGAGCCATGTCGCCATGGGACGCGACCGCCGCACCTATCGCTTCCTCAGGGATACGCGCGTCGGCCGCGTGGTGCTGGCCGAATCGACCGAGATGAAAGCCGTTGCCGATGCGGTGATGCGCTACGTGGCCGAGCGTGTCGTCGAGCGGCAGCGCATGATGGAAGGGAGCGTGGAGAGCGCCGTTCGCGGCCTGCATCGCCCCGTGGTCCAGGAAGCGGAGCCGCCCATCCGATCCGAAAGCGGCCGCAATGGCTGGACGACCTTCTTCGCCGGCCTCGGCCTGATCGCCGCAGGCGCCCTTGTCGGCCTGGCGGTTTCGCTGGCGTTGTTTTGGGACCGCATCATGCAGATGAAGATCAGCTTCTGACGAGCTGGCGCGCCGTGCCGGCGGGCACATCGAGGTCGATGGCCTGCAGGTCGGCAGGCGGCAGGGCTGGTCCCGTCAGGCCGCGCCGGATCAGGCGAAGACGCCAGTCGCCCTTTTCACCGTCGATTTCGAAGATGTTGTATTGCGCCGACGGGTGTTTGCCGCCGGGCGCCTGGCCCGCGGCGGCAACCCCGACCACGGGCACCTTGGCGCCCCGTGCGCCGATGGTGAACAGTGACGGCAGATGCGAATGCCCGTGCAGGACGAGTTCAGCGCCATGACGGCGAATGACCTTGTGAAAGCGAGTGATGCCGAACAGCCGCTTATGCTGCGGGACGGCACCGCGCACCGGAGGGTGGTGGATCATGATGGCGCGGAACAGCCCTTGCTCCGCGGCATCGTCGAGGATCTTGGCGAGCCGCTCGGCCTGCCCTTCCATGAAGAAGCCGTTGGCCATGAAGGGCGCGGTGGCGCGCGCCGTGGTGACCCCGATCAGCGCTACATTGCCGCGCACACGCAGATACGGAAAGGAATTGCGGTCGACCGGGCTATTGACGCCGTCGCCCGTCATCCAGGGAGCCCACGACCGGCAGACCTTGTCGAAGGCGCCCGGCACATAGGCGTCGTGATTGCCGGGGACCACGGAAACGTCATGCGGCGATCCAAGCGTCTCCAGCCAGTGCTTGGCCATCTCGATCTCGCCATCGAGCGCCAGGTTGACGAGGTCGCCCGTAACGGCCAGGTGATCGGGCGCGCCGGCCTTGATGTCGGCGACGATGGTGTCGATCACCGAGTCATGCATATGGCGGCGGCGATTGCGCTGCCAGTTGACGTAGCCCAGCACGCGCTTGGAGGCGAGGTCGCGATAGGTTACATCGGGCAGCGGTCCCAGATGAGCATCGGAAATATGCGCGAGCGTGAACATGGCCCCTTCTTAAGCGACGCCGACGAGGCTTTCCACTCACCGTTTGCTGTTCGCCCAAGCAAGTTCCGCAAAAGTGTCCCACGGTTTTGCGGCCAGAACCTGCGAAAAACAAGGAAAGCCAGGCAGATGTTCGTGGGGCAACCCATCTGCTTGGGGATCGTTGAATGAACCGCCCGGCCGATCCTGACGCGGCATTCCGCCAGACCGGCTGGCCGGGGTTGCGGGCAAGGCTGTTCCATTTCTACTTCCTGCTGCGCCGCCCGATGACGCTTGGCGTGCGCGGGCTGGTCTATGACCGTGCCTCCAACTCAGTCTTCCTGATCCGCCACACCTATGTTCCCGGTTGGCAATTGCCGGGCGGCGGCGTCGAGGTGGGCGAGACCCTTGAGGAAGCGCTGGCGCGCGAACTGGCCGAGGAAGGCAACATCGCTCTGACTGCGCCGCCGGTGCTGAAGTCGATGCATTTCAACCATCGCCCCAGCAAGCGCGACCATGTCGGCCTTTATCTGATCGAAGCCTTCTACCAGACGGCGCCGAAACTGCCTGACCACGAGATCGCCGAAGCGGGTTTCTTTCCGCTCGACCGCCTGCCGGAGGGCACGACGCCGGCGACGCTGCAGCGGATAGCGGAGATTTTTGGCGGCGAGCGTAACTCGGCTTACTGGTAATCAAGCCGCCTTCCTGAACCTGTTCCGGTCATGCGGCGCGGCATAATCAAGCTCCGGCCCTGCCGGAATGATCCCCGTCGGGTTGATCGATCTGTGGCTGCCGTAATAATGCGCCTTGATGTGATGCAGGCTGACCGTGCCCGCGACGCCGGGCACCTGATAGAGATCGCGCAAATAGTTAGACAGGTTCGGATAGTCGGCGATGCGGCGCAGGTTGCATTTGAAGTGGCCGACATAGACCGGATCGAAACGAACCAGCGTCGTGAACAGCCGCCAGTCGGCCTCGGTGATGCGTTCGCCGGTCAGAAAGCGCTGCTGCGAAAGCCGCTCTTCGATCGTATCAAGCGCTAAGAACAATTCGCCGAACGCTTCCTCATAGGCTTTCTGCGTGGTGGCGAAGCCGGCGCGATAGACGCCGTTGTTGATTGCCGGATAGACCAGCGCATTGATCCTGTCGATCTCCGCGCGTAGCGCCGCCGGATAGAAGTCGAGACCGGCGTCGCCCCATTCGTCGAAGGCGGAATTGAGCATGCGGATGATCTCGGAGGACTCATTGTTGACGATGGTCTCTTGCCTTTTGTCCCACAGCACCGGCACCGTCACGCGGCCTGAATATGCCGGATCGGCCTTGGCATAGACCTGGTGCAGAAAATCGAGGCCGTAGAGCGTGTCGCCCGTGGCGCCGTCCTCAGCTTTGAAGGTCCAGCCGTTCTCCCCCATGAAATGGTGCACCACGGAGACGGAGATGATGCCCTCCAGCTTCTTCAGGACGCGAAAGATCAGTGTGCGATGCGCCCATGGGCAGGCGAGCGACACATAGAGGTGATAACGGCCGGGTTCCGCCTTGAAGCCGCGCGTGCGCCCTTGCGCCGGCACGCCGTCGCGCGTGATCCAGTCGCGCCATTGCGATTCCGTTCGCACGAACCGGCCGCCGCTGTCGGTGTTGGGCGCGCGATCCTGCCATCTGCCTTCAATCAGCAATCCCATGCGAAAAATCTCCCTGCGGCTCGATATTATTTAGGTTGATGACCGGGCTGGCGAAGCCCTCAGCGGATGAACAGTTCGTCAAACGACGAACCAGTTCGTCAAATGACCAACCGCTCCGGGGACGGATAAGTTCGTCATGGACGCAAAGAAAGCCTGAAAGCACCGATTGCAGCGGCCCAAAATTGATGCTAGCGGAGGCGCCCATGTTCGACTTTGCCTCGATCCGGTTTGACCGACGACGAAAGGGCGCCCGCGCTTAAGAAGCGTTGACTGGCGAACGCTGCCGCTTTGCAGCAGACCTTCCTCGATACCGGAACGCAAAGACCATGAGCCTTGCCGACGTGAAATACCTGCCGGAGACTCCGGCGCATGACCCTGAAATCGAAGCCATCAACGACGAGGCCTTCGGTCCGGGTCGTTTCGTGCTTGCCGCCTACAAGATCCGCGAGTCGGGAGGACATGACCGCTCGATGTCCTTCGTCGCCGTCAAGGACGGCACGGTCATCGCTTCGGTGCGTATGACGCGCGTGGCAGCGGGCGCCGGACGCGCTATGATGCTCGGCCCACTTGCGGTGCGCCCTGCCTACAAGAATCTCGGCATCGGCCGCAAGCTGGTCGCGATCGCGCTGGAGGCGGCCAGGACGGCCGGCGCGCCCGCCGTTATCCTGGTTGGCGACGAGCCATACTACGGACCGCTTGGCTTCAAGCGCTTTCCGCGCGGGCAGATCACCATGCCACGCCCGGTCGATCTCGACCGGTTGCTGCATCACGAGATCAAGCCGGGCGCCGTCGCCCGCTTTACCGGCGAGGTCTGCCACGCCAACATGACGAGGGTTGCGGAACTTGTCCCGGCCCTGGCGCGGTCGGCCGCTACCGGGCAGGCATCTGTCGACCCGCCTGTTGCTGTTGCGCCTCCTTTGCGCGCTTCGTAGCATAATCCGGTCCCTGGGAGGCCTGCATGAACCCGAACGGCCAGATCGCGATCGTCACCGGCGGCGGGTCGGGCCTTGGCGAGGCGACGGCGCGCGCCTTGGCGGCCAGGAGCGCCCGCGTCGCCATCCTCGACGTGGGCATCGAGCGCGCGGCGAAAGTCGCGGCCGACATCGGCGGCGTTGCCGTCCAATGCGATGTCGGCAGTGGCGACAGCGCCACGGCCGCGATCGCCGAAGTGGCTGAAAAGCTTGGGCAGCCGCGCATCCTGGTCAATTGCGCCGGCATTGCCATCGGTATGAAGACGATCGGCAAGGACGGACCGCATCCGCTCGACCAGTATCGCAAAGTGATCGAGATCAACCTCATCGGCACCTTCAACATGATCCGCCTCGTTGCCGACCGGACGGCAAAACTCGAACCGCTCGCCGGCGGCGAGCGCGGCGTCATCGTCAACACCGCATCCGTCGCCGCCTATGACGGCCAGATCGGCCAGGCCGCCTATGCGGCGTCCAAGGGCGGCGTCGTCGGCATGACGCTGCCTGTGGCCCGCGATCTGGCACGATCCGGCATTCGCGTCTGTACCATCGCGCCCGGCATCTTCAAGACGCCGATGATGGCCGGCATGCCGCAGGAAGTGCAGGATTCGCTCGGCGCTTCCGTGCCCTTCCCGCCGCGGCTCGGCGAGCCGTCCGAATATGCGTCGCTTGCGCTCCACATCGTCGAGAACCAGATGCTGAACGGCGAGACCATCCGCCTCGACGGCGCTATCCGCATGGCGCCGAAATAAGCGGGGTGTCTGGCTCGCCGACAGGCGCCGGTGCTTCCACCGGAAAGACCGGGCCGCTCGCCGGCCTGAAAGTGATCGAGATGGCCGGGCTTGGCCCGGTGCCGCTTGCCGCCCTAATGCTGTCCGAAATGGGCGCCGAGGTGCTGCGCATCGAACGCGCCGATGCCGGCCAGCCGCTTCTGAGCCTGCCCGAACAATACGATCTCGACCGCCACGGCCGTTCCATTCTCAAGCTCGACCTTACGAGCCAGGCGGGCGCCGCCCTGCTGCTGCGCCTTGCGGCAGGGGCCGACGTGCTTGTCGAAGGCTTTCGCCCCGGCGTGATGGAACGGCTCGGCCTCGGGCCGGATGCCGTTCTGCAGCGCAATCCGGCGCTGATCTATGGCCGCTTGACCGGATTCGGACAGGACGGGCCGCTGTCCGGGCGAGCCGGGCACGACATCACCTATCTCGCCTATGCGGGCCTCTTGCATGCAATCGGCAGGCAGGACGCGCCGCCGGTTCCACCGCTCAACCTCGTCGCGGATCAAGGCGGCGGCGCCATGATGCTGATCGCCGGCGTGCTCGCCGCTCTCTTCCGGCGTTCGCGCAGCGGAACGGGCCAGGTGGTCGATGCCTCGATGATCGAGGGAGCCTCGATGCTCGCCGCACCCATCCACGCCTACATGGCGGCGGGTCTCTGGAGCGACAGGCGCGGCGAGAACCTGCTCGATTCCGGTGCGCCGTTCTACGATACATATGAGACGGCTGACGCAAGGCACATTGCCGTCGGCTGTCTCGAACCGCGCTTCTTCGCCGAATTCGCCAGGCTGCTGCCGCTCGACGGGCATTTTGTCGGCAGCCAGTTCGACAAGTCGTCGTGGCCCGCGATGCGCGCCGCCATTTCCGGCCGGATCAAGGAGAAGACGCGCGACGAATGGACCGGACTTTTCGCCGCGACCGACGCTTGCGTGGCGCCCGTGCTGTCCCTGGTCGAAGCCAGGAACCATCCGCACAGCCGCGCCAGGAAAAGCTTTGTGAAGTCCGGCGAGCTCGACCGCCCGGCGCCGGCGCCGCGTTTCTCGCAAAACCCGCAGACGCTTGCCGCGGCGCCGGACGTCGCCGATCGCGAGCCTGCGGACATATTGAGCCGTTTTGGGTTGAACGAAGACGAAATCGCAGCCCTTGTAAAGGCGAGTGTACTCGGCCGATAACCGGAGAACAGAAATCAACTTATCTCGGGTGAACCTGTGACCGAACCGAAAAAGGACGTCATTCGCGAGACCGACGCCGAGGCGATCAGGCTCGCGAAAACCCTGATCCGCGCAGCACGTTTCGGCGCGCTCGCGGTGATCGAGCCCGGCACCGGTGCGCCGCTGGCAAGCAGGGTTGGCGTCGCCACCGACATCGACGGCGCGCCGCTGATCCTGATCTCGATGCTGTCCGCACACACCGGTGCGTTGCTCGCGGATCCGCGCTGTTCGCTGTTGCTTGGCGAACCCGGCAAGGGCGATCCGCTGGCGCATCCGCGCATCAGCCTGGCATGCCGGGCCCGGCGGCTGGAGCAGGGATCTGCCGATCAGATCCGAGGCGAACGCCGCTATCTCAACCGCAATCCGAAAGCGAAGCTCTATGCCGGGCTCGGCGACTTCTCGTTCTTCCGGCTCGAGCCCGAGCGCGCCAGCCTGAATGGCGGCTTCGGCAAGGCCTTTCTTCTCGACCGTGATGATTTCATCACCGATCCCGCCCTTATCGAGGAGTTCGCCGGCAGCGAGCAGGCCGCACTCGATCACATGAATACCGACCATCGCGACGCGCTTGCCCTTTACGCCCGTCATTTCGGCCGCGCCGAAGGCGACGGCTGGATCGTCACCGGTTTCGACCCTGATGGCATGGATCTCGCCGCCCCCGATGCGACCTGCAGGATTTTCTTTCCCCAGCCTTTGCAAAGCGCGCGCGAATTGCGTTCGGTGCTTGTCGAGATGGCCAGGGCGGGACGCGCGGCCGAGCAAGAGCGATAGTTGATCGCGCGCCGGCAAAAGCAACGCTTGAGATTTAGATGAAATGATCTACCTTTGTAGTGGCGCTGATTCAGCAGCGCCTAGCGACATCTGAACATCGTGGAATCAGGCGCCATTGCCCCCTGGCGTCTGGATGAGCCAGGACCCTTGGGGGATCTATGATCTCAAATAAGCTAATCGCCAATGCGGAATCGGCGGCCGCCTTTCTCACGCTCATGGGCAACGAAAAGCGCTTGCTGATCATGGCTCACCTGATCGACGATGAAATGTCGGTCGGCGCCATCGCCGAGAAGGTGCAACTCAGCCAGTCCGCGCTGTCGCAGCATCTCGCCAAGCTGAGGGCGCTCGATCTCGTCGAGACCCGGCGCGACCGCCAGATGATTTACTATTCCTGCAAATCCGAGGCGGTGCGCGAATTGCTGCGCATGCTGGAAGGCATTTTCGGCGACGGCGACCTTTCACAGATGGCCTATCGGTTGCGCCGCGCCGGGGCTTGACCCGCGCCATCCAAAGCCCCCTTATCTCGCTGGCAATTTTTTGCCGGCGAGATTTGGATGAATCTCATCCCCATCGACGATCCTCGGGACCCACGCGTCGCCGCCTATCTCGACATCCGCGAGCGCGACCTTGTCGGCCGGCATGGCCGCTTCGTCGCCGAAGGCAAGGTCGTGCTGGACCTTCTTCTGTCGAGCGGACGCTTCGCCGCCGAGTCTGCCCTCATCCTTGAAAACAGGCTGGCTGGCGTGCAGGACATCTTGCGCAAGGCGCCCGCGGGTTTTCCGGTCCATGTCGCCGCCGGCGACGTCATGGACCGGATCGCCGGCTTCCACATGCACCGCGGCATCCTGGCGATCGGCTTGCGCGGCGATCCGGCGCCCGCTGAGACCCTGGTGGAAACCTTGCCCCGGCGTGCCTTGGCCGTCGTCCTGGTCGGCATATCCAATCACGATAATATGGGCGCGATCTTCCGCAATGCGGCGGCCTTCGGCGCCGACGCGGTGCTGCTCGACCAGACGTGCTGCGATCCGCTCTACCGCAAGGCAATCCGTGTTTCGGTCGGTGCGGCGCTGAAGGTTCCCTTCGCGTCATTCGGCGACACCGGAAGCTTCACCGCGACGCTCGATCGGCTTGGCTTCGCCCAATTCGCGCTATCGCCACGCGGAAACGTCGACATCCGCGCCGCGGAGCGATCGGCGCGCCTGGCGCTTTACCTCGGCACCGAAGGCGAAGGCCTGCCGCAAGACCTGCTTGCCCGGTTGCACACGGTGCGGATCGGCATGGCGGAAGGTTTCGACAGCCTGAACGTCGCCGCCGCGTCGGCCATCGCGCTGCACCACTTTTCAAACCGCTAGCGGTCCCGACCTGGGAGCCCGAACAGCTGCAACGCTTGAGGTGTGTTGAGATTCAGGTCAGGCCGAGTCGAAAATGGTGGCTTCCGAGAACCGGAGCGGAGCGTACTTAAAGTACGTGAGCACCGGAAGCGCAGGAAGCCGGCATTTGCAGGCCGGCCTCACCTGAATACCAACACACCTCAGTTGGACGGGCCGGCCTTCTGCAACGCCCTCACGCGATCGGCAAGGCTGACGCCGCGCCCATTCTGCTGCCCCTCGCCCGCCAGGGCCTTGGCGATAGGCGAGTCCGGCCCATCGAGCTTCATCGTCAGATTGACCACCTCGGCTGCCAGTTCGTTCATTTGTTCGCGCAGGCCGGCACCGGAGCGTGCGTCGCCCGCCGATTCGGGCATTGCCGCCCCCGTGGCGGCGGCAAGATCGGTCTTCAGCCGCTTGTTCTCGCGCGCCAGCGCCGTCAGCCTCGCCTCCAGCCGTTCCCGATCGCCCTCGAGCCTGGCGATTGCCTTATCGACATCGTCGCCTTTCGTGTCCGTTCCGGCAGCCAGCCGCGCAACGCCGTTTGCAGCGCTCTCCTTCGAACGTTCGCGCATTCGGGCGAGATCCTTCTCGCGCCGGTTGAGCTTTTCCTCGCGGTCGGCAAGCGTCGCCAGAAGCCGCTCGACCTTCTTGTCGAGCTCGGCCGTTTTCTTCTTCTCCGCCTTCAGCGCTTCTCGGGCGGCCTTGCTTTCCGACGCGACCTCCTGATTGCGCCGGTCCGCCTCCCTGCGCTGGCCTTTGAGCAACGCGATGTCACTGGCCAGCTTTTCCAGCTCCGATTCGCGGGCAACCAGCTCGATCTGCCGATTCGAGGACGAGAAGCTGGCGTCGTCATACATCTGCTCGAGCTTCTGCAACTCCAGCGCGCGCTTCTCCAGCGCCCGTTCCGTCTGCGTGTGCTTCTCCGCCAGGCGGTGCAACTCTTCCTCACGCTGCCTGAGCTCCGCAGTCTTGGCCTGCAGGTCGGAAAGCGCCTGATTCTTGTCCTTTCTTTCAACCGCGAGCCCCTTCAAAGCCTCGTTCGCGCGGCCGATCTCCACCAGTTGCTCAGCGACCCTTTGCTGGAGGTTCTTGACGGTTATCTCCAGCCGGCGCGTCGTCATGGCATATTCCGCCCGCACCCGGTCCTTGTCCGCCTGGATTTCGGCTGGTGTCAGCGGCAGCGAAGCCTCGAGGCGCCTGCGCGTCAGGACAACGGCCCGCCGCCAGACGGCCGGCGCGACCAGCGACGCCAGAAAAACGGCGCAAAGGAAACCGAGTACGAAGAACAGAACCGACTGGACCAAGGCGTGCTATCCACTTTACGGCGCGGCAATCGCTGGATCGTGCCAGCTTGGCATGGCGGAAATTCAACGCGGCGGCAAGAGCTTGCCGCGGCGCGATCAGCACTGTCCGAGCGATCGTAGCGAGCGCAATCCGATCAGAACGGGTTCCAGGTCGGCCTTTCGGTGAGCTTCAGATAGCCGAGATTGACTCCCAGACGCGCGCCGACGCCGGTGCGGATCGGCACGAGCAGCACCCGGTTGCTCTGCAGCACGTTGAAGCCGACGCCGGCGATGACATAGGCTGAGCCGGCAACGCCGCCGAAGCGGTTATAAAGGCTGCTGATGTCGTCGAGGTTATAGACCAGCATCATCACCCGGGACCCCTCGCCGCCAAAATCCCAGCCGAGCGAAGGGCCTTGCCAGAACACTTTATGGTCGCCGGCGTTCTTGGTGTAGAGCGTCCCCTCGCCATAGGTCAGGCCTCCGATCAGGGCGCCGGATCCTTCCTCGCCGAGCAGGTAGCCATTGGGCAGACCGTAGGAGGCGAAGATCTTCTCGACGACGGTGGCCAGGCCGCCGGATGTCTCGCCGAAGAATTTATGACCGGAATCGACGATTTCCTGAGCGGTGTACTGCTGAGCCCGCGACGCCGAGGTCGAAAGGACCAAAGCCGCCAGGAGTGTGATGGTCATGGTGAGGACGCGGACGAACGTCCGGTCGTAGTATCGGGAAAACATGCTTCCAATCTCCGTCAGGGAGCACTTTCGCCGACGCCTCGCACCCCTGCGGCTCTTGCCGGCCGTTCGGGGTGGCTATCACGGGCAAATTATGCCGTAATCCTTTTTCAACCATTAAGCTCCCACACGAAGATGGCGGTTCGAAGGCTGCGCTTTTGCCGCTGCGGCGGGTTTCCCCCGCGAAACACACCATTTTCGCCGTCGATGATTTTGGATTTGTTGATGCGCGCTCGGGCCCTGTGTATTCAGAAAGCCTTGGAAAAGAGCGTGATTCGTGTGGGCAGGCGCGAAACCGTCGCTCGGCCATGAACAAATGACTTAAGCAGGGATTTCGCCGATGGCCGAGCTTTTCACCCTTTCCGCGCCAGATCTCGCCGCGCTGCTTTGCAGCCGTGTCTGCCACGACATCATTTCGCCGGTCGGCGCAATCAACAACGGCCTCGAGCTGCTCGACGAAGGCGGCGCCGACGAAGACGCCATGAAACTTATTCGCCAGAGCGCCAAGAACGCTTCGGCGCGATTGCAGTTTGCCCGCATCGCCTTCGGCGCCGCGGGTTCCGCCGGCATGATGATCGACACGGGCGATGCCGAGGCCGTGGCCATCGCCTTCTTGAAGAACGAAAAGCCGGAACTGCTGTGGAACGGCCCCCGTGCGCTGCTTCCTAAGAACAAGGTCAAGCTGCTGCTCAACCTCATTCTCGTCGCCAACGCAGCCATACCGCGGGGCGGCAAGTTGGTGGTCACGCTGGAAAGTCTCGAAACCGAGCCGCGTTTTTCGCTGTCGGCCAGTGGCCCGATGCTGCGCGTGCCGCCGAAATTCCTCGAGCTGCATTCCGGCCACAAGCCGGAGGAGCCGATCGACGCCCATTCGGTCCAGCCCTATTATACGCTGCTTCTGGCGCGCGAGGCCAATATGACGATCTCGATCCACGCGACCGCCGAGGAGATCGTGCTGACGGCAGCCTAAGAAAAACCGAAGTATCTTTTGTTGCTGATATTTTTGCTGGCGGCGCAGATTGAGCAATGCCAGCCGCGATCTATGTAATCGCGCTGCGGGGCCAAGGCCGCCCGATACCGTGTTTGGAAAAACTTTACCTAACGGCTTTTCGGCTTCTTTACCAGATTGGCCTATGGTGGTTTGCGGCCACCCCGAGATTGCGGTTCGGCAGATGGCAAAGAGGACCCGGACATGAAGCGCTGCCTGTTCGTCGATGATTCGAGCGTCATCAGGAAGGTCGCAAAACGCATTCTTGGCGGCTCGGATATGATTGTCGTCGAGGCCTCGACCGGAGTCGAGGCGACCGACATTTGCGCCGGCGACATGCCCGATGTTATCGTCATCGACGGTGGTCTTGCCGACGTCCCGGCCGTGGACCTTATTCGCCGCATCCGTGCTATCGAAGCGCCCAACAAGCCGCAGATCCTGATCTCGCTGGTCGAGGTCGACGTCGCGGCGATCATGCGCGCCAAGCGCGCCGGCGCCCAAGGCTATCTGCTGAAGCCCTTCAACCGTGCGCAACTGCTCGAAAGCTTTCGCGTCCTGAAGATAGCCGCCTGATTCGCCGGAACCGCTTTCAAGCAAAAACCCGGCCTGAGCCGGGTTTTTCGTTCGAATCGCTGGGATCGCTTATGCGCTGACGCGAATATCTTCCGGCTCGCGCAGTACATAGCCGCGGCCCCACACCGTTTCGATGTAGTTCTGACCGCCGGACGCCGCGTCGAGTTTCTTGCGCAGCTTGCAGATGAAGACGTCGATGATCTTCAGCTCCGGCTCGTCCATACCGCCATAGAGATGGTTGAGGAACATTTCCTTGGTGAGCGTAGTGCCCTTGCGCAGCGAGAGCAGCTCCAGCATCTGATATTCCTTGCCGGTCAGGTGCACGCGCTGACCGCCGACCTCGACCGTCTTGGCGTCGAGATTGACCACAAGGTCGCCGGTGGTGATGACCGACTGGGCGTGCCCCTTGGAGCGGCGCACGATCGCGTGGATGCGCGCCACCAGCTCGTCCTTATGGAAGGGCTTGGTCATATAGTCGTCGGCGCCGAAGCCCAGGCCGCGCACCTTGTCCTCGATGCCGGCCATGCCGGAGAGGATCAGGATCGGCGTCTTGACCTTGGAAAGGCGCAACGTGCGCAGGACTTCATAGCCCGACATATCAGGGAGATTGAGGTCCAGAAGGATGATGTCGTAGTCGTAGAGCTTGCCGAGATCGACACCTTCTTCGCCGAGATCGGTCGTATAGACGTTGAAGCTCTCCGATTTCAGCATCAGTTCGATGCTCTGTGCGGTTGCACTGTCATCTTCAATCAGCAGAACACGCATTTCATTCCCCTTTTCTGCTGCCGGACCGTGTCACGACCCGTCCGGGACCCGGAGCAGTGATTGCCTGAACAGAAGGTGCCACCGACTGGTTAACAAATCCTAATTTCGTGCCATCCACGATACCAGATTTTTTAACCCCTTTCTACACCCACTTGAATCTAATAACGAATCACAGACCAAAACCGCTAATGCACCACATTAAAAAGTCAGCCTAAGTGACTCCAGGGACTCGCTGGCCCGGGCTTCCCGCCGCCGCCGGAATTTTTACCCGGCCTTAAGTCCTCGCCCGTATGATTAACAATGCCCGTAAACGAATGGTTACCGCCGGCGAAATCTTTAGGGCTTTGTTTCCTATAGCCCAGGGAAAGCCGGGGGAAACGGGCGGCGCTTAGGTCTTTCCGGGCGGACTGGACGGTATTGCAGGTGTGCGTTTGCGGAGTATCGAGTCATGAAGTCACGTGAAAACCTCGTTCGACTGAAGCAGTTTCAGGTGAATGAGAAGCGGCGGCAGCTCTTGCAGCTGGACATGATGATCGCCGAGTTCGAGCGCATGGCCGTCGAGCTGGAGGCGCAGATCATCGCCGAAGAGAAAAAGGCCGGCATCACCGACATCAACCATTTCGCCTATCCGACCTTCGCCAAGGCGGCTCGCCTGCGCCGCGACAACCTCAGGAATTCACAAAGCGACCTCGCCCAGCAGCGAAGCACTGCCGAATCATTACTCGGCGAAGCTGAAGCGGAGCTGTCCAAGGCGGAGATGCTGGAATCGCGCGACACCAAGATCCGCGAGGCCGAAACGGGCGGCCGCGCCATGATCGGCTGATCGCCGGGCATAGTCGCAGTCATGCCGGAGACCTCCCGGCATCTTTAGAACCGGCAATCGCCAACAATCGGCCTCGCCGTGTTCACGGCATAGCGGCCTTCTCGCCGTGATCGGCCGATGCCCGGGTTCGGGCATCCTTGATTTCGGATGCATGCTCTTCCGCCCAGGAGCGTATCTGGCTGAGCAATCCCGCAAGGTTCCGCCCAAGCTCCGTCAGTTCGTACTCCACGCGCGGCGGGATCACCGCGAACACCTCGCGCCGCACGAGGCCGTCGCGCTCCAGCACGCGCAGCGTCTGAGTCAGCATTTTAGGCGTGATGCCCTCCAGCTTGCGCGCCAGCTCGCCATTGCGCAGCCGGCCGCGCCGCAATGCGCAGACGGTGAGATAGACCCATTTGCTGGCCAGCATCTCGAGCACCGTATGCGACGGACAGGTGCGCCGGAACGCATCATAGCCGCAAGGGGATCTGTCTTCGCTATCCATGAGGTGCCTATATATACAAAAGGTACATACTCGACAATCGAATATTACTATCCAAATGATAGCGGGCACATTCACTCGAACAGGAGGCGTTCATGCGTGCCGTTATCCAGACTTCCGTCGGCGGACCCGAGGTCCTTTTCGTGGCCGAGCAGCCCAACCCCAAGCCCGGCCCCGGTGAAGTGCTCGTCCGCGTCAAGGCGGCGGGCCTCAACCCGGTCGACGGCGCCGTGCGCGGCGGGTTCTACCCGCTGCTCGGCGACCCGCCTTTCATCCTGGGCTGGGACATTTCGGGGACGGTCGCGGCGCTCGGAGACGGCGTGACCGCCTTTAAACTCGGCGACGAGGTGTTCGGCATGCCGCGCTTCCCCAAACAGGCCGGCGCCTATGCCGAGCTCGCCGCGGCGCCGGTGGACGAGATCGTCGCGAAACCTGCCGCCATCGACCATACCCATGCGGCTGCATTGCCGCTGGCCGGGCTGACGGCCTGGCAAGGCCTCGTCCGCCATGGCGGCCTGCAAGCGGGGCAACGCGTGCTGGTTCATGCCGGAGCCGGTGGCGTCGGCCATCTGGCGGTGCAGATCGCCAAGGCGCTCGGCGCCTGGGTGGCCTCGACCGCCAGTCCGGACAAAACCGACTATGTCCGTTCGATCGGAGCGGACGAGGTGATCGACTACACCAGCGACGATTTCACCGTGAAGGTCGGCAATGTCGATCTGGTGCTGGATCCGATCGGCGGCGATCATGCCGATAAGTCACTGGAAGTGCTGCGTGATGGCGGCGTTCTGGTGTCGCTGCTCGACGTTCACGACGCTACGAGGGCGAAGGCCAGCGCACGCGGTGTTCGCGTCGAGCGCATGTCTGTAGTGCCTGATCGCGAGGGCCTTGTCGAACTCGCCAGGCTGGTCGATGCCAAAAAGCTGATGCTGCATGTGGCCAAAGCTTTCCCGCTCGACCAGGCGGCGGCCGCCCATGCCTTCCTTGCGACCCGACCCATCGGCAAGGTCGTGCTGACTGTTTGAATGGAAGGCCGCTTCAAAGCCAAGGGCGCGGAGTCCCGCGCCCTTGGCTCATTTTCGGCCGGCAGCTTAATGCCGGTATTGCTGGATCCGCGTGGTGCGGAGCCCGGCAAGGCCGTACTCGTCGATCGATGCCTGCCAGGAGAGAAATTCTTCGGTGGTGAGCTTGTAGCGCTGGCAGGCTTCTTCAAGGCTGAGCAGGCCGCCGCGGACCGCGGCGACCACTTCTGCCTTGCGCCGGATAACCCAGCGCCGCGTGTTCGTCGGCGGCAGATCGGCGATCGTAAGAGGGCTGCCGTCGGGCCCAATAACATACTTGACTCTAGGTCTAACCAGATCGGTCATCGTACTCTCTACTAAAAACTCAAAGACCCAATCCCCGCCACAGTACCGCCACAGCTTTAAAAATTGCCTAAGCGAACCCTAATGACTAAGTAAGGATCGTGAACGCCCGGTTAGGATATCGTTTAGAATTTGAAACACCGGCCTCCGGGCCTTGATTTTGCCGGTGAACCCGTCTTGGCCGCAAGCTGGCGCATGCGTGGCGCTTGACCTATATTCCGGCCATTGGCATTGAGCGCCGCACAGTGAAAGCATCATGAACAGCCTCGATCTCCCTCGCCGCCCCGAAGAAACCCGCGTCGTCGTCGCGATGTCGGGTGGTGTCGATTCCTCGGTGGTTGCCGGCATCCTCAAGCGCGAAGGCTATGATGTCGTCGGTGTGACGCTGCAGCTTTACGACCACGGCGCGGCCACCCATCGTGCCGGCTCCTGCTGTGCCGGACAGGATATTGATGACGCGCGTCGCGTCTCGGAGACGCTCGGCATCCCGCATTACGTGCTCGACTATGAGGAACGTTTCCGCAAGGCGGTCATCGATCCCTTCGCCGAAAGCTATGTCGCCGGCGAGACCCCCATCCCTTGCGTGTCCTGCAACCAGACTGTGAAGTTTGCCGATCTTTTGGCGACCGCCCAGGATCTCGGCGCCGACGCCTTGGCCACCGGCCATTACATTCGTTCGCGCGCCAATGGAGCGCATCGTGCGCTTTACCGGCCGGTCGACGCCGATCGCGACCAGAGCTATTTCCTGTTTGCCACCACGCAGGCGCAGATCGATTATCTGCGCTTTCCGCTCGGCGGCCTGTCGAAGCCGCAGGTCCGCGCCATTGCCGAGGAAATGGGCCTGACTGTCGCCGCCAAGCAGGACAGCCAGGACATCTGCTTCGTGCCCCAGGGCAAGTATTCCGACATCATCGCCAGGCTGAAGCCGGCCGCGGCCAATCCCGGCGACATCGTCCATATCGACGGCCGCGTGCTCGGCCGCCATGAAGGCATCCTGCGCTACACGATCGGCCAGCGCCGCGGCATCGGCATCGCTTCGGGCGAGCCGCTCTATGTCGTTCATCTCGACGCCGACCGCGCGCGCGTCATCGTCGGCCCGCGCGAGGCGCTGGAGACGCACAAGATCTATCTGCGCAACATGAATTGGCTGGGCGACGGGCCGCTGTCGGATGTTCCGGCCGCCGGTATCGAGCTCTTCGCGAAAGTCCGCTCGACCAGGCCGCCGCGTCCGGCCGTGCTGCACCACCGCAACGGCGTGACCTCCGTCGAGCTGGCCGACGGCGAATCGGGCATCGCGCCGGGGCAGGCCTGCGTGCTTTATTCCGACGACGGCAACGAGGCGCGTGTCTTCGGCGGCGGCTTCATCGAGCGTTCCGAGCGCGGCGCGGAAGCCGAGGCGATGCTGTCCAGGCTGGCGGCCAGGCCGGCGCAGATTCCCGCTGAGTAAATTCTCGATCTGATTGCTTTATGCAGACGAGCCGGTGTGGATCACCGTGCCGGCGGTCAGGATGCGCAGCACCCGGATCGCTTCCTCGCCATCGGTGCGCGGTTCGGCGCGCGTCTCGATGCATTGCATGAAATGGGCAAGCTCGCGCGTCAGCGGCATTCCCTCGCCGACGGCCACATAGGCAGGCTCATTGGCGGTGAAGGCCCACTGGCCGCTGTCCTGCCAGACCGCGTGGCGGTAGACGGCAAGCTTGCGCTCCCAGGGCTCGACGTCGTCGAACACCGCCATCGCCTTGGTGCCGACGACCGTCAGCCGCCGCTCGCGATAGGGATTGAGGCGCGAGGCGAAGAGATGGCTGCGCAGGCCGTTCGGGAAACGCATATGCAGATGCGCAAAGTCGCTGAGATTGTCGAGGAGTGCTGCCCCCTCGCCCCTGACTTCGATCGGCTCGGTGCCGGTGATGGCCAGGATCATCGACAAATCATGCGGCGCAAGGTCCCAAAGCGCGTCGTTTTCGGTGTGGAACTTGCCGAGGCCGAGCCGGTGCGAATGGATGTAGCGCACCTCGCCGAGCTCGCCATTGTCGATCAGCGCCTTGAGCGTCTCGAATGCGGGATGAAAGCGCAACACATGGCCGACCATGAAGATGCGGCCATTGTCCTTTGCCGCCTTCACCGCGCGCTCGGCGTCGGCGACCGTCAGCGCGATCGGCTTCTCCACCAGCACGTCCTTGCCGCTTTCGACGGCGCGCACCGCGGTGTCGGCATGGAATTGCGGCGGCAGCGCCATGACAATGGCGTCGATATCGGCGCGCTCGAACAGTCGGTCCGGCTCGATTGCCAGGCAGTCCTGCTCGCTGGCGAAACCTTCGGCGCGGGCGCGGTTGGCGTCGGAAACGGCATGCAGCGCGCCAAGCGCCTTGAGGGTGCGGATATGGTTGCTGCCCCAGTATCCGCAACCGAGGACGGCGATGCGCGGCTTCATTCGCTCAACTCTAGAATTTCTTGGCCGAGACATAACGACGTGCCCCGCCGAACTCAACCCCGGGGCAGGCCCTGAGTGTCTGTCCGGCAAAGCTTTTCTGGGATGAGATCATGACGGCCGGATTATGCCAACATGTCGGCCGCTTCGAAGCTTGACAGGCCCACCCTCCCAACCTTATATCCGCGCGACCTTGGCGAACGCCTTGAAACAACCCGTCCGTCCAGGACGGTTTTTCGGGCCATTTGCCACCCTGGCGGGGTAGCTCAGTTGGTTAGAGCACGGGAATCATAATCCTGGGGTCGGGGGTTCAAGTCCCTCTCCCGCTACCATTGCTCCCCCTGTACGGCCGAAATGCTTAGAGGAATGCTGATCGCGGTAGCGACCGTCGCAGCCGATCCGGCCGACAGGCGTGGCGAGGTCGCCATCTGCATTCGCGAGGACCGTAAGCATCTCGGCGTCGGCTGGGAATTTCTCGGCTATATCGCGCACTATGCCGACGACCATGGCATCGATATGCTCGAGTCGATCGAAAGCCGCGAGAACCGTGCGGCGATCGAGCTTGAGCGCGAGATGGGCTTCACTGTCGCGACGGTTCCCGACGATCCGACGCTTGTCCTGGTCCAGCGGAAGCTCGGCGCCACGTTGGCGAATTAAGATCCTGCCATTTCCAGCCGTATGGGAGCCGCTACCAGGGTCGCGGAGATCGGCAGCGGGCGCAAATGGCTGCCTTTGAGGATCGGCCATCCACCGCAATCGACAGCTCAGGCATGCGAGGGGCGTTCCGCCAATAAGCGGGAGACTGTTCCGCTCAAGCCGCTTCGACGCTGAGCAGTTCTGTCGCCACCGCGCGTTCTTCGTCGGCCGGAACGACAAGCACATCGACACGGGAATTCGCGGCACTCACAAGGTCTTCGCCGCTGCTATTCAAACCGTCGTCCATGGCGACGCCCAGCCATGCGGCAGCCTCGCATATCCGCCGCCGGATCGCCGGCGCATGCTCGCCTACGCCGGCGGTAAACACCAGCGTGTCTAGCCCGCCCAGCGCAGCAGCCAGCGAGCCGATTTCGCGCCCGACCCGATAAACGAACAGATCGACAGCCCGCATTGCCGCCGGATCCTTCGACGCCAGCAGCGTCTGCATGTTCCCGGAGATGCCGGACACGCCGAGCAGACCGGATTTCTCGTAAAGCAAGTCGGTCAGCTCGTCGGACGACAGCTTGCGGTCTTGCAGAAGGTGCAGAAGGACGCCCGGATCGATCGCGCCGCAACGCGTGCTCATGACCAGGCCGTCGAGCGTCGAGAAACCCATGGTGGTGGCCTGGCTTACTCCCGCCTTCATCGCACAAAGGCTCGCGCCACTTCCAAGGTGGGCGACGACGGCGCGGCCACCCGCGCCGGCGCCGTAACGCGTGCGGAGCTCGTTGGCGATATGGCTGTAGGAGAGCCCGTGGAACCCAAAGGACACGATGCCCTGCTCCGATATCTCGTGCGGCAGGCCATAAAGTCTTGCGATCTGAGGCTGCGTGGCGTGAAAGGCGGTATCAAAGCAGCCGACCTGCATGGCGCCGGGCAAAAGACGGTGGGCCAGATCGACGAGCTCCAGGTTGATCGCCTGATGAATCGGAGCGAGTGGCTCGAGCTTGTGCAAGGCATCGAGCGTGGCCTGGTCAAGCAGCGTTGCGCGGGCAAACTCCCGACCGCCATGGACGATGCGATGCCCGACCCTGCTCACGCGGCGCAACAGGCCGCGGTCCGCCAGATAGGACGCAACGGCTTCGAATGCCTCGCCGACGGAGATCGCTCGTTCGCCGAGGCTCCTGTCGAACGGCGGCGTCGTTGCAGTCGGCGCGACATGGAGTCTGGGCCGCTCGCCGATCGACGAGACGCTGCCCCGCATCAGCGGGTGGAGCTCGCGGCGCCCTTGAAAGGCGGCGAACTTCAGGCTCGATGAGCCGCCATTGAGGACAAGGATGACATCAGTCATGTCCGACCGTTCCAGCCACTTTTGCGGGTCGGATCCTGTCGGCCTGGCGCTTCGGCATCGGCTACTGCTCCCATTTCCAGCCGAGGATCTCCGGCATGTCCTGCCCGTGCTCGCGGATATAGGCCCGGTGCTCGATTAGCTTGCCTTCCATGGCCTGTTTCAGCTGGATGTGCGCACCGGCCGGCTCGGGAATGCGGTCGAGCACGCCGAGCACCAGATGATAGCGGTCGAGCCCATTAAGCACGGTCATGTCGAAGGGCGTCGTCGTCGTCCCCTCCTCATTGTAGCCGCGCACGTGGATGTTGTCGTGATTGGTCCGCCGGTAGGTCAGGCGATGGATGGTCCAAGGATAGCCGTGATAGGCGAAGATGACGGGCTTGTCCCTGGTGAACAAAGCATCGAATTCGCGATCCGACAGTCCGTGCGGATGGTGTTCCCTTGGCTGCAGGGTCATCAGGTCGACGATGTTGACCACACGCACCTTGAGGCCGGGAATGTGGCGCCTCAGGATTTGAACGGCGGCCAGCGTCTCGAGCGTCGGCACGTCTCCGGCGCAGGCCATCACCACATCCGGCTCGGCCCCGCCGTCGGTCGACGCCCAACCCCATATGCCGATGCCGGCGTTGCAATGGACTTTCGCCTCGTCGATGGACAGCCACTGCCAGGAATTGGCTTTCCCGGCGACGATGATGTTGATGCGATTCCATGTCCGCAGCACATGATCGGTCACGCAGATCAGGCTGTTGGCATCCGCCGGCAGATAGACGCGCACGACATCCGCCTTCTTGTTCAACGCCACGTCGATGAAGCCCGGATCCTGATGGCTGAAGCCGTTGTGCTCCTGCTGCCAGACATGGCTGGACAACAGATAGTTCAGCGAGGCGATCGGCCGCCGCCAGGCAAGCTTGCGGCAGGCATCGAGCCATTTCGCATGCTGGTTGAACATGGAATCGACGATGTGCGTGAAAGCCTCGTAACAGGAAAAGAAACCGTGGCGCCCGGTGAGCAGGTAACCTTCCAGCCAGCCCTGGCAGGTATGCTCGGATAGAATTTCCAGAACCCTGCCTTCTCGACCGAGATGCACGTCCTCGGGCAGGATCTCTTCCATCCAGGCGCGCTCCGTCACCTCGAAGACGTCCTGCAGCCGGTTCGATGCCGTTTCGTCGGGCCCGACGATGCGGAAGTTCTTGGTGCCTTGATTCAATGCCATGACGTCACGCAGGAAACGGCCCATCACACGGGTCGAATCCGCCTTGACGCCGCCGGGCCGTTCGACCGGGACGGCGTGCTCTTGCAAGGCGGGCAGTTCCAGAGACCGGCGCAGCAGGCCGCCATTGGCATGCGGGTTGGCGCTCATGCGCCTTTCACCTTTTGGCGCGGTAGCGCGGACCGCAGCCACCGGCGCGCCGGCGGCATCGAAAAGCTCTTCGGGCCGGTAGCTTCTCATCCATTCCTCGAGCATCCTCAGATGCGCGGGGTTACCGGCGAGGCCGGAAAGCGGGACTTGGTGGGCGCGCCAGAACCCTTCGGTCTTCAGTCCGTCGACCTCCTTGGGACCGGTCCAGCCCTTCGGGCTTCGCAGCACGATCATCGGCCAGTTCGGCCGCGGCCGCGCGGTCTTCGCGCCGTTACGAGCCGTGTCCTGAATCGCCTTGATGCGGTCGAGCGCATCGTCGAGCACGAGCGCCATTCGCTCATGCATCCATGCCGGATCGTCGCCCTCGACGAACAGCGGCTCGTAACCATAGCCGACGAACAAGGCACGCAGCTCTTCTTCGGGAATGCGGGCGAGAATGGTGGGATTGGCGATCTTGTAGCCGTTGAGATGGAGGATCGGCAGCACTGCGCCGTCAAGCGCCGGGTTGAGGAACTTGTTGGAATGCCAGGACGTGGCAAGCGGTCCGGTTTCCGCCTCGCCATCGCCAACGACACAGGCGACGATCAGATCCGGGTAGTCGAAAGCCGCGCCATAGGCATGCGAAAGCGCATAGCCAAGCTCGCCGCCTTCATGGATCGAGCCGGGCACGTCGGGCGCGGCATGGCTTGGGATGCCGCCCGGAAAGGAGAATTGCCGGAAAAGCTTCTTCATTCCAGCCTCGCCCGGCGCGACGTCCGGATTGATCTCGCTGTAAGTGCCTTCGAGGTAGCTATTGGCAACCATCGCGGGTCCGCCATGACCCGGACCGCAGACATAGATGACATTGGCGTCGCGTTCCCGGATCACCCGGTTCAAATGCGCATAGATGAAACTGAGGCCCGGCGATGTGCCCCAATGGCCGAGCAGCCGCGGCTTGACGTGCTCCAGCCGAAGCGGCTCGCGAAGCAGCGGATTGTCGAGCAGATAGATCTGCCCGATGGTCAGATAGTTGGCGGCACGCCAGTAGGCATCGATGTCGTGCAGTTCCTGTGCGGACAAGCGGTTGGTGCTGGGACGCTCGGTCATTTTCCGACTCCTTCGCTGGTGCCAGACCCACCCGGCTGAAGCTGAACGCTTAAAGGCCGCCACCGGTTCATCACTGGTCGGTGTCAACAACGGACGAGCTTTGATCCATCGCAGATGCCGGTCGTGTGCGACCAGAATTCCAAAGCCCGGTTGTGTGGCAAGACAGCGCCGTCTTGGTTTCAGAGCCGCTGGCGGGCGATTTCGCTTTCGTGCTTTTTTCCCGCCGGCATACTGGGAGTAGGATTGATTGGCGTGCCCGTCCTGGCGGCTCGGCGGCTTACGCGCTGGCGGAGGCCATGGGCTGGCAGGAGGGGCTTGAGCGCAAGGCGGGCGATGCGCGTGGCTTCTATGGCGTCATTGCGGTAAGCATCCTGGCGGCGCTGGCCATCCAATATCTGCCCATCAGCCCGATGAAGGCGCTGTTCTGGAGCGCCGTCATAAACGGCGTCGTCGCGGTGTCGCTCATGATAGTGGTGATATTGCTGGCCTCAAGCCGATCGGTCATGGGGTCTTTCACGTCCGGTTGGCCGATCGTCATGCTGGGGCTGGATCGCGACGGCACTGATGGCCGGGACATCGATCATGATGCTTTTGCCCGGCTAGGGCGTGATGCCGAAAAGTGTGAAGCGGTTTTCGGGCGACATCATTCTCTACCGCTGTGAGCGGCTCATTTTTCGGCGCATTGATCGAGCTCAAATTCTTCCTGTCACAATGGTCATATGTCTTGCAATCAGGCGCTTAAGGTGAATTCCGCTCGATGAAAAATGCCGTCGCGAGACTTGTCGACACGTGCAACGCCGAAACAAGCAAGGGATCGGACTTTCCCACGATCTGGAGAATGTGCTGAAGGCGCACCCCTGCATGCGCGGACAACCCGTTCAGGACAGCGTGGAGAGCGGCCCTATTTTGCGGGTCCCTCTGATTACCGGCCAGTTCCTCGTGTTCCTGGGTTCGCATTTCATCCTGTTATGAGCTGAGTACCAGAGCGTCCCTGTATTTTGACTTTCGCGCTCGCGGTCATGCCTTGCGTTCCTGCAGGATGTTGCCGCCGTCCACGACGAGAACGGCGCCGTTGACATAACTGGCTCCGTCGGACGCCAGGAACAGCACGGCCGCCGCGACTTCCTCGGGGCTGCCGGCACGGCCAAGCGGTGTGTTGCGGGCAGCGACAAGCTCCTCAGGCGTCGAGGCGCCCGTCGCGATCCATCCCGGCGCCACGGCATTGACCGTGACGCCGCTGCGGCCGACCTCCAGGGCAAGCGCATGCGTCAGCCCGATCATGCCGGCCTTGGCCGCCGAGTAGGCGGCCTCGCCTTCATTGGATACGTAAGGCCCCGTCACCGATGCCATGTTGACGACGCGTCCATGGCCGCGCTGCACCATGCCGGCCAGAAAGCCGCGCGTGCTCAAAAAGGCGGTCTTCAGGCTGACATCGATGCCGCGATCCCAATCGCTTTCTGTGAGATCGAGAAACCGCCGCTGCAATGCCGGCTGGGCAACGGTGCCCATCCCGGCATTGTTGACGAGGACGTCGATCTCGCCGGTCTCGGAGCGTAAACGATCGACGTCGCCCGAGAGCGTCAGGTCGGCCGCGACAGCGCGGACATCGTGCCCCTCTCCCCGCAGTTCCGCGGCTCGTTGCTCCACGCGTGCGGATGAAGCGGTGATGGTGACCGAAAGACCGGCCTCGGCCAACGCACGCGCGATCGCCACGCCGATGCCGTCGGCGGCGCCCGCGCCGGTCACCAGGGCCTTGCGGGATTTGCGGAACACGATCATTTGCCCTCCAGGATACAGGCGCCGACATGCCGGCGCGGCCAATCACGGCCGCGACGAACCGAACCGGCTCAATAGCCGGCGCTGACGCCGAAATCGATCGAAAGCGCGGCCCCGGTGATTGGCGCCGCGCCCGGCTGGCACAGATAGTGGATGAAGGAAGCAATCTCCTCCACCTGGATGAACCTTGCTTTGTCCCCTTGCGGATAGTGCCCCAGGAGCCGGCGCTTGTAGCCGTCGGGGTCGTCCGCACCATAGGTCTTGGCCTGATATTCGATCATCGGCGTTGCCGTGTCGCCAGGACAGACGGCATTGATCCTGATGCCTTGCGGGGCGAGTTCCAGCGCGAGAGCCTTGGTCAAGAGCACCAATCCGCCCTTCGAGGCGCAATAGACGGAAGCCCCGTTGTTGCCGACGATGCCGGCGTCGGACGCAATGTTGACGATCACGCCCTGCGCCGCCGACAGATGCGCTATGGCTGCCGAGATCAGGAAGAAGGCTCCCTTGAGATTGACGTCCAGCACCAGATCCCACTGATCTTCCTCGACCTCGCGTGCCGGTCCCTCGAGCCAGACCCCGGCGGCGTTGACGAGAATGTCGATCGCACCGCCCCACTCCCTGGCCTTGCCCACCACGTCGCGGCAGGCAGCGACGGAGCGGATATCGAGCGGCAAGCCGATCGCGCCCGCCCCGGCCGCGGCAATCTTGGCCACGGCGCCGTCGAGCTTGGAGCCGGGAAGATCCGCGAGCACGATCCGCTCGCCGTCGGCGGCGAAACGCAGTCCGGTCGCCAGACCCATTCCGCCGGCGCCGCCGGCGATCAGAACAGTCCTTCCAGCCATTCGATAATCTCCGAAACGCAGCTCGGCAAAGGCAACCACGTCATGAAGCCATGTCGCATGGACCAGCCAGGCAAAACAATGATCTCAGCACGCGATCATCCCAGCTCGAGCGTCGTGACGCCGAAAACCGTCGACTGGTCGTTGCCGGGCTTGCCGCCCTTGTACATGCGTGTCGTCGTGAAGCCCGGAACCATGCCGGCGGCCTGCAGCATGGCGGTGAATTGAACCTGGCCGGCCGGCACGTCGATGTGCAATTCCTCGCCGGCAATTGCATCCGACAGGTCCGCCAGCATTGCCAGGGCCAGGTCCGTCCGATCTGCGAACAGCGGCCCGACCTTGAAACCCTGCCTGCAGCGGCGCGCCACGCCGTAGCCGGTAATGCCGTTCGATCCGGCTGAGAGCAGCGCAATCCGCGGCGGCCGCAGCCACTCGCCAAGGAAGATTTCGCGCAGTGCTGGAAAGCACTTGCGATCGTAGGCGAAAATCTCAGCCGTGTCGCCGGCCGTCACGGGTCTTGTCTTGCCGCCCTCGGGCAAGCCGGATGGACCGCCGCTGTGGCGGACGGTCTCATAGGCAGGCACGAAGCCCATACGCTGGTAGTTGGCCCGCTGCTCGGCCACCCCGTCGAGACCGATGATACGGTTGCCCAGACGCGCCATGCCGGCGTCCCAGACCGCCTTGCCGTGACCTTCGCCACGCCGGTCGGGCCGGCAGATGTAGAGGCCGATAAAGCCAAAGCCCGAGCCGTATGCGACGGCCGAAATGCCGGCCACCATCTCGCCGCCGACAAAGGCGCCGATGAACCCTTGCGGATCGACCGCCCGAAACGCCGCGGCATCGCCGGTGCCCGGATTCCAGCCCTCCTCCGCTGCCCAGCCAACAAGCGTTTCCACCTCGCTGGCGGTCAGCATCCTGATTGTTCTCGGCATCGTTTCACTCAGGGTCGGCCATCACCGACCAGGATAGGCCGCCCTCCTCAGGCTGCAAAGTGCTGCGCGGATTCCTCGTCAACCATACGTTATCGACCGGCGCCGACCGGCGCGGCCGACGCCAAGGCGCATGTATTGGAGACCGTCGCGCTGGCCCGACAGAACGCGGCATCCTCGAAGCGCGGATCCTGCAGGATTGTCTGCGAATCGGCACCAGGGACGAAGCCCGGCCCCGGGAAGCACTCCCCGCAGCCCCGATGGCGCGGAACCTATGCTCGCCTGGCGGGACTCGTCAATTCAACGCAGGAGCTGCGGGCCCGACGGCTTTCCCGAACCGATACAAAGAGTTAGCAGCGAATTCACCGCCTGATCGTTCGTTGTTCCAATGGGCAACTGGACACGACCGGCGAAGACTGGGAATCTTCATTTGTCGTTGCTTGGAATCGCATGGAGTGCCGTAGGAAATGCCGCTGAGCGCCGCAGAAATCGCCCGTCATCCGGCAGCGCTTCGCGGTGTCCAGGAGCAGTCCAAGGCGCTCATCCATATTTATCAAACGAGCCCGCGGCTGGCTGCCGTGTTTGCCACCCAGCAGCGCTGGCTGCTCGCTCATGTCGGCTTGGCTCTGCATTTCCGGCGCGATCCCAACGACCGCCGCACCGACATGACGATGGCGCGTTTCATCGAGGTCGTGCGTCGCAATTCCGTGGCCAGCCGCAACACCGCCGAGGCTTTCGTCAAGGAGATGCTGCACTACAACATCGCCGAATATATTTCGGCCAGCGGCGATGGCCGCGCCCATCCGTTGCGGGTCACGGCGGGCACCCTAGAGACCTTCACCGGCTGGATTTACGCGCATCTGCGAACGCTCGACCGCATAGATGGCGCGAACCGGCTGGAAAACTTCCTCGAGCGACCCGAGATGCTGCCCATCCTGCAGCCTCTGATCGCCGATGGATTGCTGGCCAGCGGCGCAGTGCGGGAGCCTGGGCAGACCTTTTCATTGTTCATCTGGCTAAACAACGGCGGCATCGTCATGGACTGGCTGATGTCCGGTATCGATCCTGAGGATGTCCATCTCGACAGGATACCGACCGGCGTCATCTCGGTCAGGGAATTCGCCCACTGGCTGAAGCTCTCACGCACCCATCTGGCGCGCAAACTGTATGATGCCGAGGCGCTCGGCAGCATCGGCTGGATCGGCCAGCGCGGCCATTCCGTGATGTGGGTTTCGAGGGCTTTCTTCGACGAATACATGGCCGTCCAGGCAGCCAAGCTCGCCGTCGTCGACGAGGCGTTCGAAGCCTGTATCTCAGCTCTGAAGAATCGCTGACCGTTAAGACTCCGCCCGGCGCCGCGCGAGACCGGTGCCCGCGCTGGCGGGCGCCGCGCAGGCGGTCAAGCTCGCCATCATCGACGCGGCTTTCGCCGCAAGCATGACGCAGGCGACGGGCCGACCGCTTCTATCCGGCCTTCAGGATCGCGGAAAAGCGCGGATCGAAGGCCCGGCTGATCGGCTCTGCCGCGGCGCCGACCGCGATCGCCCAGGGATCGGTGGTGCCTAGTTGCAGCCGTGGCAGGCGCCGGACCGGGCGATCCGCGATCGACGGCAGCAGCGGATGCATGGCCCGAAGCAGGAGCCGGGCGAGCGCCTCCGGCGCGCTGGAGGTGAGGATGACGGTTTGCGGATCGAAGATCGTTTCGATCAGATGCACGCTCCAGCGCAGGTCGGACGCGGCTCTTTCGACCCAGCCCATGACCCGCGGATCTTGCGCAAGCGCCAGTGCGCCAAGCGTCTCGTAAAGCCCCCTCTCGGTGGGGTCCAGGCCGAGATGCTGATAGAGCGAGGCCAGCGATGCACGGTGTTCGAGCGGCGTGGAACCGGGGCCGGCCGGCGAAAGCAGCGCCATGCCGACCTCGCCCGCATTGCCGTTGCCGCCGCTGTAGAGTTCGCCATTGAGGATCAGCCCGGCGGCTATGCCGTAACCGACATAAAGGCAGACGGCGTGGTCGACGCCATGCGCCGCGCCGACGATCCGCTCCGCCGTCGCGCAGGCGGCCGCATCGTTCTGCAGGCCGACATCGAGCCCGGTGCCGGCCGAAAGCGCCTCCACCAGCGGATATTGCTGCCAGGCGGGCATCATCCATTTGTTGTCGGGGTTCTTCAGCCCGAACGGTCTCGGCATGGCGACGCCCAGTCCGACCAGCCGCCGCTCGGACTGGACAAACAAGGAAGCCAGCTCGCGCCTGACGCGGTCGACCAGGCCGAGGATGATCCTGACGCCCGCCGAAGGCTCGTCGAACGGCAGTCCCGCCTCGGCGCGCGCGATCACCTTGCCGACGAGGTCGACCACCACCACGCGCGTCAGATGCCGGTCGATCTGCAGCCCGATGGCGAAAGCTCCCTCAGGGACCAGCCGGTAGGGCGTGAAAGGTTGCCCCCTGCCCTTGCGCACCGCATCCAGCGCCACGACCAGGCCATCGCGCTCGAGATCCTCGACGATATTGGAGACCGCCTGCTTGGTAAGCTGCGTCGCCCGTGCCAAGTCGGCGCGCGAAAGCGCGCCGTTGAGCCGCAGCGCCTCGATCATGACGCGGCGGTTATGGGCGCTCGTCCCCTCCTGGTTGGTGCCGCTTTTGGCGCGGATCGGGCTGATATCGTGCACCGTCGTTTCCCCTCTTGACTCCATTAAAGGATTGATCGACTAATTAAGTCAAGCGAATTGACTTAATAGGTGAGACCCGCGCGGTTCTAAAAAAAGACGGCAAAAGCTTCGAGCTCCGCCGCACGCCGTTGGGGATGGATCCGGTCAGACGCGATGCGAATTCGAGAAAGCGGCACAGCCTTGGCCGCCCACTCGCAGCCGTCGAAAATGGGAGAAAGACAAATGCTGAAATCGATCGGTAAGACACTTCTGGGCGCGGTGTTCGTTGGCGGGCTGCTCGTCCCCCACGCCTTTGCTGAAACCACCTTGAACGCGCTCTTCATGGCGCAGGCCGCCTATAGCGAGGCCGACGTGCGCTCGATGACGGAGGCCTTCACCAAGGCCAATCCGGACATCAAGGTCAATCTCGAATTCGTTCCCTATGAAGGCCTGCACGACAAGACCGTGCTCGCCCAAGGATCAGGCGGCGGCTATGACGTGGTGCTGTTCGACGTCATCTGGCCGGCCGAATACGCGACCAACAAGGTGCTGGTCGATGTCTCGTCGAAGATCACCGATGACATGAAGAAGGGCGTTCTGCCCGGGGCCTGGACCACCGTCCAGTATGACGGCAAGTACTATGGCATGCCGTGGATTCTCGACACCAAATACCTGTTCTACAACAAGGAAATCCTGGAAAAGGCCGGTATCAAGGCGCCGCCGAAGACCTGGGAAGAACTCGGCCAGCAGGCCAAGATCATTCAGGACAAGGGCTTGCTGAAGACGCCGATCGCCTGGAGCTGGTCGCAGGCCGAAGCCGCCATCTGCGACTACACCACGCTGGTCAGTGCCTATGGCGGCGACTTCCTCAAGGACGGCAAGCCCGACTTCCAGAACGGCGGCGGCCTCTCGGCGCTGAAATACATGGTCGACAGCTACAAGTCGGGCCTGACCAATCCGAACTCCAAGGAATTCCTGGAAGAGGATGTGCGCAAGGTCTTCGAGAACGGCGACGCCGCTTTCGCGCTGAACTGGACCTACATGTACAACATGGCCAACGATCCGAAGGACTCCAAGGTCGCGGGCAAGGTCGGCGTCGTGCCGGCGCCGGGCGTTGCCGGCACCAGCGAGGTCTCGGCCGTCAACGGCTCGATGGGGCTTGGCGTCACGGCGGTGTCGAAGCACCCGGACGAAGCCTGGAAATATATCGAGTTCATGACCTCGCAGGCGACGCAGAACCAGTATGCCAAGCTGTCGCTGCCGATCTGGGCCTCGTCCTATGACGATCCGGCCGTCACCAAGGGCCAGGAAGAGCTGATCGCCGCCGCCAAGCTCGGTCTTGCCGCGATGTATCCGCGCCCGACCACGCCGAAATACCAGCAGCTGTCGACGGCGCTGCAGCAGGCGATCCAGGAATCGCTGCTCGGCCAGGCGACACCGGAAGACGCGCTCAAGACCGCTGCCGAAAACAGCGGCCTCTGATCTGGCGTTCCTCCACGCGGGCGGCCTCATCCACGAGCGCCGCCCGTGCTATTTCTAGAGCAATTCCAGGAAAAGTGTGAAGCGGTTTTCCGTCCGGAATTGCGTCAAAACAAAGAGATAGAGCGGTTCGCCGTTTCCGTGAAACGGTGAACCGCTCTAGCCGGATGACAGGAGAGAGGCGCTCTGATGTCGGGCACCTGGATGACGACGCGCGCGTGGCTGTTGATGCTGCCGCTTCTGATGATCATGGTGGCCGTCATCGGCTGGCCGTTGGTCGATACCGTCAGGCTTTCCTTCACCGACGCCCAGCTGGTCGGCACGGCGGGCAACTACGTCGGCTTCGACAACTATACCAAGATGCTGACCAGCTCGAACTTCACCCGCACGCTCTCGACCACCACCTGGTTCGCGGTTATCTCGGTCGCCGCCGAGATGGTGATCGGCGTGCTTGCGGCCCTTCTGCTCAATCAGGAATTCCGCGGCCGCGCCGTGCTGCGCGGGCTGATGATCCTGCCTTGGGCGCTGCCAACCGTCGTCAACGCGACGCTCTGGCGGCTGATCTACAATCCCGAATATGGCGCGCTGAACGCGGCGCTGACGCAGCTCCATATCATAGATGATTACCGCTCCTGGCTAGGCGAGCCGGGAACGGCCCTGGCGGCGCTGATCGTCGCCGACTGCTGGAAGAATTTCCCGCTGGTCGCGCTGATTGCGCTCGCCGCCCTGCAGGCGGTGCCGCGCGACATCACCGCCGCGGCACTTGTCGACGGCGCCGGCCCGCTCAACCGCTTCCGATTCGTCATCCTGCCCTATCTTGCAGGCCCGCTGATGGTGGCGCTGGTGCTGCGCACCATCGAGGCCTTCAAGGTCTTCGACATCATCTGGGTCATGACGCGCGGCGGCCCGGCCAACAGCACGCGCTCGCTGTCGATCCTCGTCTACCAGGAAGCCTTCTCCTTCCAGCGCGCCGGCTCCGGCGCCTCGCTAGCGCTGATCGTCACCCTGCTCGTCACCGTGCTCGCCGTCGCCTATGCGACGCTGGTCAAGAAGACCGCGGGGAGCGCGGCCTGATGGAACGCAAGAGCCCTGTCTTCACCGCTTTCGTCTATGCCTGCGCCATCCTGCTCGCCGCGGTGGTCCTGGCGCCGCTCGCCTGGCTCTTCGTCATGAGCATATCGCCGGCCGCCGACCTCGCCGCCAAGCCGCTGCGCTGGTGGCCGCAGGCGGCCGACTTCTCTCGTTACACGCAGCTTCTATCGAGGGTCGAGAACAGTGCCGGCGCCGCCTTCACCGCATCGCTGCGCAACAGCCTGGAGGTCGCCGGCATGGCGACGCTCGCCGCTGTTGTCCTTGCCGTGCCAGCCGGCTGGGCCGTTTCGCGAACGCCTTCGGTCGGCTGGTCGCTTTCGATGGTGATCGCCACCTACATGCTGCCGCCGGTGGCCCTCTCCGTACCGCTTTACATGGGCCTGTCCTATCTCGGCCTGCTCAACAACGTCTTCGGCCTGGCGCTGATCTATCTGACGATCCTCGCGCCCTTCACCACCTGGCTGATGAAATCGGGTTTCGATTCCATCCCGCGCGAGATCGAGGCGGCGGCCATGATCGACGGAGCGGGGCTGCTCCAGACCTGGCGCATCATCACCTTGCCGCTGGCTGCGCCCGTGGTGGCGACATCGGCGCTGTTTGCCGTGCTGCTTGCCTGGGACGAGTTCTTCTACGCCCTGCTCTTCACCTCGGACCAGCGGGCAAAGACGCTGACCGTCGCCATCGCCGATCTCGCCGGCGGCCGCATCTCCGACTACGGACTGATCGCCACCGCCGGCGTGCTTGCGGCCTTGCCGCCGGTGCTGATCGGCCTCGTCATGCAACGCGCGCTGATCTCGGGCCTCACCAGCGGCGGAGTGAAAGGATAATCATGACTGCTCAAGAGAAACGCCCGGCAGGGCTCGTCGCGATCGACCGCGAGATGGCGCGCCAGCATGAGGATGCGCTTGCCTCGTTCGACAGCAATCGAGAAGTAGCTGCCGAGATCGCTGCCTCGATCAGCAAGAACGGCAGGCTCCTCCTGCTCGGCATGGGCGCCTCGCATGCCGTCGCCCGCGCAGTCGAGCCGCTCTATCGCGCGCACGGCATCGACGCCATCGCGCTGCCGCTGTCGGAGCAGCTCGGCCAGCCGCTGCCGCTGACCGGCAAGACGGTGATCGTCACCTCTCAATCCGGCGAAAGCGCCGAGGTCTTGCGCTGGTTTGCCGAGACCGGCGATCGCACGGAGACCTTCGGTCTGACGCTCGAGGCCGGCTCGTTTCTTGGCCGTACGGTGCCTTGCCTCGTCGGCGCCGGCGGTAGCGAGCTCGCCTTTGCCGCGACCCGCAGCCTGACCGTGACCTTCGCCCTGCATCTCGCCATCCTGACTGCGCTAGGCGACGATCCCGCCGGCGCGCTCGCCGGGCTCAAGGCGCCCCAGACGGTCGAGATCGATGCCGCGCTCGCGGCGCTCAGGATGGTCACGACCATCGTCACTTCTGGCCGCAAGCTTCAAGGCGTGGCTGAAGCCCTTGCGCTCGGCTTCACCGAACTGTCGCGCCTGCCTTGTTTCTCGCTCGAAGGCGGTCAGTTGCGCCACGGGCCGATGGAGATGCTGGGCCCAAGCATTGGCGTCGTGCTCTTCCGCGGCAACGACCCGACCGCCGACCTCGTCACCGCCATGGCCACTTCAGTGGTCGAGACCGGGGCCCCGCTGATCGTCTTCGACGCTTCGGGCAAACCGCCGGTCGCAGGCGCCGTCACATTGAGGTTCAAGCCCGCGTCCGGACTGGCGGCGATCTTTGCCATGCTGCCGGTGGCGCAAAGCCTGATGATCGCCTTCGCCGATTCCCGCGTCGAGAATGCCGGAACGCCGGTGCGCACCACCAAGATCACCAGGAGCGAGTGATGCGGCCGCTCGCGGTGATCGGCAACGTCAACGTCGACCTGATCGTCGGGCCGGTCGCGCCATGGCCGAAGGCGGGCACGGAGACCGTCGTCGACCACGACGACCTGCGTGTCGGCGGCCAGGCCGGTAACACGGCGCTTGCCTGGCAGGCGCTGGGCATCGATTTCGAGATTGCCGCCAATCTTGGCGACGACCAGTTCGGGCGCTGGCTGCGCGAGGCATTCGGGGGCCGCGCCGCGAGATGGCCGGTCCACACGGAGGGCACGACGCTGTCGGTCGGCATGACCCATCCGGACGGCGAACGCACCTTCTTCACCACCCGCGGTCACCTGCCGCGCTTCAATCTCGACGACGTGCTTTCGGTTCTGGACGGCAAGCGGCTTTCGGGCGGCTACGCGCTGCTTTGCGGCTCCTTCCTGACCGACGACCTCACGCGCCAGTACGATGCTTTTTTCGATTGGGCGGAGGCACACCGCATCGCCGTCGCGCTCGACACCGGCTGGCCGATGGATGGCTGGACGGCGCAAAATTGTGCCGCGGCGCGCGCCTGGCTGTCGCGTTGCGAGCTTGCGCTCTTCAACGAGGTCGAGACGACGACGCTGGCGGGGTTGAAGAATCCCACGGACGCGGCACGCAAGATCCGCGACGGCATGAAAAGAGCCGCGACCGTGGTCGTCAAGCGCGGACCCGAGGGCGCGATCGCTATCGGCCCGGACGGCCAGATCATCGATGCGACCGCGCCACGCGTCAACGTCGTCGACACTATCGGCGCCGGCGATGTCTTCAACGGCGCCTTTCTGGCGGCGCTTGCTCGGGAGCACGCTCTGGCACGTTGCCTTGCAGCGGCTGTTCAGGTGGCATCGCGGGCCATTTCCACCCTGCCCCGCGATTATGGCGGGCCGATTTTCTTCGAGGAAGCCATCCATGAGCGCGCTTGAAATCCGCGATATCCGCAAGAATTACGGCAGCGTCGAAACGCTGAAAGGCATCGACATCGCGCTCGAGAACGGCGAGTTCCTGGTGCTGCTGGGCTCCTCCGGCTGTGGCAAGTCGACCTTGCTCAACATCATCGCTGGTCTTGCCGAGGCGACCAGCGGCGACGTGTTGATCGGCGGCCGGTCCGTGCTTGGCGTGCATCCGAAGAACCGCGACATCGCCATGGTCTTCCAGTCCTACGCGCTCTATCCGAACCTGACGGTGAGCCGCAACATCGGCTTCGGGCTGGAGATGCGCAAGGTTCCCGTCGCCGAGCGCGACAAGGCGGTGCGCGAGGCGGCGAAGCTTTTGCAAATCGAGAACCTGCTCGACCGCAAGCCCGGGCAGCTCTCCGGCGGCCAGCGCCAGCGCGTCGCCATCGGCCGGGCGTTGGTGCGCAAGCCGCAGGTCTTCCTGTTCGACGAACCGCTCTCCAACCTCGACGCCAAGCTGCGGCTCGAGATGCGCACCGAGTTGAAGCGCCTGCATGAGATGCTGCGCACCACGGTCGTCTACGTCACCCACGACCAGATCGAGGCGATGACGCTGGCGACCCGCATCGCCGTCATGCGCGACGGTCGTGTCGAGCAGCTCGGCACGCCGGAAGAGATCTACAACCATCCGGCGACGCTCTATGTGGCAGGCTTCGTCGGCGCGCCTGCGATGAACATGCTGGAAGCTTTTGTCGAGGACGGCAAGCTCGCCATTGCCGGCACAGATGCGCGGCTGGCGCTGCCGGCGCACTACGCCAACGCAGGCCGCGACGGTGCTCAGGTCATTGTCGGGGTGAGGCCGGAAGCGCTCCGGCTGGGGCCGGGCAGCGGCGCCGATCTGTCACTGCCGGTCGAGATCGACGTCGTCGAACTGACCGGTCCCGAACAGGTCACCACGGCCCGGATCGGCGCGCAGAACTTGACGGCGACCTTGCCGCCGCGCGCCCGCGTCGCCAAGGGTCAGCCATGCGCGTTCGTCTTCGATGCGGACGCGCTCCGCCTCTTCGATCCGGCTACCGGCAAGGCTTTCTGAGCAATCGACCGCCTTCCGCCCGCATGGCCCGATCGATAGTCGAGCCGGGTCAGCTCGCGGGTGAGGGCTGACCCGTCGCTTCGTCCCTCAATCGATGTCGAACGACACGCCTTGCGCGAGCGGCAGCGCCTTGGAATAGTTCACCGTGTTGGTGGCGCGGCGCATATAAGCCTTCCAGGCGTCCGAGCCGCTCTCGCGGCCGCCGCCGGTCTCCTTCTCGCCGCCGAACGCGCCGCCGATCTCGGCGCCCGAGGTGCCGATATTGACGTTGGCGATGCCGCAATCCGAACCGTCGACGCCAAGGAAACGCTCCGATTCCTGCAGGTCGCGCGTGAAGATCGACGATGACAGGCCGGCGCCCACCGCATTGTGCTGTTCCAGCGCCTCGTCGAAATCGGAGTATTTCATCACGTAGAGGATCGGCGCGAAGGTCTCTTCCGTGACCGGCGAGACCTGGGCAGGCATTTCGACCAGTGCCGGATGCACGTAATAGGCGTCCGGATGGCCGTTCTCGACGCGCGCGCCGCCGGTCACCTTGCCGCCATGCGCTTCAGCCTCCTTCAATGCCTTCTGCATGTTGTCGAAGGCCGCCTTGTCGATCAGCGGACCGACCAGCGCCTTGCCCTCCAGCGGATTGCCGACCGAGACGGTTTCATAAGCCTTCTTCAGCCGCGGCAAGAGCGCATCATAGACGCTGTCATGCACGAACAGGCGCCTCAGCGTGGTACAACGCTGGCCGGCCGTGCCCATGGCGCCGAAGGCAATCGCCCGCAGCGCCATGTCGAGATCGGCGGTGGGCGTGACGATGCCGGCATTGTTGCCGCCGAGCTCAAGCACGGCGCGCGCAAAACGCCTGGCGAGCCTGGGGCCGACCTCGCGGCCCATGCGGGTCGAGCCGGTGGCCGAGACCAGCGGCACCTTCGGATGATCCACCAGCACCTCGCCGGCGGCACGGTCGCCGATCAACACCTGCAGCAGCCCTGCCGGCGCATCAGTGCCGAAACGCTTGGCGGCGCGCTTGAAGATCGCCTCGCAGGCAAGCGCCGTCAGCGGCGTCTTTTCCGACGGTTTCCACACCACCGCGTCGCCGCAGACGAAGGCCAGCGCCGAGTTCCAAGACCAAACGGCAACCGGGAAATTGAAGGCCGAGATCACCCCGACGACGCCGAGCGGATGCCAGGTCTCCATCATGCGGTGTCCGGGGCGCTCGGTGGCGATGGTGAGGCCATAGAGTTGCCGGGAAAGGCCGACGGCGAAATCGCAGATGTCGATCATCTCCTGGACTTCGCCCAGCCCCTCGGACGGGATCTTGCCGACCTCGATCGACACCAGCCGGCCAAGCTCGTCCTTATGCGCGCGCAGCTCCTCGCCGAGCAGGCGCACCAGCTCGCCGCGCTTTGGCCCCGGCACCAGCCGCCAGGCCTGGAAGGCCTTGTGCGCGGCATCGATGGCCTTGCCGGCGTCGGCGGCCGAGATCGACTTCAGCGCCGCGATCTGTTCGCCCGTCACCGGGCTGCGCACGATCAGGTCGCCCCCCGAAAGCGCATCTTTGGCGACGCCCAGTTTCTCAAGAAGTGAAGCGGTTTCCTTCGCTAACGTCATTTTTGTCCCTTTCATATCCCGCCGCTCATGGGACGGGCGTGGAAGCCATGCGCCATGTCCGTGCCGTCGGGCACAGCCGGGCGCTTTCATGGCGTGGCATTACGCGTTTCGGGGGAAAACCGCTACCCCGGCATGGTCCAAGGCCGGATTGCGAAATTGGGCCAGACGGCGAAGCCGGATCAGCGCGCTTTTTGGAAGGAAGACTTCTCAGTGCTTTCCTTGATCAGCCGGTCGATATGCATGCGGATATGCGCCGCCTCGGCCGCGGTGTTGGCCAGGGCGATGGCGCGGTCGAAGGCGATGCGCGCCTCGTCGTTGCGCCCAAGCTGCATCAGCAGCCCGCCCCTCAGCCCGAAGAAGTGGAAATAGCCCGACAGCCGCTCTTCCAGCGGCTCGATCATGGCAAGTGCGGCTTCCGGGCCGCGCACCTTGCTGACCGCGACGGCGCGGTTGAGCGTTACCACCGGCGACGGCTGCATCTGCTCCAGCAGACCATAGAGCAGGTCGATCTCGGTCCAGTCGGTATCCTCGGCCGTCGCCGCCCGCGCATGCAGCGCCGCGATCGCCGCCTGCACCTGATAAGGGCCGGGCTTGCGGTGGCGCAGCGCCTTGTCGACCAGCGCCAAGCCCTCGTCGATCATCTTGCGGCTCCAGAGCGAGCGGTCCTGGTCCTCGAGCAGCACGATCTCGCCGCCTTCGTCGAAACGCGCCGGTGCCCGCGCATGCTGGAGAAGCACCAGCGCCGTCAGCCCCATGATTTCAGGTTCCTGCTGGAATAGCCTGAGCAGCAGCCGGGCGAGCCGGATCGCCTCCTCGCACAGCGGCGCGCGAGCCGGCGCCTCGCCGCCATTGCTCGAATAGCCCTCGTTGAAGATCAGATAGACCATTGCGGAGACTGCGGCGAGCCGCTCCGAGCGCTCAACCGCGCCCGGCGTCTCGAACGGCACGCCGGCATCGGCAATGCGCGCCTTGGCGCGGGTGATGCGCTGTTCCATGGCGCTCTCGCCGACGAGAAAGGCGCGCGCGATCTGCTTGACGGTGAGGCCGGACACGATGCGCAGCGCCACCGCGATCTGCTGCGTCGCCGGCAAATCCGGATGGCAGCAGATGAACAGAAGCCGCAGGATATCGTCGCGATAATGCGCACCGTCCAGCCGCTCGGCCATATCGCCTTCGGCATCCTCGAGATCGGAAATCTGGTCCTCTTCCGGCATCGGCGCCTGCTTGGCGCGCTTGCGCACGGCGTCGATGCCGCTATTGCGTCCAACGAAGATCAGCCAAGCCGCGGGATCGCGTGGCGGCCCGTTCTTCGGCCAGTTGTTGAGCGCCCTCAGGCACGCGTCCTGGAAAGCCTCTTCCGCGGCGTCGAGGTCGCGGAAGTAGCGCAGCAGCGCGCCCATCGCCTGTGGGCGGGCATTGCTGATCGCGGCGTTTATCCAGGCGAGTTCCGTCATACCGCGACCTTTGTCGGATTGAAGACCGAAACCGGCCGGATCTCGTAGGAACCGCCGCTCGGATTGACTTCGGAAAGCTCGCGCGCGAATTCGACGGCTTCGTCGAGATCGTTGCATTCGAGCGTGTAGAAGCCGAGGAATTGTTCCTTGGTCTCGGCGAATGGGCCGTCGAGCACGATCGATTCCCCCTTGACCTTTCGCAGCGTCGTGGCCGCCGTCGTCGGCAACAGGCGCGCCACCGGCCCCAGCCGGCCCGCCTTGGCGTATTTGTCCTGCACGTTGAGGAGCTTTGCCATGACCTCGTCGTCCTGTTCCTTGCTCCAGGAGCAGACGACGTCTTCGGAGGCGTAGCAGAGGATGGCGTAAAGCATGGCAGGTCCTTTCCGTATCAAAGGACGCGACACTAGGACCCTTCCCGACACCAGGTCGATAAAAAAATTTATCGAGGGATCACTGACTTGACGATCTCCGCAACCGCCTGTCAGGCGCCGCGCGCCTGCAGCCATCTGAGCACCAGCGTTTCTTCCTCGTCGAGGCCGGGTATGACGCGCTTGTGCTTATTGGCTTCGGCCATTTCGTCGAGCAGGCGCCCGTTGCTCCACGCTTCGAACACCAGCGGGTGGATGTAGCATTTGCGACAGACGGCACGGGTGTTGCCCAACCGCTCGGCGACCTTGTCGACGACGCTGTTTGTCACCCGTTTCCGCAGCGCTTGGCTTTCCGGCAGTTCGGTCCGCGCAAACAGCGAAGCGGCGTGGATGGTGCCGCCCCAGGTGCGGAAATGTCTTGAGCTGAATTCGGCGCCGGAGGCCTCGCGAATATAGCGGTTGACGTCCTCCGAGCGCACCGGCCGCCGGTCGCCGTCCTCGTCGAGATATTGGAACAGCTTCTGTCCGGGCAGGTCCTGGGCGCCGCGCACGACCTTGGCGATGCGGCGATCGGCCAGCTTCAGCTTCCATTCCTTGCCCGACTTGCCCTTGAAGGCGAAGCGCAGGCTGGAGCCCGTGATCTCGACATGGCGGTCACGCAGCGTGGTCAGTCCGAAACTCTTGTTGTCGCGCGCATAGGCCGCGTTGCCGATGCGGATCATGGTGTTGTCGAGCAACCAGACCACAGAGGCGACGACGCGCTCCATCGGCAGCCCGTGGCGGCGCAGATCGGCATCGATCTGCCGCCTGAGAGTGGGCAGGCTTTGCGCGAAAGCAACGAGGCTGGAATATTTGACGCCGTCGCGTTCCTCGGTCCATTGCGGGTGATAACGGTACTGCTTGCGGCCCCGCTGATCCCGGCCTGTTGCCTGGATGTGGCCGTCCGGATCGGGTGATATCCATACATCCGTCCAGGCCGGCGGAATGACGATCGCCTTGATGCGGGCAAGTGTCTCCGCGCTGACCTTGCGCCCGTTCGGACCGACATAGGAAAATCCCTTGCCTTTTCTCAATCGTCGGACGCCGGGATCGGTGTCGCTGACATAGCTGAGCGACGCGCGCTCGGCCGAATCCTGCGCACCGTCTTTCCGGCTTCGGTCCTCGCCTGCCGGCCGGTCGACGCAGGATCGCGATTGTTGCAGCATGATGGCTCCACGGAAGTTCCCGTAGATAAGCCGCGTAACCGGCGGCTGGTTCCGAAACAGCTTTCAGTCCCGCCGCATGGCGGAGAGATCCGCCATCCAGAGCCCGCCGTCGTCGGCATGAGCGGGAACGTACTCTCGCCCGGCCGGCACGGCCTCGAGAACCATTCCCGACTCGTCCGCCAGATAGTCGTAGCCGATCTGCTGCAGCCGGCGATCCGGGTCGAGGCAATTGTAGAGGTCGCGACGCGCTGCGCGCCGCTTTGGCTCGATCATCTTCAAATGATAAAGATTGAGACCGCTATCCTCGAGCCTGAAGCCGATATCGTCGGGAAACCAGGCGCCGTGCAGATCTTTCGATCGATAACGGTCAGGGGGATAGGCGGCAAAAAGCCTGTGCTGCATCTTCTGGCCCCAGCGACCGTCGATCCTGTAGCTGGCCGGCGTATACAGTTCCCGACAGCGGAACCCCCAGGCGATGCGCCTGGACCCGCTGGTCAGGCGGCCGATCCGGCCGGCAACGGCTTGTTCCAGCCTTTCATCAGGATCCATGGCCAGAACCCAATCGGCGCCGGCCTCATGGGCCGCGGCGATAAGCGCACGCCGCCTCTGCGGCTCGCTGCTGAAAAGCCCCTCCGAGGCGCGGTCGTCATAGGCGATCCAGCCGTCGACGACAGGCTCGAGATTGGCGATAAGGTCGGGCACGAGATGCTGATCGTAGCGGTAGCTGAAAACGGCGACGATTTTGCGCTGTGACCAAAACCATCGGCCGCGCCGCCGGCGCGGCGGCTTCATCTCGATGGTGATCATCGCCGGTCCTCCGTCGTGTCGCCATGCCGGGCGCCGGCGGACGCCCCCAGCGATTTGGCGAACAATGCCAGCCACACGATCGGCAGCGACAGCCTTGCGAAGGTCCTGTCCTTGCCTGACAACCCCTCCTTGATCAGCTTGCCTACATTGCGCCGGTCGCGGAACACCTTTCGGAACGGACGCATCGGTTTTCCGGTGTCGAGGGACCGGAGATAGGCGCCATAGCGGCGCCCGCGGCGATACTGGTCGGCAAGCAAGCCGGACAAGCTCATCTCGTTGCGGTGAACGGTCAGGACCCTCGGTTCCCAGACCGGCCGCAGAGCCTCCGGCAGTCTGGCCATGAATTCGGTGTCTTCTCCGGACTTCAGCCCCTCGTCGAACGCTCCATATCGCTCGAACAGCTTCCGGTCGAACGAAACCCCGTAGCACTGCGCCTTCCCGGCCGGGAGACCGGGCAGGCGTCGCATATAGGTGACGAGATGCGCCGCGCAGGCGACTAGATTGCGCGGATGGCTGTTGAGGACGGCGCTCGCCACAGCCGCGGCGCCCTCCCGGTGACGCTGCAGCCGGATTTCGGCCCATTGCGGACAGGCCAGGCAATCATCCGCGAGAAAGGCGATGAACGGAGCCTGCGTTGCAGCGATGCCGCGATTTCGCGCGGCCCCGGCAAACAACCGCTCCTCGACATCGATGACAGTTACGCCGATGCCGCAATCGGCAAGCAGCGACATGGCGTTGCCGCCGCCGGAATTCACCACCACGATCTCGAGCGGAACATTCTGGTCGAGCACCGACCTTACCGCAGCCGCCAGTGAGGCGGGTGCCCGCAAACCAATCACCACGACCGCGAGATCCGGCCTTGCGGCCATCAGGCGCGTTGCAATTGGGCGGCCGGCGCCGAGAACCGGCGCCGCAACGCGATCTTCAGCCGATAGCGCATGCACCGCCAGACAGCCGCGCCCGTCCGTGGCGCAGCTTCGGCCACGCTGAGGAATCTTCCCGCCATATCGAAATCACCGCGCGCATAATGAACGCGCGCGATCTTCAAGGCGACGAGGCCTTCCCTGGTCTTGAGCGACCGCTCCGCGATGCCGCAGGACCGGAGCCGGCGCAGCGCCAGACGCCATTCGAGAAAGCAAGCGGCGGGCCTGATCGTGAAACGGTCGTCGGAACGCTCCGCCGAGACGAAATAGATGAAGATCGGTCGTGTCAGGACCGCAAGCGAGGCTTTGGCCATCAGGCGCGCCCAAAACAGCGTGTCCTCGTCATAGGCGAGCCCGGTGGGGAACCTCGTGTCGCCGACAACCCGCCGCGACACCAGCGCGCTGCCGACTGCGATCGACCGTATCCGCCCTTCGAGATAGGCGCAGGCATTGGCCGGTCCGCTTGCCATGTAGCCGCCCGGCAGCTTGGTCGACCGCTCCTCGCCGCTGACCTGTCGGCGGTAGGCGCCGACCACCATGTCTGCTCCTCGATCCCCTACGGCCTTGGCCAGCAGTGCGCGCAGGCCGCCTTCCAGATGAATATCGTCGGCATCGATCAGATAGATCCATGGAAAGCGGGCCTGCTCCAGAGCCAGATTCCTAGAGCCGCCGGCGTCACGGCAGCTCGATTTGACGACGCGCAGCGGCAACCCGCACCGTAACGACAAATCCGAGGCGACGGCCGCGGTGGCGTCGGACGACGAATCGTCAACCAGCAGCACCTCGCCGATAACTTCTTTTTCCGAAACCAGTGAAGCGAGCGTCCGGGCAATCGTCCGAGCCGCATCATGTGCTGGTATGATGACGCTTACCGCTTCCAAATCTGTCTCCGCGCGCCATACCCACGCAGGCGCGCGCCCCCATCAATCCCGTGCCCAGGATACCGACGGCAGGCGCATTTGAGAAGCGCCCGCGGGCAATCGGGTTGTCGTTACACCTTTTCGACGACGACCGGAATGACGTCGACCGCTTGCTCGCCGACCTGGCCGCCGGTGGTCTTCAACACGCCGACGATCGGCGCAACGTCGGAATAGTCGCGGCCGTAGCCGACCGTGATATGGTCGTTGCTCGCCCGCATGCCGTTGGTCGGGTCGAACTCCTGCCACCCGGCATCGCGTCCGCACCAGGCCTTGACCCAGGCATGCATGGCATCGGCGCCCTCGAGCCGAGGCTTGCCCTTGGGTGGGATCGTGCGCAAAAAACCGCTGACATAACCGGCGGGAATGCCAAGCCCGCGCAGGCCGGCAATCATGATATGCGAGAAATCCTGGCAGACGCCGCGTTTCAGCGCGAAGGCGTCGCTTGCCCGCGTCTGCACCGTGGTTGCCTTGCCGTCATAGGTGAAATCGCGATGGATGCGGTTGCAGAGATCGGCCGCTGTTGCCACCGCCGAGCCGGCCAGGCTTTCCCGCGCATAGGCCGTGATCGCCGCATCGATGCCGGCATGGTCGCTGGCGGCGAGGAAATGATGCGGCGCGGACGGCAATAGCGAGCGTACCAGATCGAGCTCCGACCTCAGCCCGCTTATATCGGGCGAGACATCGAGACCTGGCTCGGGCCGCGAGACAGACACGCGCGCGCTCATGCGGATGTCGAGCGTCTCATGCGCGTCGCGAAAAGCGATCGAGGTGACGTTGTTCCCGAAGAAATCGGAAAAATCGGCACGCTCGGCCGGCGACGGCTGGAACGACAGCGAGGCGGCGATCACGCGCTGCACTCCGGCGATCGTCTGCGGCATGACGCGCACCTGGTGCCGTCCGCCACCGGCGGCAGCGGCGTAGTCGTAATGCAAATGGAGTTTGATGTCGTAGAGCATTAGGGCAATTCCAGCAAAAAAGCGCAGCCGTTGGGCTCGGCGGCTTCGCCGTAGCCTTGCGTCCGGAATTGCGCAAAAACAGAGAGATAGAGCATTGAAGGCGATCCTTTTCGCTGGAAACGCTCTAACCGAAATAGGCCTTGGAGAGGCTGTTGTAGAGATCGCCTATCTGGCCGGCGAGGTCGTCGAGCGCCTTGGCGCTCATGTCCGACGGCTCCATGACGGCTATTGCCGTGTTGAGCCGCAGTATCTCCTTGGCGGCGGGTGACATGTGCCCCTCGCCGCCGATCGAAGGCAGCATGCCGATCTCGGCCTTCAGCCGCTCGAGCTGGAACAGGATCGAGCGAGGATTGAGCGGGTCGAGCGCAAGCAGGTCGATCACCGTGCGCCGCCCGGCCTGCACCGGATATTGCCGGCGATGGGTCATGACGCTGTCGCCGATCTCCAGCATCATGTCCAGCGCCCCTTCCGGCGCCTCATTCCTTGTCAGCTGGCTGAGCGTGCGGGCGATCTGGATGCCGCGTTCCAGCCTGCGGCCGATCTCCAGGAAGCGCCAGCCGGTGAAGCGGTACATGTTCTCGTGCAGCAGGCCGGAAAAGCCGGCAAGCTTGCGCAGCATCACCGTCATCGCCCGCGTCGCGTCGTCTCCGGGCGCGACCGTCTCCGCGAATTTGTGGATGGTCTTGGACAGATCCTTCAGCGCCAGCCAGCCATCGGGAGAGAAGCGGTCGCGAATCTGGCCGGCGCTGTAGACCGCGCTGTCCAAAGTGCCGATCAACCCCGGTGGTATCGCCGTTTCGACGTCGATGCCGAACGGTTGCAGATAGTCCCTGATATCGGCGAGCAGCGGCATATCCGGATCGGACGTCTCGGCAAGCCGCACGTGATAGGCGCGCAGCACGCGCACCGTGTCTTCGGAGCGCTCGATATAGCGTCCGAGCCAGGTCAGGTTCTCGGCCGCGCGGCTGGGCAGGCTGCCCGGCATGGTGCGGGTGAAGCCGTCATGCTCCTGCGGCAACAATGTCTCGCGCTCGACCGGCCTGTCGCTGACCACCCAGACATCCGCCGCCTGGCCGCCGCGCTGCATGGCAATCGCCGTCGGGTCGAGCGAAAATCCGACACGGGCGAAGCCGCCGGGCATCACCGTCCAGCCTTCCGGCGTGCGCGCCAGATAGACGCGCAGGCTGGCAGGCCGCGGCTCCAGCAAGCCGTCGACGAACACCGGCGTGGTCGACAGCGTCACGGCTTCCTGGCCGACGAAGCCGGCGCCGTCCGCCTCGATGCGCGCGATGAGCTCGGCCCGCTCGCCGGCCGAAAGGGACGATCCGAGCCGGGTCGCGCCATCGTCCTCGAAGGCAAGCCGGGTCGAGAGCGCCGGGCCGACCACCATGCGGTCGATATTGGCCAGCACATGCGCGCGCTCCGCCTCTTGCCCGCACCACCAGGTGGCGATGCTCGGCAGCTTGAGATTGTCACCTTGCAGTTCTCGCGCGATCCTGGGCAGGAACGACAGCAATGCCCGCGTCTCCATCAGGCCCGAACCCAGCGCATTGACGGCCGATACGGAGCCGCGCCGGATTGCCTCGACCAATCCCGGTGTGCCGATCTGCGAGTCCGGCCTGAGCTCCAGCGGATCGGCGAAAGCGGCATCGAGCCTCCGCCACAGGACGCCGATCGGCATCAGGCCGGAAACGGTTCGCACCATCAGCCTGCCGCCGGAAACGGTCAGGTCCTCGCCCTCGAGCAGCATGATGCCCAGATAGCGGGCGATATAGGCGTGCTCGTAATAGGTTTCGTTGAGCGGTCCCGGCGTCAGGATGGCGACGCGGCCGCCCGACTCCCTTGCCATAGCGTTCAGCGCGTCGCGGAAGCGGCGGAAAAAGCCGGCAAGCCGATGCACATGCATCTCGCCATAGATATCCGACAGCGCACGCGTTGTGGCGACGCGGTTCTCCAGCGCGAAGCCTGCGCCCGACGGCGCCTGGGTGCGATCGCCCAGCAGCCACCAGCGGCCGTCCGGGCCACGGCCGAGCTCGAAGGCGACCATATGCAGAAAATGCCCGTTGGCCGGCCGGACGCCGGCTATCGGGCGCAGATATTCCGGGCTGGCTGCAATCAGGCCGGCCGGCAGAATGCCTTTCTCGACCAACCGGTTCGGCCCGTAAATGTCGGACAGGATCGCCTCGAACAGGTCGGCGCGCTGGACGAGGCCGGCGCTGATGTCGGCCCATTCCTTCTCGTCGATCAGCAGCGGGACATGCGCGAGCGGCCACTCCCGCTCATTGGCGCCAGCCTGCTCATAGACACGGTAATAGACGCCCGCATCGCGCAGATACTGATCGGCGCGGGCAAACCGCTGCCCGAGCCGATCCGCCCCGAGATCGTCGAGTGCGTCGATGAAGGAGCGCCAGGCCGGGCGCGGGCTGCCGGCCGCGTCGACCATCTCGTCGACGACGCCTTCGATCGGTCGGTAGCGTTCCAGCAGGCTCGGCGCCCGCGGCCTGCCGCCCGCCCGTCTCTGATTCCCCTTGGCCATTGTCGATCAGAATCTCGCCGGCTGCCTGAGGTCAAGGGTCATGGGGAACTCTTCAGCAGCTTCTTCGTCACGCAGCACATAGCCGCCCGGCGTGTGGCCGCGCGGTTCGAACCGGGCAAGCCGTCGCGCCTCGGCCTCGTTGCCGTTGACTGGGAAGGTGTCGTAATTGCGGCCGCCCGGATGCGCGACATGGTAGACGCAGCCGCCGACCGAGCGGGCCGACCAGCGGTCATAGATGTCAAAGACCAGCGGCGTGTTGACCGGCAGTGCCGGATGCAGGCCGGACGCCGGCTGCCAGGCCTTGAAGCGAACGCCGGCCACCGCGACCTCGCGATTGTCGGTGACCTTCATCGGCACGAGGCGGCCGTTGCAGACGATGGCGTGGCGTTCCGGATTGAGGCCTTCTGTCTTCACCTGCAGCCTCTCGACCGAGGAGTCCACAAACCGGACCGTGCCGCCGATGGCGCCCTGCTCGCCCATCACATGCCATGGCTCCAGCGCCTGCCTCAACTCCAGCTTGACGCCGGCATGTTGCACCTCGCCGCAGAACGGGAAACGGAATTCGAGCTGGGCCGCGAACCATTCGGGGCGGAAATCGAAGCCGTCGAGCTTCAGATCCTCCAGCACGTCGAGGAAATCCGCCCAGACGTAGTGCGGCAGCATGAAACGGTCGTGCAGCGAGGTGCCCCAGCGCACGAAGCGTCCGTCGAGCGGGTTCCTCCAGGCGCGGGCGACGATCGCGCGGACCAGCAATTGCTGCGCGAGCGACATGCGTGCATTGGGCGGCATCTCGAAGCCGCGGAACTCGACCAGCCCGAGCCGGCCGGTCGGGCCATCCGGCGAGAACAATTTGTCGATGCAGATTTCCGAACGGTGCGTGTTGCCGGTCACGTCGGTCAAGAGATTGCGGAACAGCCGGTCGACCAGCCAAGGCAAGGGCGCCTCGCCCTTGTCAGGATGCGGCACCTGCGCCAGCGCGATCTCGAGCTCATAGAGCGAATCGTGCCGCGCCTCGTCGATGCGCGGCGCCTGGCTGGTCGGGCCGATGAACAGGCCCGAAAACAGGTAGGACAGCGACGGATGCCGCTGCCATTGCAGCACCAGGCTCTTCAGAAGGTCCGGCCGGCGCAGGAACGGGCTGTCATTGGGCGTCGCGCCGCCGACCACGACATGATTGCCGCCGCCGGTGCCGGTGTGGCGACCATCGATCATGAATTTGTCGGTACCGAGCCGCGACTGCCGCGCTTCCTCGTAGATGGCAGTGGTGGTGGCAACGCATTCCTGCCAGTTGGCGGCCGGATGGATGTTCACCTCGATCACGCCGGGGTCGGGCGCGACGCGAATGACGTTGAGGCGCGGGTCGTGCGGCGGAGCATAGCCCTCGATATGCACCGGCACCCCGATGGCCTTGGCAGCGTTTTCCGCCGCCGCCACCAATTCGAGATAATCCTCCAGCGCCTCGACCGGCGGCATGAACACGCAGAGCCTGCCGTCGCGCGGCTCGACGGTGAGTGCGGTCCGCACCGCGCCACCGATCTCGGTCAGTCGCTGCTCGACCCGGTCCTGCTGGGCCGTGGCGGCAGTGAAGGAGGCCTCCGCCTGCTGACGCGCCATCTCGTCCGCGCCGCCAGCCGGAGCTTCCGGCGGGATTTCGGCGCGCGCAGGCAGCGGGCCACGTGGCACTGAGGGATCGACGGGCACGATGTAAGGGAATTGCGCCGGCGGAACATAGGGCAACGTACCGAGCGGCAAGCGGTAGCCGACCGGAGAGTCGCCCGGCACCAGAAACAGGCGCCCGCGCCTGGTCTTCCATTTCTCCGAGCGCCAGCGCTGCCCCACAGCCTGGCTGTTCCAACGCTGCACCGGCAGCACATAGCCTGACGGCTTGGTCAGGCCGCGCTCGAACACGCGCGCCATGCGGCTGCGCTCTTCCGGGTCCTCCAGCTTCGAATTGGACGGATCGACATTGTCCGGCAGCTTGCCTTCCTTGAGCAGCCACTCGCCCGGATCCTCATAGGCCTCGCCGACCATCGCCTTGTCGATGCCGAGCTCGCCGGCGATCGCCGTGAGCAGGCTTTCGGCCTGTTCGGGTCCGATGGCGGCGCTGCTCGTCTCGCGCGCGATCAGCGACGGATCGCGCCAGATCGGCTCGCCATCGGTGCGCCAGTAGAGCGAGAAGGTCCAGCGTGGCAGGCTCTCGCCCGGATACCACTTGCCCTGACCGTAATGCAGGAAGCCGCCCGGCGCAAAGCGCTCGCGCAGCCGGCGGATGAGCTGGTCCGCCTTGTCGCGCTTGGTCGGACCGACGGCCGCCGTGTTCCATTCCGCGGATTCGAAATCGTCGATCGACACGAAAGTCGGCTCGCCGCCCATGGTGAGCCGCACGTCGCCGTCTTTCAGCACCGCGTCGACCTTTTCGCCCAGTCGATCGAGCGCCTCCCAGCTTTCGTCCGAAAATGGCTTGGTGATGCGCGGATGCTCAGCGATGCGGTCGACCCGCATGTCGAAGTGGAAATCGACATTGGCGAAGCTCGCCATGCCTGAGATCGGCGCGGCATTGCGGAAATGCGGCGTCGCGGCAAGCGGCACATGGCTTTCGCCGGTGAGCAGGCCGGAGGTCGGGTCGAAGCCGATCCAGCCGGCGCCCGGAATATAGACCTCGCACCAGGCATGCAGGTCGGTGAAGTCGACTGCGGTCCCCGGCGGTCCGTCGAGCGAGACGAGATCCGGCTTCAATTGGATCAGATAGCCGGAGACGAAGCGCGCGGCGACGCCCAGATTGCGCAGGATCTGCACCAAGAGCCAGCTCGAATCCCGGCACGAGCCCTTGCCGGCGGCCAATGTCTCCTCGGGCGAATAAACGCCCGTCTCCATGCGCACGATATAGGCGATCTCGCGCTGCAACCTTGCATTGAGGTCGACCAGGAAATTGACGGTGTTTGTCGGGCTGCGGCCGATCGTCCGAAGGAATGCCGTCAACAGCGGCCCGGCCGGCTCCGGCGCGCGGTAGATGGCGAGGTCTTCCCTGATCTCCTCCGGATAGTCGAACGGAAAGGTCTCGGCGCTTTCCTCGACGAAGAAGTCGAACGGGTTATAGACCGTCATGTCGGCGACGAGGTCGACCTCGATCTTCAATTCCGTCACCGGCTCCGGGAAGACGAAGCGGGCGAGGAAGTTGCCGTAGGGATCCTGCTGCAGGTTGACGAAGTGGTTTGCCGGCTCGACCTTCAGCGAGTGGCTGAGCACCTTGGTGCGCGAGTGCGGCGCCGGCTGCAGCCTGATCACCTGGGGACCGAGCACCACCGGCCGGTCATATTTGTAATGGGTCAGGTGATGAACGGCTGCCTGAATTGCCATGGTGCCCCGGAGTTCGGCGTTTCAATTCGCCGAACCCTGACATAGATGCTGGCCATTTTCCAAGCAGAGATGTTGCGCTGCACCTAATTTAAGCAGCCTTACCGGTTTAGAAAAACGCCTGGATCCCCGTCTGCGCCCGCCCGAGGATCAGCGCATGCACGTCATGCGTGCCTTCGTAGGTGTTGACCGTCTCCAGGTTCTGCGCGTGGCGCATCACGTGATAGCCGATCTGGATGCCGTTGCCGCCATGCATGTCGCGGGCCTGGCGGGCGACGTCGAGCGCCTTGCCGCAATTGTTGCGCTTGACGATCGAGATCATCTCCGGCGCCATCTTGCCTTCGTCCATCAGCCGGCCGACGCGCAGCGAGCCCTGCAGTCCGAGCGCGATCTCGGTCTGCATGTCGGCGAGCTTCTTCTGGAACAATTGCGTGCCGGCGAGCGGCTTGCCGAACTGTTTTCTGTCGAGGCCGTATTGCCGCGCCCGGTGCCAGCAATCCTCGGCCGCGCCCATCGCTCCCCAGGAGATGCCGTAGCGCGCCCGGTTGAGGCAGCCGAACGGACCGCCGAGGCCCTTGGCGTTGGGCAGCAACGCGTCTTCGCCGACCTCGACGCCTTCCAGCACCACCTCGCCGGTGATTGACGCCCGCAACGACAACTTGCCGCCGATCTTCGGCGCCGACAGTCCCTTCATGCCCTTTTCCAGTACGAAGCCGCGGATCTCATCCTTGCCGCTGTCGCCCTTCAACTTCGCCCACACGACGAAGACGTCGGCGATCGGCGCGTTGGAAATCCACATCTTGGAGCCGGAGAGCCTGTAGCCGTTCGCGGTCTTCTCGGCGCGCGTCTTCATGCCGCCTGGATCGGAGCCGGCGTCCGGCTCGGTGAGCCCGAAACAGCCGATCCATTCGCCCGACGCCAGCTTGGGCAGGTATTTCTTGCGTTGCGCTTCCGAGCCATAGGCATGGATCGGATACATGACCAGCGAGGATTGCACGCTCATCATCGAGCGGTAGCCTGAGTCGATGCGCTCGACTTCGCGCGCCACCAGGCCGTAAGTCACATAGTTGGCGCCCAGCCCGCCATATTCTTCCGGAATGGTGATGCCGAGCAGGCCCGCTTCGCCCATCTCGCGGAAGATCGACGGGTCGGTCTTCTCGTCGGCATAGGCTTCCTCGATGCGCGGCGCCAGCTTGTCGGCGGCGAAGGCGGCAGCGCCGTCGCGCACCATGCGCTCGTCCTCGGAAAGCTGGTCCTCGATCAGGAAAGGATCGTTCCACACGAAGGCGTTCTTCTCGGCGGCCATGGCCTCGATCTCCCGACATATTGTTGAGGTGGCCGGCTTATCGGACTCCGCGTGCAAAAAATCAAACGAAATTGCATCACGGATCAATGAGCGTTAGTAATGGATCATGAATGTCCAGCGTCGCCTTCTGCCCAACATCGCCGCCCTCGCCGCCTTTGAAGCGGTTGCGCGTCTCGGCTCCTTCACCGCCGCCGCGCGTGAGCTCGACCTGACGCAAGGGGCTGTCAGCCGGCAGATCAGCCTCTTGGAAGAGCAGTTCGGTCGCCGGCTGTTCGAACGCGACAGCCGCAACGTCCGGCTGTCGCCGGCCGGCGAGATTTATGCCGAAGCGGTGCGCTTGGCGCTTGGCCAATTGCGCGACGCAGCACTTGGATTGATGAGCAATCGGCATAGCGGCGTTCTCAACCTGGCCATCCTGCCGACCTTCGGCACACGCTGGCTGATGCCGCTGATCCCGGATTTCGTCGCCCGCCATCCCGACATCACCATCAACTTCGCCACCCGCATCGGACGCTTCGACTTTGCCCGCGAACGGCTCGACGCCGCGATCCATCACGGCATGCCCGACTGGCCGGAGGCCGACTGCACGCTCTTGATGCGCGAGACCGTAATGCCGGTGGTTTCGCCCGAATTTTTGGCCAGCCGCGACATCGCCACAGCGGCCGACATCAGCCGTCTGCCGTTGCTGCATATGGCAACCCGCCCCGGCGCCTGGAGCGAGTGGTTCGAGCATCAGGGGCTCGAGGCCCCGACCGGGCCCGGCATGCAGTTCGAGCAGTTCGGCACGGTCGCGCAGGCTTGCATGGCCGGCCTCGGCGTGGCGCTGCTGCCGGAAATCCTGATTGCCGGCGAATTGCAGCGCGGCCAACTGGTGCCGGCGCCGGGCACGCCGATGCAAAGCCGCAGCGCCTATTACCTCGTCGTGCCGCACGACAAGCGCGGCCACCCGCCGGTCGCCAGCTTTCGCGACTGGCTGCTGGGTCAGATCGGCAAGGAGCCGGCTGTCCTGGCGTGGTAGCTATTTGCGCTTCATCGCCTCGGCGAGCGCCGCGCCGAACGCGCCCTGCGACGGCCGCTCCGGCTGGCGATGCGGCGCTGGCGAGCGCGGCGCCGGCTTGCTGCCGCCGTGGTCGCGCTGGCCGCCACGGGGCGCCCCGCCCTCGCCGCCATCCTTGCGCATCGACAGACCGATGCGCTTGCGCTTGATGTCGACATCGACGACCCGCACCTTCACCACATCGCCGGCCTTCACCACCTCATGCGCGTCCTTGATGAAGCGGTCGGCCAGTTGCGATACGTGCACCAGCCCGTCCTGGTGCACGCCGATATCGACGAAGGCGCCGAAAGCCGCGACATTGGTGACGGTGCCTTCGAGCAGCATGCCGGGCTTCAGGTCCTTGATGTCGTCGACGCCCTCGGCAAAGGTCGCCGTCTTGAAGCCGGGGCGCGGGTCGCGTCCGGGTTTTTCCAGCTCGGCGATGATGTCGCGCACAGTCGGCAGGCCGAAACGCTCGTCGACGAAGACGCGCGGGTCGAGCGCCTTCAGCGCGGCGCTGTCCCCCATCAGCGCGCGCACGTCGCGGCCGCAAGCGGCGACGATTTTCTTGGCCACACCATAGGCTTCCGGATGCACCGATGACGCGTCGAGCGGCTCTGTCCCGTTCGGAATGCGCAGGAAGCCGGCACTTTGCTCGAATGCGCGCGGCCCGAGCCGCGCCACCTTGAGCAGGTCCTTGCGGCTGGCAAACGGCCCGGCCACGTCGCGATGCGCAACGATCGCCTCGGCCAGCGACGGCCCAAGTCCCGACACGCGCGCCAAAAGCGGCGCCGACGCCGTGTTGAGGTCGACACCGACGGCGTTCACCGCATCCTCGACCACGGCTTCCAGCGAACGGCCGAGCCGGTACTGGTCGACATCGTGCTGATACTGGCCGACGCCGATCGACTTCGGCTCGATCTTGACCAGCTCGGCCAACGGATCCTGCAGGCGCCTGGCGATCGACACCGCCCCGCGCAGCGAGACGTCGAGGCCGGGGAATTCCGCCGCTGCCGTCGCCGAGGCCGAATAGACCGAGGCGCCAGCCTCGCTGACGATCACCTTGAGCGGCTTCGGCCCGGCACCTGCCGGCAGGTCCGAAAGCATGTCGGCCACCAGCTTCTCGGTCTCTCGGCTGCCGGTACCGTTGCCGATCGAGATCAGCTCGACCTTGTACTGGCGGATGAGGGCGGCGAGCTCGGCCTGCGTGCCGCGCACGTCGTTCCTGGGTGGAAACGGATAAACGGTCGTGGTCGCCACCAGCTTGCCGGTGCCATCGACCACCGCAACCTTGACGCCGGTGCGGATGCCTGGATCGAGCCCCATGGTCGGCCGCGAGCCGGCGGGCGCGGCCAGCAAAAGGTCCTTCAGGTTGCGGGCAAAGACATGGATCGCCTCTTCCTCGGCCCGCTCGCGCAGGTCGCGCATCAAATCGAGCGTCAGATGTAGCGACAGCTTGATCCGCCAAGTCCAGCCGGCTACGTCCATCAACCATTTATCGCCGGGCAAGCTGCCGCCAATCGCATAGGCATTGGCGATCATCCGCTCGACCGGTTTCACCGGCGATTGATCGTCGGCATCGACCTCGATGTCGAGCGACAGCACTTCCTCGTTGCGGCCGCGCAGCATGGCCAGGGCGCGGTGGCTGGGCACGCCTGCCCAGCGCTCGACGTGGTCGAAATAGTCGGAGAATTTCGCGCCGGCCTCCTGCTTGCCGTCGACGACTTTTGCGCGCAGGAAGGCGCGTTCCTTCATATAGGCGCGCAGCTTGCCGACCAGATCGGCATTTTCGGCGAACTGCTCCGACAGGATGTCTCGCGCGCCTTCAAGCGCCGCCTTGGCGTCGGCCACCTCTTCCGTGACATAGGCGAGCGCAAGCTCGGCCGGAATTTTCGAGCGATCGGCGAGGATCGCCTCTGCGAGCGGCCCAAGCCCACGCTCCTTGGCGATTTCGGCCTTGGTGCGCCGCTTCGGCTTGTAGGGCAGATAGATGTCCTCGAGCTCCGCCTTTGTGGCGGCCGCCCCGATCTTGGCTTCCAGCTCCTCGGTAAGCTTGCCCTGCTCGCGGATGGAGCTGACGATGGTCTCGCGCCGCGCATCGAGCTCACGCAGATAGGCGAGCCGCTCGGAAAGGTCGCGCAATTGCGTGTCGTCAAGCCCGCCGGTGACTTCCTTGCGGTAACGCGCCACGAAGGGGACTGTCGCGCCTTCGTCGAGCAGCCCGATTGCCGCCGCGGCCTGTTCCGGCCGCGCGCCGATCTCGGCCGCGATGATTGCTGCGATGCGCTTGATGTCCGATGCCATGCTCGTCCCTGCCGAAAAGAGCGGCGACCATAGGCCGGGAGAACCGCTACGCCAACCGCAACGGCTTCATCACGCGCCGAAGGTCCACAGAAAACAGCTGTTGGAACCAGCCTCTGGTCGGCTCAAACCATGCCGCTCAACGCTTCGAAGAACGCCACGATGTCCCCATCCAGCTTATCGTCCACCGGTTCCGGTTGGGACGACATCTTGGCGATGACCGCTTCCGTCTTCGGATTGACGTAAAGCCACTGGCCGTGAATGCCGATACCGCAGAAGGCACCGCTGTCGTGGCCGGTCTGGTACCATTTGTTGCGATAGCGTCCCTTCGGGAACAGGAACGCCATCGTGCCGCGTTGCCAGGCTTCATGACTGCCGCCGGTGGCCACCGTGTCGCGCACCCAGGCTTCGGGCACGATGCGGCGGCCATTGGCCGTGCCTCCCTGCCGCATCATCTCGCCGATACGGGCAAGGTCGCGCGGCGTCATCGACATGCCGCCGGCGGTGCGCGCCGTGCCTTCCATGTCGACGGTCACCGACATTTCGCTTCCAGCACCGAGCGGCAGCCAAAGCTTCGCGCTGAGCAATTGGCTGACACGCCTGCCAGAAGCCCGTTCGACCAGGATGCCGAGCACGTCTGAATTGGGCGAACGGTAGCGATAGGTCTGGCCATGCGGCTCGGCAAGCCGCTGGATGGTCATCAGGAACGCGGCGAGGCTCTCGGACCCGCCGCCGGGATTCCACAGCGTCGAGCGGCGGTAGCGGGCGAAGGCGCTTTCCGGATCGAGATAGGCTTCCTCGAAATCGAGGCTCACCGTCATGTCGAGCACGTTGCGCACGCTCGCGTCGCCATAGGCTGAGCCCTTGGCTTCAGGGATGTAGTGCGTTACCGGCGCGTTGGGATCGAACAACCCCTCGCCTTCCAGTATGCCTGCGAGGATCGCCGTCACCGACTTACTGATCGAAAAGATGATGTGGCGCGCTCCGAACGGCATATGCGGCGCCGACCAGTCGCCGACAGGCTTGCCGGCCTTCAGGATCGTCAGCCCGTCCGTATCGGAACGCTTCAGAAAGCTCTCGACGGTCTCGCTGCCACCGGCGAGCGATATCTTTTCCTCAAGCAATGCGCCGAGCGATTTCGCTTGGCTCTCGCCGGCGGGCGCCGCCGCGACATGCGCGCTCGGCACCAGCTCGCCGACATTCTGGAACGACCATCGGTTGAACGGCGAAAGCCGCCAGTTGTCGAGCCGCACATCCTTGCGGGCAAAGCCGTATCTGGCCTCGAACGCGGTCTTGCCGCTCATGATGCTCTCCCGGATCTTGTTTTGCGGTTTCAGGCCAGCGCGGCGGCGATGGCATGCACCGCCTTCTGCGTCGCCACCGAATAGGCGGAATTGACGAAATCCGGATAGCTCGAAAGCTTCACAACGACCATCCTGTGTTCCCAGCTCATGTGGATCAATTGGCCGAACACGCCGCGGCACATCAGCGAGCGTGAGTGCGGATCCTCGATCCAGAACTGGTTGCGGTAGCTGCCGTCGGGAAGGCTCGGGCTGAAATTCGGCCCGTGCTTGCCGCTGCGTGTCGCCTCGATCCAGTCGGCCGGGATCACCCCGCCGCCATTGTCGAGGATCAATTGCCCGAAGCGGCCATAGTCGCGCAGCGTCGCATTGAAGCCGCCATCGGCCAGCGCATAGCCGGCGCTATCGACGGTGAAGCAGGCGCTCTCGTCGGCGCCGAGCTTCTGCCAGAGCTCTTCCGAGACCAGCTGCGCCAGGCGCTTGCCGCTCACCCGTTCCATGATGAAGGCGAGCACGTCGGTCTCGATCGAGCGGTATTCGAATGCTTCGCCATGCGGGCGCACCTTGTCCTTCAGCCGCAGGATCAGCTCGAACAGGTGCGACGGCCACTCGAAGTCCGGGTCGCTGCCCGGCGGGATCGGCTTCCAGCCGGTCGCGACATCGACCTGGCCGATCTCGGAATAGCGGTCGGTATATTCCTCGGAAAAGCGCACGCCCGTCGTCATGTCGAGCACATGCTGCACCGTGGCGCCGGCCCAGCCGGTCTCGACAAGTTCCGGCAGATAGTCGGTGACCAGCTTGCCCGGATCGATCAGGCCGTGCCCGACCAGGATGCCGCACACCGCTCCGGTGACCGACTTCGCCATCGATTGCGACAGATGCAGCGTGCGCTCGTCCATGCCGTTGAAATAACGCTCATAGGCGATCCTGCCGTCCTTCAGCACCAGGAAGCCGTCGGCATAGGTTTCGTCGAGCAGGCTTGCGAGTGTCGTCGGCGCTCCGTTGCTGTCGACCACCGGCAGATCGTCGAGGTCCACCTCCGCGCGCTCGAGGCGATGGCGATGGCCGCTGCCGCGCCACACCTCGACGGTCGGCAGAAATTCGCGGATGTGCTGGAAGGCCCAGCGGTTCCAGGGCGGCCGGTCCCAGTCGAGCTTCGGCGGCACCAGCCTGGGCGGCGAGCCCTGCATAATCGGCGGCCGCGGATCGGAGTTGCGATAGGATTGCATGAGAATTTCCCTGCCGCCCCATGCCGCCCCTTCCGTTTACTTGGATGAGAGCGGTCTGCACAGCGGACGAAAGCCCCCGAATGGGCCTTCGAGTGACGAACGCCCGACGCCATAGCGAAGGGCAGTCCCCGACATGCCAGGTGAGGGGCGGCGCGAACGTGCGAATTGAGCGCTACCCCTCATCCGGCCCCTGACCCGCCCTCTTCCCGCTCGCGCGGGGAAGAAAGCGGCGTGTCGCTATTTCTGAACGTCCGTCCAGATGCGCGTGTAGAGTTGCTGCACCTCGGGCGAGCAGGGGGTGAGGAACTGGCCCGCTTTCTCCAGTTCTGGCGGTACCACCAGTTCGGGCGCATCCTTCATGTCGGCCGGCATGAACGCCTTCGAGCCCTTGATGCCATTGGCATATTTGGCGAAGGCGGAGATCATGGCGGCGTTCTCGGGATCCATGATGAAGTTCATGAACAGCTTGGCGTTGTCGACATTCTTGGCATCCTTCAGGATGGCAACGCTGTCCATGAAAATGGGGAAGCCCTCCTTCGGGTAGCCGAACTTGATGTCGGGGTTCTTGATGCGCGAGCGCATGATGGCGCCGTTCCAGTAGTAGACGGCCGAATAGTCGCCGGCCGGCAGCTTCTCGGTCACGCTATAATCCATGGCCAGCCATTTCGGCTTGGCCTCCACCAGCTTGTCGCGCACTTTCTTGAGCAGTTCCTTGTCGTCCGTGCACCAGTCGCCGCCCAGATACTTGATGGTGGCGAACAGCACGTCGTTCATTTCCGGCGCGACGTTGATCTTGCCGACCAGTTCCTTCGGCGGATCCAGGAAGATGGCCGACGTGTTGATATCGCCGCCATAAACCTTTGTGTTGACGCCGATACCGGTCACGCCCCACTGCCACGGAACCGTGTAGTGACGGCCCGGATCCCAAGGGACGTTCACCCAGCGCTCGTCGACATTCTTGAAGTTCTCCATCTGGTCGGGCCGGGCCTCCAGCAGAAGCCCTTCCTTCACCCAGATCTGCACGTAGTTGGCCGACGGCACCACAATGTCGAAGCCGTGACCGCCGGCGCGTACCTTGGATAGCGCGGTGTCGTTGGAGTCGTAGTCGGTGATCGTCACCTTGACCTTGTAGGTATCCTCGAACTTCTTGATCATCTCGGGGCTGGTGTAGTCGCCCCAATTAAAGATGTTGAGTTCGCCGTCCGCATACGCGCTGCCCGCAAAGGCAAACAATGCGAATGCCGCCGTGGCGGCCGTTGTCTTCCATTTCATTGCTATTCTCCCGTTGGCAATCGTTGGTTATGGCTTACGCCGATTGACGAAGTAGAACGCGGTTACGAGCACCACCGACAACGCCAGGAACACCGTGGCGATCGCATTGATTTCCGGGCTCGTTTCGCGCCGCAACTGGCCGAGCATGTAGGTGGGCAGCGTATCCTGCCCGCCGGATTTGACGAATTCGGTGATGACCACATCGTCGAGCGAAATGACGAAGGCGAGCATGAAGCCCGCGATGATGGCCGGCCTCAAAAGCGGCAGCGTCACGAAACGGAAGGCTTTCCACGGCGTGGCGTATAGGTCGGCGGCTGCGCGCTCCAGCGTCAGGTCCATGCTCTCCAGCCGCGCCCGGATCGGCAGGTAAGCGAACGGGATGCAGAAGGCGGTGTGCGCGGCGATCAGGTAGCCGAGTCCTGAGTAACCGGTCCAGACCTTGATGCGCGAGAACACGATCAGGAGCGCGACGCCGGTGACTATCTCCGGCACCATCAGCGGCTGGTTGATGAAAGCGTATTTGAAGGTAAGGCCGGGATAGGGCCGCGTGCGGGTCGTGGCAAGCGCAGCCATGGTGGCGGTGATCGTCGACAGCGCGGCAGCCGAGACCGCCAGCACAAGCGAGCGGATGGAGGCGTCCTGCACCGCCGAATTATGCCAGGCCGAAATAAACCAGCGCAGTGAGACACCATCCCAGCGCGAAAGCGAATCCGCCGCGTTGAACGAATAGGCGACGAGTGCCGCGATCGGCAGATAGAGCGCGAAGAAGGTCAGAAGCGCCATGAAGCCGAAGCCGGGCTGCGCCTGGATATCGAACGGACGCTTAGCCATGGGCGCCCTCCGACCCGGATGCGTTGCGCACGTAGAACAGCAGCGCGATCATCACCAGCACCATGAGCGTAATCGAGATGGCCGCGCCCAGCGGCCAGTTACGGCCCGCGCCGAATTGAAGCTCGATCAGGTTGCCGAGCATCATGTTCTTGCCGCCGCCCAGCACCCGCGGAATGACGTAGGCGCCAAGCGAGGGAATGAACACCAGTATCGAGCCGGCGATGACGCCGGGCTTGATCAAAGGGAAGATGATGCGGCGCAGAACCTGCCAGCGGCCGGCATAGAGATCATATCCGGCCTCGACCAGCCTGAAGTCGAGCTTCTCCATCGAGGCGTAGATCGGCAGCACCATCAGAGGCAGGTAGATATAGATCATGCCGAGCAAGATGGCGGCGTCGGTATTCATGATTTGCAGCGGTTGCTTGATGATGCCGAGCGCCATCAACGCCGTGTTGACCAGCCCTTCGTTGCGGATCACCTGCTGCATGGCGAAGGTGCGGATCAGGAGATTCGTCCAGAACGGAATGGTGACGAGGAAAACCCAGACCTCGCGTGTCTTCGGCGGTCGCGTGGCGATGAAATAGGCTGTGGGGAAGCCGAAGAGCAACGTCAGCACGGTGGTGTAGAAGGACAGGCTTATCGAACGCCAGAAGATGGACAGATGCGCGTCCGCCAGGCCCAGCGTGTCGTCGAAGATGTCACGCTGGAACAGGACCGATGTCCATCCGTCCAGCGAGAAGGTGCCGAACTGCACGTCGCCGTAGTCGCCCTTCAGCATGAAGGAATAAGCCAACATCACGAAAAGCGGCCCGGTGGCAGCCAGAAGGATGATGACGAGCGCCGGCGCCGAGAGCAGCCAGCGGTCGCGTATGTCCCTGGCGTCGGCGGCGCGAGCAATTTCCTCAGCGTTTGCCATGATTGCCTCTAGTCCTTCAGCGCCTGAGCGGCATTCGGGCCGATCGCGACGCCCACGCGGTTGCCCGGCGCAAGCGCTTCGCCGCCGCCGCGGCTGTTCTGCCGCCGCACGATGAACGCGCTGCCGTCGTCGAGTTTGAGATGGAGATGCGTGTCGGTGCCGAGATAGACGACGTTCTCGACCGTGCCCCTGAGCGAAGCGTTGGCGTCGGCCAGACCGATCTGGGCGTGCTCCGGCCGCACCACGAGCGTAACGCTGCCCGACGGCGTAAAACCTTCCGGCAACGATGCCGGGATTTCCGCACCGGTCGATAGCCTGACGGTGGCGCGCCCATCGGCCGCGCTTTTCACCTCGCCCTCGATGAAATTCGTCTCGCCGATGAAGTCGGCGACGAAGCGTTCGGCGGGCCGGTCGTAGATGTCGCGCGGCGTGCCGACCTGCAGGATCTTGCCGGCCGACATGACAGCGATGCGGTCGGACATGGTCAGCGCTTCCTCCTGGTCGTGGGTGACGAAGATGAAGGTGATGCCGGTCTCGTGCTGCAGCCGCTTCAGTTCGATCTGCATCTCCTTGCGCAGCTTGTAGTCCAGCGCCGACAACGGCTCGTCGAGCAAGAGCACCTTGGGCTGCGGCGCCAGCGCGCGGGCCAGCGCCACGCGCTGCTGCTGGCCGCCCGAGATCTGGCTGGTGCGGCGCGCCTTCAGCGCCTCCATCTTGACCAGCTTCAGCATCTGGGCGACGCGCGCTTCGGTCTCCCCTTTCGGTTTGCCGAGCATTTCCAGCCCAAAGCCGATGTTCTGCGCCACCGTCATGTGCGGGAACAGTGCATAGCTCTGGAAGACGGTGTTGACAGGACGCTTGTAGGGCGGCAGCGGCGCGATGTCCTGCCCGTGCAGCAGGATCTCGCCGGCGGTCGGAAAATCGAAACCGGCAATCAATCTCAGCAGCGTCGTCTTCCCGCATCCGGACGGGCCGAGCAGCGTGAAAAACTCGTTCTCGCGGATCGACACCGACACGGTGTCGAGAGCGGCTACCTGGTTCTCGCCTGTTCCAAAGACCTTGCGAACACCGCGAACTTCGATCGCGTTCTTACCCGGTTGTTCCGGCACGATTACCCCATTGAGAGCGCCTGCTCTTGTCGGCAGGTGTGTTCCTGTTTTGATTGTCACCACAAGCCGATCGGCTTGGCAACTGCGCAGCAGTGACTCGATCCCGAGTCCCCATTCAATTAAGCAATTCCTATGCCATCGTTAGGCTTGGTAGGTGATCCTCCCCCCACAGATGGTGGTCACCGGACGCACGGTGTGCAGCGCCTCCGGCGCGGTCGCCTCGATATCGGCCGACAAAACGACGATATCGGCGAGATATCCGGTTTTGAGGCGGCCCTTGCGGTGCTCCTTGAACTCGGCGTAGGCGCCCTCGACCGTGTAACCCTCGATTGCTTCCTGCAACGAGAAGCTCTGGTCCGGCATGCCTTCTGCCCAAGGCTTGCGCATCACTGCCGCCTGGATCGACAGGATCGGATCGACCGGCGAGACCGGCCAGTCGGACGCGAACACCACGCGCGCGCCGGCGTCTTTCAGCGTGCGCCAGGCATAGCTCAACGGCCATTTGTCCCGGCCGATTCGCGAGATCGTCGGCTCGAGCGGGAAGTTCAGTGCGCCGGGCGGATGCGCCGGCTGCATCGACGCCAACACGCCGAGCTCGGCGAAGCGCGGCACGTCGGCGGCCGTGATCACCTCAATATGCTCGACGCGATGCCGGCTGTCGCGCCGACCGTTCTTCTTCAGCGCCGCCTGATAGCCGTCGAGCACTGCCCGCACGGCGCCGTCGCCGATCGAATGCACGGCAATCTGCAGCCCGCGCCTGTCGGCCTCGACCGCCACCTCGGCGAAATGTTCAGGCGAAAACAGCGGCTCGCCCCGCCATCCGGGCCGATCAGCATAGTCGTCGACCATCACCGCCGTCCAGGAATCCAGCACGCCGTCATAGAAGAGCTTGACCATGCCGGACGACAGCCACTCGGAATTGTAGCTCGCGGCCATCCGCGAGGCTTTCTCAAGCATGTCCAGCTTCATGAAATTCTTGAAGTGGAACGGGATCTTGGTGCGGCAAAGGAGCCGCCCCTCTTTTTCCAGCCCGGCCAGCAGCTCGAGCTGATAGAGATTGCCGTCCATGTTCTGGATAGAGGTGATGCCGTGCTTGGCGCACCATTCAAGGCCGCGGTGCATCAGATCGCGATCGGCCGCCAATTCCTTCTCCGAAGGATATGGATCCGGCTCGGCACCCTCGAGGCCAAGCCGCGCCCGGCTCGCCCCATAATGGTCGAGGACCGGTCCGAATGCCTCGCCTTCGCGCAGCTCGCCGGCGGCAAGCCCGTCGGCGCCCATGACGATCTCATTGCCCTGTCCGACCTGCCTACCCTGGAGCAAGCCGGCCTCTTCCAGCGCCTTGGTGTTCGCCCACATCGTGTGGTGGTCCGAAGCCGACATGACGAAGGGACGGTCGGGAATGATGCGGTCGAGATCGTGGCGCGTCACCGGCTCCGGCAGGATGGCATAGTCGACGCCGGCCCCGACCAGAAGCCTGGCGTCCGGGCGCTTCGCCGCGAAGTCCTGGATCGCGTCGCGCAGCGCCTCGAAGCCGTGCACACCCGCCAGATGCAGATTGTCGAGCTCGGCCGCGCCGCCGAACAGATGCATATGCGCCTCGATGAAGCCCGGCAGCACCGAGCCGCCCTGGGCGTCGACAACCTTGGTGGCCGGTCTCTTGAGGTCTTCTATGGAAGCGCGGCTACCGATGGCGATGATGGCGCCGTCCTTGACGGCAACGGCCTCGGCAGCGGGATTGTCATTGTCCATGGTCAGCACGCGGCCGTTGACGACCACAAGATCCGCACCACCATCCGCAACCGACATCGCGACTCCACATTTTGCTGAGGGACCGGCAACGCCAGATCCAACGAGCCGCCGCTCCACATGGACAGCGCCGTGGGACAAATCGATGCCGATGCGCCGTCTTCGAAATTCCCCTTGTTATCGTGGAAGACAGCGTGGATAAAGAATGCGACTGATTATTCGCGTTTGTCAACATGCCGGATTTAGAATGTACTGTGGACTGCACCGCGCGCCGATGGCGAGGCCGAGCGGGGAACGGGGGCAACAAGCAGTGAAGCGCAGTCTCGACCGCAAGACCAGGATAGCGCTCGAACCGCGTAAGCAGCCGCGGCAGCAACGGTCAAGCAAGGTGGTCGACAGGATTCTCGATGCGGCCCTGATCCTGACGCGAGAGCAAGGAACCAGAACGCCGACGACGCTCGCCATCGCGCAGCGCGCGGGCCTGTCGGTCGGTTCCGTCTATCAGTACTTTCCCAACAAGGAAGCCATTCTTCTGGACCTGGCCCGGCGCTGGCTGTCGTCTTTTCCCGAGGTGATCCGGAAACGCATCAACGTCCCTCGGCCGACCAACCGTGACGAGTTTCGGCGCGAGGTGCGCAAGCTCTTCGCCGACACATCGAGGCTCTATCTCGAAAACGCCACGCTGATGCCGGTGATCGAGGCAATATCCGGCAACGCCGACCTGAGGCCTATCCAGGACGAATACGACAAAGAGATCGTCGCCCTTTACGCCGCGTGGCTGCGGCATGTGAATCCGGCGCTTGAGGACAAGATCGCCAGTCGGCTCGGCGTGCTGATGATGGAAGTCGGCCATGTCTGCCGGCTTGTCGGGCTGAAGAGAGACCGCAGGACCTACGACCTCATCGAGGACGATGTGGAAACCATGTGGCTCGCCCTGGTCAGCCCCCATCTCAATCTCGAGTGATTTCGTACTTCCAATCGATTTCGCACTTCCAAGGGAGTTTCCATGAAAACTGTCTATTCGCCACTTCATGCCGGCCATTCAGGCCAGATGGAACTGGTTACGTCGGCGATCGTGCCGGGTTTCGAGAAGCCGTCGCGGGCGCAATTCATCAAGGCGCGGGTTGAGAGCGAGAAGCTCGGGCCGATCATCGGACCGGCCGAGCATGACCTCGCCGCCGCCAAGCGTGTGCATGAGGCTCACTACATCGATTTCCTGCCGACGGTGTGGCCGCAATGGGTCGCCGCCGGCTTCACGGGATCGGCGATGGGGTTCACCTGGCCGACGCGCGGCCTGCGCGCCGATGTCCCGCCGAAGCGCGTCGATGCCTTGCTCGGCTATTATTCCTTCGACGCCGGCGCTACCTTCGTCGAAGGCACCTGGGCGGCGATCAAGTCCTCCTATGACGTGGCGCTGACCGCCGCCGCTTTGGTCAAGGACGGCGAGCGCAGCGCCTTCGCGCTTTGCCGCCCGCCCGGCCATCATGCCGGCGCTGCCTTCATGGGCGGCTACTGTTTCATCAACAACGCCGCCGTCGTCGCGCAGTGGTTCCGCGACCACGGCGCCAAGCGCGTTTCAATCCTCGATGTCGATTACCATCACGGCAACGGCACGCAGGAAATCTTCTATCGCCGCGGCGACGTCCAGGTGCTCAACCTTCATGGTGATCCGATGGTCGAGTATCCGTTCTTCCTTGGCCATGCCGACGAGCGCGGCGAAGGCCAAGGCGAAGGCTTCAACATCAATTACCCGATGCCTTTCGGCACCGATTGGGACGGCTGGAGCGCGTCGCTGGAGGACGCCTGCGCCAGGCTCGCGGCCTACGCCCCTGATGTCGTCATCGTCTCGCTCGGCGTCGATACTTTCGAGAAGGACCCGATCAGCCAGTTCAAGCTGAAGAGCGAGGATTATCCCAAGATCGGCCGCCGTATCGCCAAGCTCGGCCTGCCGACGTTGTTCGTCATGGAAGGCGGCTACGCCGTGGAAGAGATCGGCATCAACGCCGTCGGCGTGCTGACCGGCTTCGAGGATCGCTAAGCCCCTGTTCAAGGCCATGCGCTCCCGGATGCAACCGGGGGCGTATTTTTTACGACCTCGCCTCGAAATCATCGGCTCAATTCAGCTTTGAACTACCGCCAAATAACGCGAAGACCGGCTGCTGAGTCGCAATGCGAGTCCATCGGATTCGATTTTGTCAAATCGCGTTTGATGTCAGATTCATCTGCGGGTAGATTAGACCCGAATCAGCCGGTCCACGGGGGCGCGGCGACCACCCAAAGTCTCGAGTCCGGCGCCAGGCCGGCACCAGACGCGGACGGTTTCGCGTTCCCTAGAAGGATTCGGCGCGGTTGGGCGCCGTTCGCGCCCGTGAGTGTGTCTTCGTAAACGTGACGCGTTTCGGGTCCGGCCGTTGGCTTCGCCAGCACCGGGCACAAGGATCGATTCCGGCAAGAATCCAAGAATTAAAATGAGCAGTCCCGCCGCGCTTCTCCAACCCGACGCTTCAGGCTCGCGCCTGACGTCGCGCGGCGATCTCACCAGCTTCTTCATGCAGCTTGCCGCCGATATCGGCGCCGACAGCTACATGCTGGTCGCCATCGTGCATGACCAGGACCGTAACGATGCGCGCATCGTCTCCTCCAACTGGATCTTCGACGCCATCGAGCTGATCGGCAAAAGGCTGATCGCCAATTTGGCGCTAGGCCCCTTGACCGTGGCGCCGGGCGTACGCCCGAAGCCGTTGGTGGCGGCGCACGCGCCCGACGCCGGTGCGTTGCTGAACGGCGAGGAAGCCCGCCTGCTCGACGTGCTCGGTCACGCCGAAATCTATTCGCTGCGGCTAAATGTCGGCCGGCAGCGCCTGTTCGTGCTGTTCTCGGCTGCCGAGGCAGGCAGGATCGACCTGGCCGCCCTGATGAAGGCGCAGATCAAATGCTGTTATGCGCTTTCCAGCATTCCGCAGCTGATCGCGGCGGCATCCATGCAGGACCCGCTGTCGGACCGCGAGCGCGAATGTCTGTTCTGGGTTTCGGAAGGCAAGACCACCGATGAGGTTGCCGTCATCCTCGGTGTCTCGTCGAACACCGTCAACAGCTACATCACGCACGCCATCCAGAAGTTCGCGGCCAGCAACCGCGCGATGGCGATCGCGACCGCGATCAGGAGCGGCATCATTTGAAGCACGCACAGGTCAAAGAGGCGGCCGCCGCCCTTTTCAACGATCAGCGCAATCCGTTCGGCGCCTTCTCGCTCGGCTCGGAGACCCATCAAGCGGTCACCATTCCGGATGCCGTGCGTCGCTGCCGCTGGATCGCCGTCGATATCAATGCCTCGGCCTTCGGTCTCTATTTCGTCAGCCCCTCGCCCGAGCGCGCGCGTCTCGTGGCGTGTTTCGATTCCGACTATCCCGGCACCGCTGTCGCGACCAAATTCATCTCCGGCGCCAATGGCGAGGACATGGTGCGCCACAGCCGGCTCTCGACGGCGCCGCGCTGGTGGGCCGACGACGGCAGCGCCGGATCGCGGCAGGTCTTCCACTCGCTCGCCTGGGCCGAGCCGACCACGCCGCTGGCGCCCGGCACCAACGGCATCGCCTTTCCGGTGCATGCCGATCGCGGCCAATGCGGGCTGGTCGTCTTTCTCGGCTCGGAGATCGCGCTGTCCGACGAAACGCTGTGCGAGATCCACGCCCGCTCCTTCGCGCTTTTCGCGTCGGTCGCCCGCATCCGCCCCGGCGACACCGGCAGGGCGCGTTCAATCTCCAAGCGCGAGCTGGAATGCCTGAAGCTGACCGCCAACGGCAACACCAGCGAGGAGATCGCCAAGCTCCTCAAGCTCTCGGTGCATACCGCCAACCAGTACCTCACCCAGTCGACGCAGAAGCTCAACGCGGTCAACCGCAACCAGGCGGTCGCCAAGGCGTTGCGGCTCGGTTTGATCGAGTGACGTCACGCCCGCGGCGCTGAACGTGCCGCGGCTAAAGCATGTCTCCCGAAAGTGGGAACCGGTTTCGGGGCAAAGACATGCGCAAAATCAAAAGCCTAAAGCGCAGGGAGCGAATCCAAAAGATTGCGACGCGCTTTAGGTCGGCTCGCCTGCTATCAATCTCAGGGGAATGCCAGCGGCTCGGTCCTGCGGATGCGAGCCTCTTCGATCGCGTCCTCGAGCAAGGCCGTGTTGTGCTCGGGCGTCTCGCCAGGCTTCTCGAACGACACGTAGTTGACCGTCACGGCTGCCTCGCGCTCGATCAGCGTAAGCTGGAAATAGACCGTCACGCCGCGCGGCCGAAGCTCGAGGTCGAGCACGATGCGCGGGCTGCCGCTCCAGTCGACATGCGCCTCGCCGCCATGGCCGAGCCGCAGCATGCCCGGCCGGAAGTAGAGCTCGGCCGCCGAATCCACCAGGTCCGAGAGGCAGGCGAAATGCTCAAGCCGGATGAAGGCGATATAGTCGGCAACGTCGATGAGCCTCAATTCGCCCACCACGGGCTCGATGGCGCTGGCGACGATCAGCTCGCGGGAATTGGCGTGTGGTTGCCGGTCCATGGGTTAGCGGCGTCCGTTCATTGGGTTGCTTTTCGCGCTGCCTTCTTTGAGTAGACGATCCGCACCAACTCGGCGACCGCCTGGTAGAATTGCGATGGGATCACGCTATCAACCGAAACTTGCTTGTACATGGAGCGCGCGAGCGCCACGTCCTCGAAGATCGGGATGTTGTTCTCCCTGGCGATCTCACGGATCTTGAGCGCCACCAGGTCCTGTCCCTTGGCCAGCACGATCGGCGCGGAATCCTCCTCGCGCACATATTTCAGCGCGATCGAATAGTGCGTCGGATTGGCGATCACCAGCGTCGCGCGCGGCACGGCCGTCATCATGCGTTTGCGCGCCCGGTCGCGCGCCAGCGAGCGCAGCCGCGACTTGACGATCGGATCGCCTTCCGACTGCTTCAGCTCGTCCTTGACTTCCTGCTTGGTCATGCGCAGGTCGCGCCGCCAGTGGAAACGCGACCAGACGATGTCGACCACCGCGATCAGCCCCATGACGAAGACGATCGCAACCAATATGTCGACGAAGATGCCGCGTATGACCAGGCCGAACGAGGCCGGATTGGTGATCATGCCGGCGAGCAGCTTGCGATGATCTTCCGAGAGCGTGAAGGTCAACACCGCGATAGCGAAGCCGAGCTTGGCCAGCGACCTCAGGAATTCGACCCAGCCCTGCACGCCGAACATCCGGCTCCAGCCCTTGGCGATCGAGATGCGCGACAGCTGCGGCCTGATCCGCTCGCCGACGATTTGCGGCATGTTCTGGAACACCGAGGCGCCGATGCCGGCAACCGTCAAGAGCACCAGCAGGCTGACGACGGCGCCGCCGATCTCGACCAAGACCTGCTTGTAGAGCGAGATGACGTCGGTCTCGGTATCCATCGGCCAGGCTTCCGGCTTTTCCAGGAACGTCGACAAGAACATGCCGAGATCGACGATCGCGTCCTTGGCGTAGAAAACGGCGAAAACCAGTATGGCGAGGAAGGAGGCAAAGATCGCGGTCTCACGCGAATGGGGCAGCTTGCCCTGTTCGATCGTGTCGCGGATCTTCTTTTCTGTGGCTTCCTCTGTTTTGGAATCCTTGTCGACCGCTTCAGCCATGGCGTCCTGACCGGGCTATGATCGTCAGGCGGCTTCGGCGGTGGCGGTCTGCGTCGAGGGCAGCTCGAAAGCCCCTTCGCGCGACAGCCGGATGGCGGCGACCGATATGCTCTTGCGCGCCGCCATGATGTCGGCAAGGGCAATGCCTTCCGATCCTTGTCCGAGCTCGGATTCGATCATGCGGCGGGAGCGTGCGCCGATCGCCGAGAGCACCGATTCGGCGAGTTCCGGCGGCGCGCCGCGCAGCGCCAGCGTGACCAGTTCTGTCGATAGCCCGTCGAACAGCAGAACCCGGGCTTTTTGCGGCAGCAGCGGCAGATCGTCGAAGGCGAACAGCCGCGACCTGACGCCGGCGAGATCTGGCGTGCCGGCTTCCTCCAGGTCCTGCATAAGGTCGTCCAGTTCCGGCTTCGCCATTTCATTGAGCATGCTGGCGACGCGCTCCTGGCCGGCAGTGGTGTCCCGGCTGGCTTTCTGCGACAGCACGCTCACGCGCAGCTGGTTCTCGACGATCCGCGATGCCGCGTCCGGGATGTTGGCCATTGTCACCATGCGCTTGATGATCTGGCTGCGCATCGGTTTTTCCATGGTGAGCAGCACGTTAGCGGCTGTCTGCGGCGCAAGCTTCGACAGCACCATGGCCGATGTCTGCGGATGCTCGCCTGCCAGGAAGCTGCCAAGGCGCGCCGGCTCGAGCTTTTCTAGGTCCGGCCATATCGGCGCAGGTCCTTCCGGGACAGGCTCGAACTTCTTGTCGCCCATGATGGCACTCATTTCCTCGGGCGACAGCGATTCGTTGAGGATCGTGTCCATCCGGTCGGCTGAATCGAGCAGGCCGGCGCCCTCGGTGAACTCGGCTTCGAACTCGGCGACGATCCGTTCCAGATCAGCCTGCGGAATGGTGCGTAGGAGACGCGCGCCCTCGATCAGCGCCTTCAGCTCGTCCTGTTTGAAGAATTTGAGCAGGCGGCTGGCCGCGGGCTTGCCCATGGCCACCAATATGGCCGCCGCCTTTTGCGGACGTGTGAGCGCCAATGCCGTCGTCATGCGTGTTGTCCTCGCTGCCGATTGGTCCGCCCGCCGGCCATTCTCAGGCGCTCTTCGTCGCGGCGATGATTTCGGTGAGCCGGATGCCGAAACGCGTCGGATCGCTTTCCAGCACCGTGATCTCGCCGCGCGCTATTCTGCGGCCGTTGACCACGACGTCGACCGGCTCGCCGATGCGGCGGTTGAGCGCGACGGTGGAACCCTTTTGCAGCGCCATCAGCTCCGACACGGGCATCTCCGTGCTGCCGAGGATGATCTGCACGTCGACCGGAATGGTCATGATGATCGAGGAATTGGCACCCGAATACAGCGCCCCATCCGGGCGCTTTTCCTCTTCCCGCAGCACGCCGCGCAGTTCCTCGATGGCGCGGTCGAGCTGTTCGTCGGGCTGATCGGGTTCGGCTTCCACTTTGGTTTTTGCCATCTGTCGTCTCCATGAATCCCGTGCCTGGCGTCAGCCCGGCATCAGTCCGTCGATGAAATCCTGCCCGGCGTCATGCGGATGGCTGATGCGGACGGTGTAGTTCTGCCCCAGCTTGCCGAACTCGCAGACAAACAGGGTCTTGTCGCGGGCGCTGAGCCTGGCGTTGAGCTGGGCGTTCTCCTCCAATTCGATCACCTGGCCGGGCTCGAACGCGGCGAGGTCGCCGAGCGTCAGCCGGGCAAGCGGCATCGTCGCTTCGAGCCGGACGGTCGAGCGCATCACCTCTTCGGAGAAGCGGGCCCGCCAGTCGAATTCACTGGCTTCGCCTTCTTCGGTTCTGGCGGTGGCTCCGCGCGTAGACAGAAGGACGCGCTGCGGAATCATCACCGTGATGGTGCCGGTATCGGTCGGCGTGGAGACACCGAACACGATGCGGACCGCGGCGCCGTCGCGCAGCACGCGCCGCCTCGCTTCGCCGCCAGACGTCGCCTTTGGCACCGGCAGGCGCAGCTCGAGCGAGCGCTTGCCGGATCCGTTGAGCGCCGCCGCGACCTCCTGGAACACCATGGTCGCGACATCGGCCTCGATCTGCGACAGGTCGCGCTCGATCGGCGCCACCGGCTGGTCAGGATCGCCGCCGAACAGCGCGCTCACCATGACGGCCACCGCATGCGCATCCATCACCAGCGTCATAGCGTCGGCCGAGGCCGGCGAGGACACGATGGTCAGCGCGAAGGCATCGCCGGCGCGCGAACGCGCCTCTGGAACGCGGCCGACCTCTACCACTTGCAGATCGACGGTCACCGCCGCGCCGAGTTCTGCGACAAGCGCCTTCTGCAGCAACGGCAGCGCCCGCTCGGCCATGCCGCGGCCGACGCCGATCACCTGCGCCGCCTCGCCGCTGTCGCCGACGAGCCGCTCGATGATCAAGGCCCGCGTTTCTGACGGACTGGCCGGACTGGTCATGACGGCAGGCGGCCCTGTCTGCGATGGAGCATGCTCAGGCCGCCTTCTTCTCGGCGGTGCCGGCGTTCATGGTGCTCTGCTCCACCGCATCGATCGTCGGACGTTCGTAAGAGGATATGGTCTTGCGGCCGAATTCGATCGCCACCTGCGGCAGGGCGCCGTTCATATACGCAAGCAGTGTCTGTTTGACGATTATGTAGAGGCGGTTCTTCTTTTCGCGCACCGTCTTGATCTTGGTGGCCACCGGACCGACCACAGCATAGGACAGGAAGATGCCGAGGAAGGTGCCGACGAGTGCCGCGCCGATCAGGCCGCCGAGGATTTCCGGCGACTGGTCCAGCGCACCCATCGCCTTTACCACGCCGAGCACGGCCGCGACGATGCCCAGCGCCGGCAGGCCGTCGCCGACCGCGACCATCGCGTGATAGGCCTTCAGCTTGTCGGTACGGATCGTCTGGATCTCCTCGTCCATCAGCGCCTCGATCTCATGCGAGCGAGCGTTGCCGATGATGATGATGCGGCAGTAGTCGCAGATGAAATGGGTCAGGTCGTGGTTCTTCAGCACGGTCGGAAAGGCCTGGAAGATGGCCGACTCCTCCGGATTGTCGATATGCGCCTCGACCTCGCTGCGCGACTTCGAGCGCAGTTCGCGCATCAGGCTGTGCAGGACGCCCAGCGTCTCGAGGTAGTCGCGCTCCTTCGGCACCGCCTGCTTGAAGGCTTCGAGAATGCCCTTGCCGGTATCCTTGACCGTCTTCATCGGATTGGCGACGAGGAAGGTGCCGAGCGCGGCGCCGCAGATCACCACCGCTTCCCACGGCTGCAGCAGCACATGCAGATGGCCGCCCATGGCCATGAAGCCGCCGAGAACGCAGCCGAGCGTCACCACAAGTCCGATCAGAATGCCCACGACAGGTCCTTCCGCATGTCACATCGTGGATCAGGGATAGTCCTCGTGCCTTGTGTGAGGCTTGAATCGAAGGCATCGAACGCGATTCAGCTTCGCGCAAGGAAGTGACGCTATTGTGCGGGGATAGCTTCGGCCGGAGGCACGCCCTTTGCTTAGTACCTACCTCAGCTACCAGTTGATCGCCAAAGACATCCCCAAGTCTATCGCCCGCATCGAGCAGCAGCCGACGGTCGATCGCGACACCCAATACTATCTGGCCAACATCACCAAGGTGAAATCGATCGACGATTTCGTCAACAACGACCGCCTGTTCAAATACGCCATGAAGGCCTACGGGCTGGAGAACATGGACTATGCCAAGGCCTTTATGGTCAAGGCGCTGAAGGAAGGCGTCTCCAATCCCGACAGCTTCGCCAACAAGCTGACCGACAAGCGCTACGCGCAGTTTGTCGCCGCATTCAACTTCGCGGCGGATGGCGCCGATGCGACGGTCTACAATCCAGCGCAGCAGCTGGTCACGAAGAACTACGCAATGCAGGCTGAGATCGCCGGTCTCGACCCGGATTCGGACTATGTGAAGGGCGAGACGACATATTATCTCGCCAACATCACCAAGGTGAAATCGGTCGACGACCTGATGTCGAACGACCGGCTCTACACCTACGCGCTGGCCGCGTTCGGTCTCGACTCCGCCACCGAAGACAAGGACCTGATCAGGCAGGTCCTTGAGGGCGGTGTGCGCGATCCGGACAGCGTTGCCAACAAGCAGACCAACAAGGCCTATGCCGGGCTGGCCTCGGCCCTCAACTTCGAGCAGTACGGCGCAAATGCCACCACCTATGTTCCGGCGCAGCAGCCGACCGTCGACATGTACATGCGCCAGACGCTGGAGGAGGATGCCGGCAAGACCAATGAAGGCGTGCGGCTGGCGCTCTATTTCCAGCGCAAGGCACCCGACATCACCAGCTGGTACGACGTGCTCGCCGACACCGCTTTGGCCAGCGTGGTCCGCACCGCGCTCGGCCTGCCCGATTCCTTCGCCACCGCCGATATCGACAAGCAGGCGCAGCTGTTCGAGCAGAAGCTCGACATCAAAGACTTCACCGACCCCGAGAAGCTCAGCAAATTCCTGACCCGCTTCACCAGCATGTACGAGATCAACCACCCGACCTCGACGGCGGTGACGTCTGTCAGTGTGCTCTTCGCGCAGCCGACCAGTGTCGGCATCTCCACCGATTTGATGATGGCCATGCAGCAGTTGAAGTTCTGAGAAGATCATGCAGGATAGCCTTTACGTCGCCCTTTCCTCGCAGATCGCGCTCGAGCGCCGTCTCGACACCATCGCCGACAACGTCGCCAACGCCTCGACAATCGGCTTTCGCGCCACCGGCGTGAAATTCGAGGATATGGTTTCGGGCACCGGGCCGAAGTCGGTTTCCTTCGCCTCCTCCGGCAAGACCTATCTTTCCGGCGCGCATGGCGCGCTGACCGAAACCGGCAACCCGTTCGACTTCGCCGTCCAGGGCGACGCCTGGTTCGCCATCGAGACGCCCGCCGGCACGGTGATGACGCGCGACGGCCGCTTCTCCATGAACGAGAACGGCGAATTGATGTCGATCGAAGGCTACCCCGTCCTGGACGGCGGCGGCGCCCCGATCCAGCTCGATCCGCGCAACGGCCCGCCCAAGGCGGGCGCCGACGGCTCGCTCAGGCAGAACGATCAGCTGGTCGGCGCGATCGGCCTCTATAATTTCGACCCCGGCGAGAATTTCGTCCGCTACGGCAATTCGGGTGTCGTTCCGGCGCGCACGCCCGAACCCGTCACCGACCGCTCGGACGTCGGTATCGCCCAAGGGTTTCTGGAAGAGTCGAACGTCAACCCGGTGCTGGAAATGACTCGGCTGATCCAGGTGCAGCGCGCTTTCGAGAACACGGCGGCGCTGATGCGGCAGACCGATTCCTCCACCGACGACGCGATCAAGACGCTCGGCTCGAAGTGACGGCATGACGACCGGCTCGTCCCTGTTGCGCGCTTCCGACAGCCCGGCGGATACTGGACGGCCCGACAGGTTGGCCGCGCTCGAACGCATCTGGCAGCGGTTCGACGATCCGCAGGCGCTGCTTTCACGCGGCGGCCGCGTCGCCGAGATCTCGCCGACGCATTACAAGGTCCGCGGCCTGTCCGGGATTGCCAGGCTCGGCGACATCGTCGAGCAGCGCGGCAAGGCCGGCGCACGCCGCGGCGAGATCGTCAAGATCGGCAGCGACGAGGTGGTGGTCGCGCCTTTCGAACGCAGCGCCGACGCCGGCATCGGCGACGTCGTTTTCCGCCGCGGCCCGCTCGCGGTCGCGCCGCATGTCTCCTGGCGCGGGCGCGCCATCGATGCCTTGACCCGTGTCATTGACGGCGGACCGCCGCTGATCAGGCCGAACGTCGCCGAGGTCGCGCATGGCGCGACGCCCGGCGCCCTGGCGCGTCAGCGCGTCGGCACCGGCTTTCTCACCGGCGTCAGGGTCATAGATATCTTCACGCCGCTCTGCTTCGGCCAGCGTTTAGGCATCTTCGCCGGCTCCGGCGTCGGCAAGTCGACGCTGCTTGCGATGCTGGCCGGCGCCGAGGCCTTCGATACGGTGGTCGTGGCGCTGATCGGCGAGCGCGGCCGCGAGGTGCGCGAATTCCTCGAGGATACGATCGGCGCCCAGAGCATGGCCAAGACCGTCGCCGTCGTCGCCACCAGCGACGAAAGCGCCATGATGCGCCGGCGCGCGCCCGATACCGCCATGTGCGTGGCCGAGCATTTCCGCGACCAGGGCCATCGCGTGCTGCTGGTGCTGGATTCCATCACCCGCTTCGCCCATGCGCTGCGTGAGGTGGCGACGGGAACCGGCGAGCCGCCGGTCGCGCGCGGCTATCCGGCCTCGGTCTTCACCGACCTGCCGAAGCTGCTCGAACGAGCCGGGCCGGGGGCCGAAGGCAAGGGTTCGATCACCGCCATCATCTCCGTGCTGGTCGACGGCGACGACCACAACGATCCGGTCGCCGATTCGGTGCGCGGCATCCTCGACGGCCACGTCGTGCTCGACCGCGCGCTTGCCGAGCAGGGTCGTTATCCGCCGGTCAATCCGCTGTCGTCGATCTCGCGCCTCGCCGACAAGGCTTGGAGCGCGGAGCAGCGCATGCTGGTGACAAGGCTGAAATCGATGATCGCGCGCTTCGAGGACACGCGCGACATCCGTCTGCTGGGCGCTTACCAGAGCGGCGCCGATGCCGAGCTCGACATCGCGGTGCGCCAGGTGCCGCTGATCTATGAGGCGCTCACGCAATCGCCGAGAGACCGCGCATCGGCCGATCCGTTCGCCGACCTCGCCCGCCACCTCAAGGGGAAGCTGAATGGCGATCAAGGAGACTGAGCTCCAATACACCGAGCGCATGTTGCGCGACATGCTTGCCGAGGCCGAGGCGGCGGAGAAAGCCGGCGCCGATGAAGCAAGAATTGCCAGGAACAGAGCCGCGCGCGCCAGGACGGAGAAGGCGACGGCTCTTCTAAACAGAGCCAACAGGCCGCATCCGCCGAGGGCGACCGCCGATATGGCACAGGCCAGCCGCGATTCGTTGCTCGACGGGCTTTTTCCCCGCACCGAGTGGCCTGAGCCGCCGAAAGCCCAGTTCCCGCGCCTCGCCGACAAGAGCGCGGACCGCCGCAGCGATTTCGTCATCGCCGCGCTCGGCATCACGCTCGGGCTGATCTGCGCCTTGTTTCCCTGGTACATTTTCTTCAACCAGGAGCAGTTCGGCGTTCAGGCCATCAAGTTCGGCGGCAGCGGCAGCAATTCCGGACGCGAGGGTGGCGGCGTTGTGGCCGAACGCAGCGGGCCGCTGACGGTCAAGGACATTCCAAATGCCGATATCGACCTGTTTGCCACCGGAACGGTGCAGGACGACCCCGCGCCGGCGCCTGGCGAACAGCCCTTCCCGGCCGCCGCTTCGGAATTCAAGATGGTGCATGCCGCCAACGGCCGCGCGATGATCGAGGACGATACCGGTCTGTGGATCGTGCAGCGCGGCTCCGTCCTGCCGGATTCCAGCCGCGTCGCCTCGATCGAGCAGCGCGGCGGCAAATGGGTGATCGTCACCAGCGCCGATAAGGTGATCCAGCTCTCGAACTAGCCGCTAGAGCATGATGCCGAAAAGTGTGAAGCGGCTTTCGGACGACGTCGTGCTCTATTCCTTGATTTAGAAGAGGATTCAGATTTCAGGTCCATAGACCTGAAATCATCCGGCTCCAGGGCGCAAGCCCACCCCGCGCAAGGTCCACGCAAGACTGGCCGCCTAGTCTTGCGCGTACTTGCCCGGGAGATTCCCATGGAACCCGTAAATCTTTTCGATCTCGCCACGCGGCAGTCGCAATGGCTGGCCGTGCGCCAGTCGGCGATTGCCTCCAACATCGCCAATGCCAACACGCCCGGCTACACCGCCAATGACGTCGAGCCCTTCGAAAAGGTCCTCGACCGGACCGCGGTGACGCTTGCCGGCACGCAGACTGGCCACCTTGGCGGCGAAAGGGCCAATGCCGGCTTCAACGTCAAGCCCGAGGACCCTGACGGCGCGATCATGCCGTCGAAGAACACCGTGGTTCTCGAACAGGAGTTGATGAAAGCCGGCGAGGTCCGCCGCTCCTTCGAGCTCAACACGGCGATCGTCAAGGCCTTCCACTCGATGATGACGATGGTGGTGAAGAGCTGATCATGGATGCGCTGACTGCAGCCCTCAAAGTCGCGGCATCCGGCCTTGGCGCCCAGTCCGAGCGGCTGCGCGTGGTCTCGGAGAACCTTGCCAACGCCCAGTCGACCGGCAGCACGCCCGGCGCCGATCCCTATCGCCGCAAGACCATCACCTTCCAGTCCGAGGTCGACCGCGCAACCGGCGGCTCGCTGGTGGAAGTCAACGCGATCTCCCGCGATCCTTCGGACTTCCCGATCGAATTCCAGCCCGGCAACGAAGCCGCCGACGCCAAAGGGTACGTCAAGATGCCCAATGTCAACACATTGGTCGAAATGGCCGACATGAGCGAGGCGAACCGCTCCTATGAAGCCAACCTGCAGGTGATCAAGCAGGCTCGCGATCTGATTTCCATGACCATCGACCTGATGAGGAACCAGTAATGATCGGCGGTATCGGGGCAATACAATTCAAGACGGCGGTTGACGGGGCGGAGCAGGCGTCACCGAACCTGCTGCAGGGCGGCGTCGGAACGCAGACCGGCGAAAGCGTCGGCAGCAGCTTCGCCGAGGTGCTCAGCCAAGCGGCGACGAAGACCGTCAACACGCTGCAGGGCGCCGAGCAGATGTCGATACAGGCCCTGAAGGGCGACGCCGATACGCGTCAAGTTGTCGATGCGGTGCTGAGCGCCCAGCAGGCGCTGCAGACCACCATCGCGATCCGCGACAAGGTCGTCTCGGCCTATCTCGAAATCAGCCGCATGAGTATCTAGCGTCATGAAAGCCCTTGCCATCGCCGCCACCGGCATGAATGCCCAGCAGACCAACCTGGAAGTCATCGCCAACAACATCGCCAACATCAACACCACCGGCTACAAGCGGGCGCGGGCCGAATTCTCCGACCTGCTCTACCAGGTCGACCGCACCCAAGGGGTGCCCAACCGTTCCAACACCTCGCTGGTGCCGGAAGGCGTCTCGATCGGTCTTGGCGTCAAGACGACGGCGGTGCGCAACGTCCACACGCAAGGCGAGCTGACCAGCACCGGCAACAGCTTCGACCTGGCGTTGACCGGCAGGGGCTGGTTCCAGATCGAGGGCGCCGATGGAGCCACGCTCTACAGCCGCGCCGGCGCCTTCAACACCAACGCCACCGGGCAGCTCGTGACGGTCGACGGCGCCAATGTCATTCCGGCCATCTCTGTGCCGACCGACGCGGTCGAGGTGATCGTCAACAAGACAGGCCAGGTCTTCGCCCGCATCCAGGGCCAGACCGACCTCCAGCTGCTCGGCCAGCTTCAGATCGCCAACTTCGCCAACGAGGCGGGCCTGGCGCCGCTCGGCGACAACCTCTTCCAGGAAACGGCCGCCTCAGGCCCGGCCAATGTGGGCGTCCCCGGCGATCCGGGCTTCGCCACGATCCAGCAGGGCTATCTCGAATCCTCCAACGTCGATCCGGTGAAGGAAATCACCGAGCTGATTTCGGCGCAGCGCGCCTACGAAATGAATTCCAAGGTCATCCAGGCCGCCGACGACATGGCCTCGGTGGTCTCAAAGAACATCAGGTAACGGATGATGGCCTGGCCGATCTCCTCCGCACTCCGTCGCGCCGTGCTGGCCACCGTCCTGGTGGCCGCCGGCACGCCGGCTTTGGCGCAGGACCCGACCGGCCAGTCGGCAAACCAGATCGCCGCCGGCCAGGTCGTCGGCGAGGCCGTGCTGATCCCCAACCGGGTCATCTATCCCGGCGAGATCATCGAGCCCGCCTCGCTCAAGCAGGTGACGCTCATCCCCGGCAAGCACAAGCCGGACGGCATGGCGACGCGCTCGGAGGAGCTTCAGGGTAAGGTTGCCAAGCGCACGCTGCTGCCCGGCCGCTACATCCCGGTGACTGCCATCCGCGACGCCTGGCTGGTCGAGCAGGGCGCTTCCGTGCAGGTCTATTTCACCGCCGGCTCGCTCACCATTTCGGCCGCCGGCGTCACGCTGCAGCCAGGTGCTGCCGGTGACCAGATCAAGATCCGCAACACCGACAGCGGCAAGATCATCTCGGGCACGGTGATGGCCGACGGCACCATCAAGGTCGGCGCTTCGTGATGCGCGCCTTTGTTCTTCTGCTGAGCGCCGCCATCGGCCTGCAGCCGGCATTGGCGGATGGGCTGACGCCCAAGGCCAAGCGGGAGCTCGCGCAGAAAAACGGCGGTGTCTACGACGATCCGGAATACGATCCGGCCACCACCCAGCGCATGTTCCGGGTCTCGACCGGGCCAAGCACGTTGCCGCCTGGTCAGGTCGCGGCGCGCATCAAGGACATCGCCCAGCTGCAGAGCGCGCGCGACAACCAGCTCGTCGGCTATGGTCTGGTCATCGGCCTCGCCGGAACCGGCGACAGCCTGCGCAACTCACCGTTCACCGAACAGTCGATCCGGGCCATGCTGGAGAATCTCGGCATTGCCACCGAAGACGGCCGCGCGCGCTCCAAGAACGTGGCCGCGGTCATCGTCACCGCCAACATGCCGCCCTTCGTCCAGTCGGGCAGCCGCATCGACATCGACGTCTCCTCGATGGGCGACGCCACCTCGCTCGCCGGCGGCACGCTGGTGATGACGCCGCTGAAGGCGGCCGACGGCGAAATCTATGCCGTCGGGCAGGGCTCGGTGATCGTCGGCGGTTTCACCGCCCAGGGCCAAGCTGAGCAGTTGACGCAAGGCGTGCCGACCGCCGGCCGCGTGCCGAACGGCGCTATCGTCGAGCGCTCGGTGCCGGCCGAGTTCGATGATCAGGGCGTGTTGACGCTGCAATTGCGCAATCCCGATTTCTCGACCGCCATCCGCATCGCCGACGCCATCAACGACTACACCTCGCAGCGCTTCGGCATGCGGGTCGCCGCCGAACGCGATGCCCGCACGGTGCAGATCAGGCGGCCGAGGAATGTCTCGGCCGCGCGTTTTTATGCCGAGATCGAAAATCTCGTCGTCGAATCCGACGCCCCTGCCCGCGTCGTCATCGACGAGCGCACCGGCACCATCGTCATCGGCAGCAATGTCAGGATCTCGCGCGTGGCGATCAGCCACGGCACGCTCACCGTGCGCATCACCGAAGCGCCGAAGGTGGTTCAGCCGGAACCCTTCTCCAGGGGTCACACCGCCGTCGAGCCCTTCACCGCCATCGAGGCGAGCCGGCCCGACGCCCGCGTTGCCGTGCTCGACGGTCCCGACCTCGAAACGCTGGTCTCGGGCCTCAATCGCCTCGGCGTGAAGCCCGACGGCATCATCGCCATCCTGCAAGGCATCAAATCGGCCGGCGCCTTGCAGGCCGATCTGGTTCTCCAATAGGCATGCCGATGATCGCGCTTTCCTCCCTAACACCCCGCCGTCACCTGAGCTTCCGGGCCATCGCAGCAATGGTTGCTCTGCTTGGCGGCACCGCTGCCCATGCGGACGAGGTACGACAGGTGTTGCCGGGCGGTCAGGCGCCGGTTCAGCCGGCACAGCTCACACATGAAAACGCGCCGCTTCAGCCGGCTGCGCTCGCAGGCGGCAAGGCGCCGGACGAAAGCGAGATCCAGCGCTTCTGTTCCAACATCGCGGACGCCGCGCGCGACCGCCGCTACGCTCTCCAGGCCGAGGAATTGAAGCAGCTGCAGGCCGGCATCGACGAGCGCATGAAAGCGCTGGAGGCAAAGCGGGCCGAATACGAGGAATGGCTGAAGCGCCGCGAGGTGTTCCTGGCGCGCGCCGAGGACGGCGTCGTCAAGATCTATGCCGGCATGAAGCCCGATGCCGCCGCCGAACGTCTGGCGATGGTCAACGCCGAGCTCGCGGCGGCCATCCTGATGAAGCTCGATTCGCGCAAGGCCGGCGTCATCCTGAACGAAATGGACCAGAAGGCGGCGGCGACGCTCACCGGCATCATGGCCAGCGCGGCGCGAAGGGTTGATCCGTCATGAAGTTGAAATTGCTGGCCCTGATCGCCCTCGCCACCCTGGCCGGCTGCGGTACCGATCTCAGGGAGGTCGGCAGGGAGCCCGCTTTGTCGCCGGTCGGCTCCGGCATCGGCGAAGGCGGTTCCGGCCCTTACAGCTACCCCGAGCCGCCTGCCTCCCGGCCGAAGAAATTCTCGCTGTGGGACGATCGCCAGAGCCGGCTGTTTACCGATCCGCGCGCGCTGCGCGCCGGCGACATCCTGACCGTCAACATCAGGCTCAACGACAAGGCCAATTTCAAGAACCAGAACGACCGCAGCCGCACCGCCGCGCGCAAGCTTGGCTATGACGTCAATCTCGGATGGGAAAAGGCAAGCACCAGCGGCAAGGGCGACGCCGGCCTGAGCTCCAGCACCGAGACCAATGCCGATGGGGAGATCAAACGTTCGGAAAATCTCGAGCTCAATGTCGCCGCTGTCGTGACAGACGTGCTGCCCAACGGCAATCTGATGATCAGGGGCTCGCAGGAGGTGCGCGTCAACTACGAGCTTCGGGTGCTGACCATCGCCGGCATGGTCCGTCCGTCCGACATCGGCGCGGAAAACACCATCCCCTACGAGCGCATCGCCGAGGCGCGCATTTCTTATGGCGGCCGTGGCCGTGTGAGCGAGGTCCAGCAGCCCGCCTATGGCCAGCAGATCCTCGACCAGGTTCTTCCTTTCTAGGGCCGGGAGAGCGCTGCCGTGGCAAATGTCGAGCAAGTCCAGCCGAAGAAGGGACCTTCCCTGGCGATCCAGCTCGCCATGCTGTTGGCCATGACCGGCGCGGCCGTCGGGATGGGTTGGCTTTCCGGCGGCTATCTCAAGCAAGGCGAAACGCCGGCAGCGGTGCCCGCAGCGCCGGAAAACGCCGGTGCCGCGGAAAAACCCGCCGAAGGCGGCAAGGCGGGCGCCGGGCCAGCGCTGGTGCAACTGGCGCCGATCACTACCAATCTCGCCTCGCCGTCGGAAGTCTGGATCCGGCTGGAGGCGTCGCTGCTCTACGATGCCCCGCAGCCACAGGAAGTGACCGAGCAGATCCACCAGGACCTGCTTGCCTATGTGCGCACGCTCAAGCTGCATCAGATCGAAGGCGCCAGCGGCTACCAGCATCTCAAGGCCGATCTCGAGGAGCGCGCGGCGCTGCGCAGCGGCGGCCACGTCAAACAGGTTCTCGTCAGGACGATGCTGCTCGAATGAGAAAGTTCCTCATAGCCACGGCGCTCATCGTCGTCACCACGTCCGTCGCTGCGGCTCAGCAGCTCGATCTTGGCGGCATCGGCAAGGCCGACGGCACGACCGTCGGCTATCTGATTCAGATGTTCGGCCTGCTCACAGTGCTCTCGGTGGCTCCGGGCCTTTTGATCATGGTGACGAGCTTCACCCGCTTTGTCATCGCCTTCTCGATTCTGCGCGCCGGCATCGGCCTGCAATCGACGCCGGCCAACCTGATCCTGATCTCGCTGTCGCTGTTCATGACCTTCTATGTCATGGCGCCGACCTTCGACCAGGCCTGGAACACCGGCGTCAAGCCGCTGATAGACAACCAGATCACGCAGGGCGAGGCGTTCGAGAAGATTTCCGGCCCGTTCCGCGACTTCATGCTGCACAATGTGCGCGACAAGGATTTCGACCTCTTCGCCGACCTCGCTCGCGAGCGCGGCCAGACCGTCTCGCGCGAGACCGTCGACCTGCGCATCCTGGTGCCCGCCTTCATGATCTCGGAGATCCGGCGCGGCTTCGAGATCGGCTTCCTCATCGTTCTGCCCTTCCTCGTCATCGACCTCATCGTCGCCACCGTCACCATGGCCATGGGCATGATGATGCTGCCGCCGACGGTGGTATCGCTGCCGTTCAAGATCCTGTTCTTCGTGCTGATCGACGGCTGGAACCTTCTGGTCGGCAGCCTGGTACGATCCTTCACCTGATCGTTTCCGCCGGACCGCGCGCAAGCGTGCCGCGTCGCGTCTCGACGGCTTGAGGAAGGTGCGCGCAAGCCTTCCAACATTATTTTCGATTAACCGTCCGATTTAGCTCTTTGGTAGCAACTTGCCGCCATAGTCGCTCGCAGATGGCGGGTGACCCGACTGAGCGGTCATTGGCATGATGCCGCACCGTCATACCGGACATGCCGGTATGTCAAAAAAATCCGTGTAAAAACAAGGTACGAGTACCATGGCCAGTATCATGACCAACGCCTCGGCGTTGACCGCTCTGCAGAGCTTGAACGCCACCCAGAAGAACCTCGACACCACCCAGTCCCGTATCTCGACGGGCTATCGCGTCTCGCAGGCTTCCGACAACGCCGCTTACTGGTCGATCGCCACCACGATGCGTTCCGACAACCAGGCCATGTCCACCGTTTCTGACGCGCTCGGCCTCGGCGCCTCGAAGGTCGACACCGCTTACACCGGCATGGACAGCGCGATCTCGACCATCAACCAGATCCAGCAGAAGCTGACCGCTTCCTACGGCCAGACCGATGCTTCTAAGGAAAAGACCCAAGTCGAAATCGCCGCTCTTCAGAACCAGTTGAAGGCCTATGCGGATGGCGCCACGTTCTCCGGCACGAACATGCTGTCGGTCAACAGCGGCGCCACCGCCACGAGTGCAGCCGACGTCAAGATCGTTTCGGCCTTCAACCGCGATGCCACCGGCGCAGTTTCGATCTCGACGATCGACGTCAAGGTCGACAGCATCAAGCTGTATGAAGCCGGCACCGCGGCTGGCGTGTCGAAAGGTATCCTCGACGCCGACCGCGTCGGTGCGACTGGCGCTGTCACCACCACTGCGCAAAACCCGACCCTGGGTGCGGCAGCTGCGGCGGGCGACACCTATTCGGTCGCCACGATGAAGATCTTCTCCGGCACCACCGCTGCAAGCGATACCCAGATCGCGGATATGATGAAAGTCGTCGACGCCGCGCTGAAGGACATGACGACCGCCGCGACCAAGCTCGGCGCCGCCAAGAGCTCGATCAACCTGCAGAAGACCTTCACGTCGAGCCTGATGGACTCCATCGATCGCGGTGTCGGCCAGCTCGTCGATGCCGACATGAACAAGGAATCGACCCGCCTCCAGGCGCTGCAGGTTCAGCAGCAGCTTGGCGTCCAGGCGCTGTCGATCGCCAACGGCTCGTCGCAGTCGATCCTGTCGCTCTTCCGCGGCTGATCGCTTCATACTGACCGGACCAAAGCATCGGGCCGCGCCAAAAGCGCGGCCCGATTTGCGTTTGCTCAAGGCTCGCGCAACCCTCGTTCCCTAACCTCTCGGAAGCCTACTTTTAACAGGCCATTAACCATATCGCGCTAGGTATGGTTAACCAATCACTTAGGTTGTCGAATCGGCCCGACCGGCACGATTCGCAACCCATGGACAGGTCGAGACCCGGCCTGCGTGGCATGCCGGCTTTTGAGAAGGAGCGAGTTTCTTGGCGAGCATCATGACGAACGCTGCGGCGTTGACTGCACTTCAAAGCCTCAACGCCACCAACAAATCGCTCGAGCAGACGCAGGCCCGGATCTCGACCGGCTACCGGGTCTCCGAGGCCTCCGACAACGCCGCCTACTGGTCGATCGCCACCACCATGCGCTCCGACAATTCGGCGCTGTCGACTGTGCAGGATGCGCTCGGTCTCGGCGCCTCGAAGGTCGATACAGCCTACACTGGCATGAACAACGTCCTTTCGACGATCGGCCAGATCAAGACCAAGCTTTTGTCGGCTGTCGGCCAATCGGGTGCCAACAAGGCCAAGACGCAGACCGAAATCACCACGCTGCAGGCGCAGATGAAATCCTTCGCCGATGCCGCCACCTTCTCCGGCTCGAATTATCTTTCGGTGACGTCCAAGCAGGTCGCGGCCGCCAATGACGGCGTCCAGCCCGACGCCCAGATCGTCTCCTCGTTTAACCGCTCCTCGTCCGGCGCCATCTCGCTCGGCACCATCGACATCAATGTCGAGAGCACCAAACTGTTCGATTCCGGCCTCGCGACGGCCGTCAAGAACCAGGGCATTCTCGATCGCAAGACTTCGATCTATTCCACCGCTGCGGACCAGTCGGCATATGATGCCGCTTACGCGGCCTCGATCGCCGGCGGCGCCACCGACATCGCCGCCAACACCGCGGGTCAAGCCGCTGTGTCGGGCTCGCCCGTCAAGATCGACAACGTCTCCGCCTTCAATCTCGACATCACGGCAACGGGCGTGACCGACGACATCATCACGCAGATGGTCACCAAGATCGACAACGTCATGAGTCAGCTTACTGACGCCGCCACCGTGCTCGGCGCCGCCAAGAGCTCGATCGACCTGCAGAAGACCTTCACCCAGAGCCTGATGGACTCCATCGACCGCGGCGTCGGCCAGCTCGTCGATGCCGACATGAACAAGGAATCGACCCGCCTTCAGGCGCTGCAGGTGCAGCAGCAGCTCGGCATCCAGTCGCTGTCGATCGCCAACAGCTCCTCGCAGTCGATCCTGGCGCTGTTCAAGAACGGCTAATCGGCAGAAATATTCCGACCGGCGAAAGGCCGCGCCTCGGGCGCGGCCTTTTTCGTTTTTCGATAAGAGCCGGCTCGACGCTTTGCTGGACCTTCGGCGGCACGCCTATCATCCTCGCACAAGCTTCGCGGTCTAGTCTTCCGGCGGACAGTCATGCTGGGAGCGGTTGAATCGTGCCGGAACAGATCCAGAGCATCATCGCGAATTTGAAGAGCTTCGGCGTGAGGCGTCTGGCGCTCATGGGCGGCATCGCGGCCCTGGTCATGGCCGTCATCGGCATCGCGTCGGTCTATCTCAACCGTCCGGCCTATGAGACGCTCTATGTCGGCCTCGAGCGTTCCGACGTCAATCAGATCGGACTGGTGCTGGCCGACGCCGGCATCGGCTTCGACGTCGGCTCCGACGGCACATCCGTGATGGTGCCGGCCGGCACCACCGCGCAGGCGCGCATGCTGCTTGCCGAGAAAGGCCTGCCGACCAGCGCCAACGCCGGCTATGAGCTGTTCGACAATGTCGGCTCGCTCGGCCTCACCTCCTTCATGCAGCAGATCACCCGCGTGCGCGCCCTGGAAGGCGAGATCGCGCGCACCATCCAGTCGATTGCCGGCGTCAAGGCGGCTCGAGTCCACATCGTCATGTCCGAGCGCGCCAATTTCCGTCGCGACGAGCAGCAGCCCTCCGCCTCGGTGGTCATCCGCTATGCGGGCAGCGATGCCGAGAAGAGCGCCATGTCGATCCGCCACCTCGTCGCCGCGGCCGTTCCCGGCCTCTCGGCCGACAAGGTCACCGTGCTCGATTCCAACGGCAACCTTTTGGCCGCCGGCGACGACCCGTCCAACACGAGCGCCGCGCGCACGCTGGGCGTCGAGCAGACGGTCGAGGCGCAGATCGGCGACAACATCCGCCGTGCGCTCACCCCTTATCTCGGCCCGGACAATTTCCGCGCCAGCGTCAAGGCCGACGTCAACACCGACACGCGCCAGACCGAGGAGACGATCTTCGATCCGAACTCGCGCGTCGAGCGTTCGGTGCAGTCGGTGAAGACCAACGAGGCCAGCAACCAGAAGCAGGCTTCGACCCCGACCAGCGTCGAGCAGAACCTGCCCGAGACGCAGACCACCACCACCGAGGGCCCGCAATCCACCTCGCAGAACGACCGCAAGGAAGAGATCACGAACTACGAGATCAATTCCAAGAAGATCGCCACCGTCTCCAACGGCTACACGGTCAACAAGATGTCGATCGCGGTCGTCGTCAACCAGGATCGCCTGAAGACCATTCTCGGCAAGGACGCGACGCCGGAGCAGATCGCCAAGCGAGTCACCGATATCCAGAAGATGGTCGCCTCGGCGACCGGCTTCGACGACAAGCGCGGCGACATCATCGACGTCTCGGCGGTCGAATTCATCAACGGCCTCGACGGCGAGCCGATAGATCAGCCGGGCATTCTCGCCTCGATCGGCACCTATACCGGCACGCTGATCAATGCCGGCGCCTTCATCGTCGTCGTCTTCCTGGTGGCGTTCTTCGGCCTCAAGCCGATGGCCGCCGCGCTGACGGCGTCGGCAAGGCCTGCGGCCATTGCCGGCCCGAGCTTCGACGACGTGCAGCGTTCCTTGCCGACGCCCGATGCGCCGGTCGCCGCGATCACCGCCGAGGCCCCGGCCGGCGCCCTGCCCGGCGCGCGCGCCGGTACAACCCCGCTCGATGACCTGCGCCAGAAAATCCGGCCGGCGCCGCAGGACCGGCTTGCCCGCATGGTCGACCTCAACGAGGAGCGCACCGCGCAGATTCTGCGCAAATGGGCAGCCGTCCCGGAAGCCGTAGGTTAGGCCATGGCCTCCGCAGCCCTCTTCGATCTCCTGCCCGATTTTGGTTCGCGCACGCCGCGTGCCAATCAGGCGCCGACCGCGCGCGACGCCGAGCATCTGTCGGCCGCGCCGGAGCCGCAGGCCGATATCGGCGCGCTGATCGCTGAGGCCGTGGCCGACGCGGAGGCAGCGCTGGAGGCGCGCCTCGCGCTGGCCCATCAGGCAGCGCTCGACGCCGAGCGCCAGGCCAGCGACCAGGCCGCGCAAACATTCCTTGAAAGCTTCGGCGGCGATCTCGGCGCCGCTGTCGCCACGCGCATCGAGGCCATGGAGCAGCGCGTTGCCGAGCTTGCCGGCGCAACCGTCGCCCGTATCGTCGGGGGCCTTCTCAGCGACAACCTGCAGGAGCGTTCGCTCGCCGCCCTTTCCCGTGCCATCAGTGCGGCGGTCGCCGACAGCGAGGCCGTGCGCATCGCTGTCCGCGGCCCGTTGTCGCTGTTCGAGCCGCTGCAGGCGGCGCTCGGATCCCGCGCCGCCAATCTCGACTTCAGCGAGGCGCCGGGCTTCGACCTAACCGTCACCATCGACGAAACCGTGTTCGAGACGCGTATCGCCGAGTGGTCGGCGTCCTTGTCGGAGGTCCTGTCATGAGCGCCGTCGACCATGCCGACCCCCGGCACGAGATCATCATCGTCAAGCGCAATCACGACGGTCATGACGACGGTCACCATGGTGGCGTGTGGAAGATCGCCTTCGCCGACTTCATGACGGCGATGATGTGCTTCTTCCTCGTCATGTGGCTGATCAATGCCGCCAACGAGCAGACCAAGGCAGCCGTCGCCAGCTATTTCAATCCGGTCGAGCTGATCGATCGCAACTCCAGCCGCAAGGGCCTGGAAGATTTGGGCGACGGCCCGAGCAAGGTCGGATTGACCGCGGACAACCCGCAGCAGGGCGCGACCAAGGCGGGCGATGACGGCAAGGGCGGCGCCGGTTCCTCCGAACGCCGGCAGACCAAGGACGGGGCGCAGGATGCCCAGCTTTCCGACGAAAAGCTGTTCGCCGACCCCTACGCGGTGCTGGCGGAGATCGCCGCCGACACAGGCGTGATGCAGAACGTCAGCGCCAAGGGCGAAGGCGGCGCCCAGGCGGCCGGTCCGGCAACCGGCGCATCCGGCGGCGAATCCTATCGCGATCCGTTCGCGCCGGATTTCTGGTCGCAGCAAGTGGCGGCGCCTGGCGCCGAGGCCACCGCCGAACGCGCCAGGATCGAAGGCGATCCGGTCAAGCCCGGCGAGAAGGTCGCCACGACCGCGGTGCCGAAGGTGAAGGTCGTTCCGGCCGCCCCTGCCCTGACGGCCGCGCCGCTGGAGCCGCTGGCAACCCCGCAAAAGACCGACGCCAAGAGCGGGCCAAAGGCCGCGCAAAGCGGGGCCGAGAAGGCGTCCGGCGAAGCAGACGAAACCGAGAAAGCCCAAGGCGGGAAAGCTGAAGTCGACAAGCGCGAGGCTGCAGCGGCCGACACCAAAGCCGAACCTGCGAAGGCGGAAAAGACTGAATCCGAGCAAGCCGCCGACAAAGGCGAAAAGGCGCCGAGCAAAGCCACTCTTCAGGAAGCGGCGGATATCAAGAAGGAGCTCGCCAAGGCATTCCTGCCGGGTGAAAAGCTCGCCGACGGCGTCTCGGTCGAGGGCACCGACAAGGGCGTCGTCATTTCGATCACCGACCAGCTCGATTTCGGCATGTTCGAGATCGGCTCGGCCATGCCGCGCCGCGAGCTGGTGCTGGCGATGGAAAAGATCGGCCGCATCGTCAACGAGAAGAAGGGCACCATTACCATCAGCGGCCACACGGACGCGCGGCCGTTTCGCAGCGACACTTACGACAACTGGCGGCTGTCCACCGCCCGCGCCCATTCGGCCTACTATATGCTGGTGCGCGGGGGCGTCGACGAAAGCCGCATCACCGAGGTCGCGGGCTTCGCCGACCGGAAGCCAAAGATCGCCTCCGATCCGATGGCTGCCGCGAACCGACGTATCGAAATCCTGATGGCGGCCGGCGAATGAGGGCCAAGACCGTCATCGGGCATGCGATGGAGCGCCTCGCCGTTTCAGCGAAACGGCGAACCGCTCCACCTCCTTGCCTTGGCGCAATTCCGAACGGAAGACCGCCTCACGCTTTTCCCGGAATAGCGCTGGCGCTGGCGCTGTTCGTTGCCGGGCCGTCATCGGTGGCCATGGCGCAGGACGCCCTGCAGCCCTATCAGCTGGTGCGTTCGCTGCAGCTGATCCAGGATCGCATTGCCGGCGGCGATCATGCCGCGCTGCCGATGCAGGCAAAACTCCTCGAAATGATCGACGCCCGGATGCGCAATGCCGATGCCGAGGATTTCAAGGAGCCGAAGAACTTCCGCGCTCTGCTCGTCTACGGCATGAGCGGCGGCAACCCGGTGACGGTCGCGGCGGCGGCTTCGCGCGCAATAACCGACCCGCAAAGCCTGGTCATCGCCAAAGGCGTCGTCGCCTATCTGAGCGGCCGGCCGGCCGAGGCGATCGAAATGCTGAAGCCGATCGATCCGATGGGCGTGCCCGCCGACCTCGGCGCCTTCCTGGCGCTGGTCAAGGGTTCGCTGCTTGCGACCGATGACCCTGCGGCAGCGCTGAACCTGCTCGACGAGGCGCGCCTGCTCAGCCCCGGCACGCTGGTCGAGGAGGCAGCGCTTCGCCGCTCCGTGGGCATCGCGGCCGCACAGGGCGACGCCGCCCGTTTCGCGCTAGCCTCGACCCAGTATGTCGCCTCCTACCTCTATTCGCCTTACGCCAGCCAGTTCGCCGATGCCTTTGTTTCCGGCGTCATCACGCTGCACATGGCGATCAGCCAGGACAAGATCGCCGACATCACCTCGATGATGGATCCCGAGCGCGAGAAAGTGATCTACCTGCGCATCGCCCGCCGTGCCGCGATCGACGGGATGACCGAGCTCTCGGCTTTCGCCTCGGCGAAGGCCGAGCTGGGCCGCAACGGCAACGGCGGCCGGGACGACCCGCGCACTCAGCTCTATTCGAGCCTTTCCACCATGACATCGGCCAATGTCGATGAAGTGCGCGCCAAGCTCGGCAAGATCGATCGCGGCAAGCTTTCGCAAGGCGACCGCGACCTGCTCGACGCCGCGCAGGCCGTGGCGGGCGAAGTGATGGCGCCGGTGAAAGCGCCCGCAAATGCCGAAACCGCACCGACAATCGTTGCAAGAGGCGACGGAGCTAAATCCGCGACCGAAGCCTCAGCTGACCCGGCCAGTGCGGACTTGCCTCCCGTGGAGGGAGCGATGCCCGAACAGGCAGCGGTCGCGGTGAGCGATCCGCCGGTCGCGCCGAGCGACCAGGCGAAAGACACGCCGCCCGCCGCTTCGCCGCCCCCTGTCCCGCAGCCCGCGCAAGCATCGGCTGAAACCCTGGCGGCCGCTCCGGCTCCGACCGGCGCCGCGCCGGTGGTTAAGGCATCCGCGCCGGCGAAGCCCGATATGCAAGACCCGATCGATGCGGCGGTCACCAGCACGCGGCGTCAGCTCGACCAGATCGACCAACTCCTCGGAGCAGCCCCAAAATGACCAGCGTCAACCAGACCTTGCCGGGCTTTGCTTCGACACAGGCCCAGTCCCGGCAGCACACTGCCGGCGACAAGGTTGGGGATCAGAATTTCGGCAAGATGGTGCATGGGACCGAGAGCCCACAGGACAAGCACACGGCCGGACCGGTAATACCGAACGCGCATCCGGCAAGGCGCTTGCCGGCCAATGCCGGCAGGCATGAGCCGGACCAGGACCCGCAGGGGAAAACCGGTTCGCAGAAGGCGACGGGAAAGTCCGCGAAGACCGACGGGCAATCCTTATCCGCGAAGCAGACCGCAGATAAGGATACCGCGGCGCAATCCGACGATCCCGCGCCGCTGCAGGACCGCTTGCCGTTGCTGATGGCGCTGGGCGACATGAAGCATTTCGCGCAATCGTCGGGCGCGGGCGGCGCTGATGGTGAAGAAGCCGCCGGCGACCACGGATCGCTGGAACTGCGGCTGCGCGCCGGCAAGCGCACGGCGATCGACAGTTCCGCCGAGCCGCTGTCGCGATCCTCCCGTTCGACGGCAGCGGACGATTCCGGCCCCGATTTTGGGCTAAAGCCGATGAAGGCGCAAATGGCTCTCGATATGGCGGGCCGGCGTGATGCCGATGCCTTGCCGGCGCAAGGGGATGATCCGGCGGCCGGTAGCCCGTTGCCGCCGCAAGGCTGGCGGCCGGCTTCCGCATCCAAGGCTTCGCTGCAATCGCAGTCGGCCGCGCAGCAGACTCCGGGCAAGCCGTCTTCTTCCGCCGGACGCATGGAAGTCGTCAGCCAGCAGAGCTTCCCGGCGCCGGCGCAAAATCCGATCGGCCAGACGGCATCGGCGCTGGTTGAAGGGCTTGCCTCCGACAATGGCATCCAGCAAGCCTTTGCAAGCGCCTCGACGGGCCTCCAGACGACCAATTCTGTTGCCGTTCCGACACACGTGCTGAAGATCGAGCTGCACCCTTCGGAGCTCGGATCGGTTGTCGCCAGCCTGCGGCTCTCGGGGGAGCGACTTTCGATTGAGATGAAGCCCGAGACACATGAGGCATACCGCCGTCTCACCGCCGACAGCGACGCCGTCGTCAAGTCGATGCGCAGCCTCGGCTTCGACGTCGACAAGGTCACCATCCTGCAACCCTCGATAGCGACGCATGTGGCCAGTCGCGCCGACGCAACCAGCGCCATGCCGATGTCGACAGGCCGCGACCAGCCTTCGTTCCAGCCTGGGAATTCGGGCGGCAACGGCGCGGGCGGCGGCCGGCAACCGGGAAGGAACAATGGCGATGGCGCACAGGAATTCGGTCGACCCGCTTCGCCTCTTCGCGAGCGTGCTGACGACGATATGTATATCTAGTTTCGCTGCCGGCGCGGCCAGCGCCGCAGCCAATCCCTGCGAGCCGGAGATCCTGCGCGCCGCCGATCGCTACGGGGTGCCCGCCGGAATCCTGTACGCCGTCGGCCTGACTGAGACCGGAAAGAAGGGCAGCCTTCAGCCTAATGCCTTGAATATAGAAGGAAAAGCTGTGTTTCCTCGCAGTCGCGGCGAAGCGCTCGCCGCATTCGAGAACGCGCGTCGCGAGGGCAAGACGCTGATCGATCTCGGCTGCATGCAGATCAACCATCGCTATCACGGCGCGCAGTTCCGCAGCGTCGAGGACATGCTCGACCCGCATCGCAATGTCGACTACGCGGCGCGCTTCCTGGTCAGCCTGCATGCCCGGCACATGACCTGGTCAATGGCCGTCGCCCGCTATCATGCCGGCCCCGACAACGACCCCGCGCAGAAGGTCTATGTCTGCCGCGTCATCGCCAACATGGTCGCCACCGGCTTCGGCAAATGGACGCCGAATGCCAGCACCTTCTGCAATCAGTAGTTGTTGTACGTGAGAGCCGGTCGACCTTCGCCAGCCTATCCGCCGGCGCCGATATTCGTCGGCCAACAGTTGGCGCGAATACACCAGCGCAACCGCTTTTATTACGGCTCCCAAAAAAACTCCCAAGAAAATAGCTACAAGAAATGATGGTTTTTCAGGATTCATCGAGCCGGGTACGCCTTTCCCCACGGGGCAAGTGAAATGATTCGGAGGGCGGGCCGATGATCGTGATCGTTGACGAGCGAGAGCTCGTGACAGAGGGCTACTCTTCACTTTTCGATCGCGAGGGGGTGGCCACTGCCGGCTTTGCGCCAGGCGAATTCGGCGAGTGGGTGAGTTCCGCCGCCGACACCGATCTCAGATCCGTCAGGGCCTTTCTCATCGGCGACTGCCGCGAAGGCGCGATATCGCCGCGCCAGATCCGCGACCGCACCGGCGCGCCGGTGATCGCCCTGAGCGAACATCACTCGCTCGAGCACACGCTGCGGCTGTTCGAAAGCGGCGTCGACGATGTCGTGCGCAAGCCGGTGCATATCCGAGAGATTCTCGCCCGCATCACCGCCATCCGCCGCCGCGGCTCCGAAGAGGCCGCCTATACCGAGGTCGGGTCGATGCGGATCTTCATGGACGGCCGCGATCCGGAGATCAACGGCGAGCCGCTGCCGCTGCCGCGGCGCGAGCGGCGCATCCTGGAATATCTGGCCGGCAACCGCGGCCGGCGCGTGACCAAGACCCAGGTCTTCAACGCCATCTACGGCATCTTCGACGAAGAGGTCGAGGAGAACGTGGTGGAGAGCCATATATCGAAGCTGCGCAAGAAGCTGCGCGAGAAGCTCGGTCACGATCCCATCGATTCCAAGAGGTTCCTCGGCTACCGGCTGGTGTTTTGATGGCCGCGCCAGGCCCATCCCGCGCCAGCCTCGCGCAAGACACGAGGCATAGTTTTACGGCCTGCTACCCAGGCACTGCGGAGATCCATCGATGAGCCTCTACGGAATGATGCGGACCGGCGTTTCCGGCATGAACGCGCAGGCCAACCGCCTCTCCGCGGTGGCCGACAACATCGCCAACTCCGACACCACCGGCTACAAGCGCTCTTCGGCCGAGTTCTCGTCACTGATCATGCCCGGCACCGGCGGCGCCTATAATTCCGGTGGCGTGACCACCACGATCCGCTCGGCCGTCGGCACGCAAGGCGTCATGACCTACACCACCTCGGTGTCCGATCTTGCCGTCAACGGCGACGGCTTCTTCGTCGTCCAGGATGCCGGCGGCACGCCCTATCTCACCCGCGCCGGTTCCTTCGTCCCGGATGCGCAAGGGCGGCTGGTCAACGCCGCGGGTTACCAGCTCATGGCCTACGACTACGCCAATGGCGATCCGGCAGCGACCGCCAACGGCTTCGAGGGCCTCGTGCCGGTGCAGATCTCCGATCAGCAAATGACGGCGACGCCGAGCACCGAGGGCCTGTTCTCCGGCAACCTGCCCGCGGGCGCGACGCCGCCCTCCGGTCCGCTGCCGTCCAGTAACAGCGCGACCGCCGAATACACGTCGAAAACCTCGCTGGTCGCCTATGACAATCTCGGCAACAAGAAGCTGCTCGACGTCTATTTCACCAAGACCGGCACCGGAACATGGGAAGTCTCGGTCTTCGATCAGTCGAAGGCGACCCCCGGCACCTCCTTCCCCTATACCGGCGGTGCGCTGGGATCGGCCAACCTCACCTTCGACACCACCACCGGCAAGCTCAGCGGCACGACCACGGGCGTCTCCTTCACCGTTCCGGGCGGCCAGACCCTCAACCTCGATCTCTCCAAGCTGACCCAGCTCGGCACCGGCTTCACCGTCGCAGACGCCAAGGTCAACGGCAACGCCCCGAGCTCCATCCAGAAGGTTCAGATCGGCCAGGACGGCGTCATCTACGCTCAGTTCGCGGACGGCTCGACCAAGGCGCTTTACAAGATCCCGCTTGCCGACGTTCAGAGCCCCGACAATCTCACCGCAATGCCCGGCAACATCTATGTGCAGAGCACCGACTCCGGCGCCGTCCACATCGGCTTTGCCAATGAGGGCAAGCTCGGCTCCATCGTCTCCGGGGCGCTCGAAAACTCCAACGTCGATATCGCCGAGGAACTGACCAACATGATTGCGGCGCAGCGCAGCTACACCGCCAATTCCAAGGTCTTCCAGACCGGCTCGGACCTGATGGACGTCCTCGTCAACTTGAAGAGATAAACGACGGGCGCCGCCCGTGAAAGATCAGCATGTCGCTTTCCTCCGCACTAAGCATTGCCCAATCGGCGCTCCTGGCCACGTCCAAGCAGACCAGCGTCGTATCGCGCAATGTGGCCGACGCGTCGAACCCTGACTATACCCGCCGCATCGCCGTGGTGACCAGCACGGCGCCGGGCGCCCGGGCGGTGGAAATCCAACGCGCCGCGAACGAGCTCCTGTTCCGCCAGAACCTTTCGGCGCTGTCGGCATGGAGCGGCCAGAGCGCGCTTTACAACGGCATGGATCAACTCGAACTGTCGGTCAACGGGGTCGACAACGCGTCCTCTCCCTCGACGGCCATCGCCAAGCTGCAACAATCTCTGCAGCTTTACGCCACGACGCCATCGAACCAGAACCTCGGCACCAGCGTCATCGATGCCGCCAAGCAGGTGGTGAATTCTCTCAACAGCGGCACCAAGGCGATCCAGGACTTCCGCACCCAGGCCGACAGCCAGATCGCCACCGCCGTCGACGACCTCAACTCCCTGCTCGGCCAGTTCCAGGATGCCAACAAGGCCGTCATCTCCGGCACGCGATCTGGCACCGACGTGTCCGACGCGCTCGATCAGCGCGACGCCCTCCTGAAGAGGATATCGGAATATGTCCCGGTATCGACCTTCACGCGCGGCGACAACGACATGGTCGTCACCACCAAGGACGGCACGACACTGTTCGAGACCGTGCCGCGCTCGGTGACCTTCGCGCCCTCGGCCGGCTATTCGGCCGGCACGCCCGGCAACACGGTCTACATCGACAATGTGCCGGTCTCGGCCGGCACTGGCGACAACGCGACCGCCGACGGCAAGCTTGCGGGCCTGCTGAAGCTGCGCGACGGCGTCGCCTCAACCATGCAGAGCCAACTCGACGAGATCGCGCGCGGCCTTATCACCGCGTTTGCCGAAACCGCGCCACCGCAGCCCAATGCGGCCGGCCTGTTCACATGGTCCGGCGCGCCGGCAATCCCGGCCGCCGGCACCCTGGTCGACGGCCTCGCCGGATCGATTGGCGTCAACGTCGCCTTCGATCCGAGCGCTGGCGGCAATCCCGCGCTGTTGCGCGACGGCGGCGCCAACGGCGCGGCCTATATCGTCAACACCGGCAACGCATCCTATTCGGACCTTCTGATCAGCTACGGCAACAAGCTCGATCAGCCGATGGCCTTCGATGCCTCGGCCGGCATCGCCGTCAGCTCCGGCGTCTCCGACTACGCGGCCAATGCCATCGGCTGGTTCGAAGGCGTGCGCCAGCAGGCCTCGACGAATGCCGACAGCAAGCAGGCGCTGGCGGCGCGAACGGCCGAAGCGCTGTCCAACGATACCGGGGTCAATGTCGACCAGGAGATGTCTCTGCTTCTCGATCTCGAGCACACCTATCAGGCCTCGGCGCATATGATGAAGACCGTGAGCGACATGCTGGACGCCCTGATGAGCGCGGTAGGATAATTCATGAAAGCGACAGCCGTTTCCTCAGCCGCCATCTCCAACGCCCTGCGTTACCAGCAAGCGAAAATGCAGGCCGACCTTGTGAAGGCGACGACGGAATCCACGACCGGCAAGGTCGCGGATGTCGGTCTGGCGCTGGGCGGGCGCACGACCCAGGCCGTCACCTTCCAGCGCGACCTCGACCGGCTGAACGGCATCGTCGATTCCAACGCCCTCGTCACCGCGCGACTGACATCGACCCAGGATTCGCTCGGCCAGATCGCCGGTGCCGCGCAGAGCTTCCTGTCGGCGCTGACCAGCGGCGTGTCGGGCGACTCCTCGACCAGCATCCTGCAGACCGCCGGCGCCTCGGCGCTGCAGCAGATGACGGGTATCCTCAACACCAGCGTCAACGGCGAATATCTGTTTGCCGGCACCAACACCGACGTCAAGCCGATCGACGATTTCAACGCCACGGGCTCGCCGGCCAAAGCCGCCTTCGATGCCGCCTTCTCGAGCTATTTCGGCTTTGCCCAGACCGCCCCGGCGGCGGCCAACATCACCGCTGCCCAGATGGACGACTTCATCACCACCAAGGTCGAGCCGCAATTCCTGGGCGCCGGCTGGCAGGCCAACTGGTCGAGCGCCACCGATGAGCAGATCACCAGCCGCATCTCGCTCAACGAAACCACGCAGACCTCGGTCAGCGCCAACGAGCAGGGTATCCGCAAGCTCGCCATGGCGTCCGCCATGGTCAGCAGCCTGCTTACCGGCAGCATCAGCGAGGCCGCCCAGAACGCCGTCGTCAGCCGCGCGCAGGCGCTGGTCGGCGAAGCCATCGGCGGCATTACCCAGGTGCGGGCCGAAACGGGCCTTGCCCAGCAGCGCGTATCCGACGCCAGCGACCGCATGAAGACCCAGGTCGACCTGTTCGAGAAGCATATCGTCGATCTCGAAGGCGTCGATCCCGCGGAAGCCGCTACCCGGGTCGCCGACCTGACGCAGCATATCGAGACCTCCTTCGCCTTGACCGCGCGTCTGCAGCAGCTCAGCCTGCTGAACTATCTGACTTGAACACGTAAACCGGAACGCCAGAGCGCCGACGATGTATCAATTCTCCTACGCCGACATCCAGACCGACTCCGTCGCCGATGCCAAGGACCGGGAGCGGCAATTGCTCACCCGGTCGATCGACATGCTGGCAGCGGCAGCAGCCGTCGGCACTGAGTCGATGGAAGCCGTCGAGGCGCTGCATTTCACCAACCGCATCTGGACCACCTTCGTTGAGGATCTCGGCTCCAGCGACAACGCCCTGCCCAAGGAACTGCGCGCCAACCTGATCTCGATCGGCCTATGGCTGCTGCGCGAGACGGAAGACATCCGCCAGGGCCGCACCAACAATTTCGAAGGACTGATCGAGGTCTCCCAGATCATCCGAGACGGCATCCAATGACCAACACGCTGAAGATCTCGCTAAAGCCCAACGAGAAGATCTATATCAACGGCGCGGTCATCCGCGTCGACCGCAAGGTCACCATCGAGTTGATGAACGACGTGCAGTTCCTGCTCGAAAGCCACGTCCTCCAGGCCGATCAGGCCTCTACGCCGCTCAGGCAGCTTTATTTCATCGTGCAGATCATGCTGATCAACCCGCTCGGCGCCCCCGAGGCGCGCGAGATGTTCCGCCGCTCGCTGCCGATGCTGATCGCAAGCTTCGACAACCAGGACATCTGCAAGAGCCTGAAGCAGATCGACCGGATGGTCGGCGAGGATGAGATCTACGAGGCGCTGAAAGCGATCCGCGCGCTCTATCCGCTCGAGCGCAGGGTGCTCGAAGACGATGACGACATTTCCCAAACGCCGCGCGCACTGGCTGTAGGAGCATAAAATGGCCGTCGACATGACGACAACGATCCCGGTTGGCGCCAACCAGGCCAGCCAGAAGACTTCCAAGACGGCGGTTGACTACCAGTCGTTCCTGAAGCTCCTGATCGCCGAGATGAAGAACCAGGATCCGACCAAACCGATGGATTCCACGCAATATGTCGCGCAGCTCGCCACCTTCTCCCAAGTCGAGCAGTCGGTGCAGAGCAACACCAAGCTCGACCAGATCATGCAGTCCTCGGCATTGTCGCAGGCCGATGCGCTGATCGGCCGCTCGATCACCTCGGCCGACGGCAAGACAACCGGAACGGTGGCTTCGGTGACGCTCTCCAGCAGCGGCCTGATCGCCGTGCTGCAGGACGGCACCCAGGTTCCCGTCGGCGCGGGCGTGTCGATCAAGCCGGCCGCATAAGCAGGTCTCCCGAAAATGGGGCCGGTTTCGGGGCAAAGACATGCTTAAATCAAAACAAAAACAGGTCGCGTGAACTGTTTTTCATGCGACCCGCTTTAGCGGGCTCGCGAGAGGTCAGCCATGAACGAGGCCGATGCCCTCGATATCGTCCAGTACGCCGTGTGGACGGTTCTTACCGCTTCCGCTCCCGTGGTGCTGGTGGCGATGGTCGTCGGCATCGGCATCGCGCTCATCCAGGCGCTGACCCAGATCCAGGAAATCACCCTGACCTTCGTGCCGAAGATCGTCGCCATCATGCTCGTGGTGGCGCTGACCGGCCCCTTCATCGGCGGCCAGATCTCGGCCTTCACCAACGTCATCTTCGAACGCATCGAGCACGGCTTCTGACGCAAGGCGGCGAGCGTCGGGTAGCCTTTCGCCCCGACCCGGGTGATCTTGCAGCGGCATCTGTAGCAGCTAGATTGTGAAGCGCGCCGGCATCGGTCGGCGCCCTTGTCCTAAGCCACTTTCAGGAAGCGATGCATCAGGCAAGAACGGCCGGCGGGCCATGTGCGCAATAGCCGGCGTCTGGCGAAAGCGCGATCCGATCGGCAGCGGCGATCGTCGCGACGTCGCGCGCATGATGCAGGCATTGGCGCATCGCGGTCCCGACGATCACGGCAACTGGAACGACGCCCGCCTGGCGCTCGGCCATCGCCGGCTGACCATCATCGACCCATCGCCCGCCGCGCGCGAGCCGATGCTGACCGCGTCCGGCGACGGTGTGCTGTGCTACAATGGCGAGGTCTATAATTTTCGCGCGCTGCGCAGGTCACTGGAGGCGGAAGGCCTGACGTTCCGCACGGTGTCCGACACCGAGGTGGTGCTTCAGGCCCTGCATCACTGGGGCCCGCAAAAGGCGGTGCCGTTGTTCGACGGCATGTTCTCCTTCGCCTATTTCGATGCCAGCGCCGGCGCCTTGTGGCTTGCCAGGGACAGGCTGGGCATCAAACCGATGTCGGTCGCCGAGACCGGGGACCGCCTGCTGTTCGCCTCAGAGGACAAGGCGATCCTCGCCTGCCACGACTTTACCCGCCGGATCGACACGCGCGAGCTGACGCTGCGGCTGGCTTGGCAGAGCCGCGATTCGAGCTACAGCGTCTTCGACGGCATCGAGCGCCTGCCGCCGGCCGGCCTCTGGAAGATCACGGCGGATGGCATCGAGAAGCGCCGCTTCTGGCACGTTCTCGACATCCTGGAGACCGCGCGCATCCCCGGCGACAAGACATCCGACGCCGAACATATGGCGACGCTCCGGACACTGCTCGAGGAAAGTGTCGAGCTGCATTGCATCGCCGATACCAGCCTTGCCACCGCCTGCAGCGGCGGCATCGATTCCGGCCTGATCACCGCGCTTGCCAAACGCTTCAGGCCTGAGATGCATGGTTACGTTGTCGACCCGAAGCTCGGCCGCAGCGAGGCCGAGGATGCCGAGCGGACCGGTCGGCATGTCGGCGTCAGCCTGCGCCGGGTGCCTTTGGACAAGGACCGGTTCCTCGAACTCTGGCCGCGCGCGGTCTGGCACCTCGAAACCGACGGCTGGCATGCCAGCCACGCGGCGCTGCTGGCGCTTGCCGAGCAGTGCCGCGCCGACGGCGTTAAGGTGCTGCTGACCGGCGAGGGTTCCGACGAGCTTTTCGGCGGCTACAAATGGCAGGCATCGACAGTCAGGCTCTGGCGCCAGTCCTGGCTGCAGCGCCTGTTCCGGTCGAAGGCCGGGCGTGACCGCAAATTCGCTGAATTGCGCCGCGCCCCGTTCCGCAACTCGATCGGTCGCGGCTCGCCGACGGACCGCGCCATGGCGCTCAGAGCCCTGTCCCCCGAGCTGAACTTCCTGCAGACCAAGCTGTTCGACAGGTTGGACGGTGTCGCGCCGCCCGGCGATCGCGCTTTCCTGGCAAGCTGTTTTTACGACCTCTATTCGCACCTGCAGGACCTGCTGCACCGGCACGACCGGTTGAGCATGGCGGCGTCCGTCGAGCTCAGGGTGCCGTTCCTCGAGAACCGGCTGATCGACTTCGCCCTTCATTTGCCGCGACGGCAGAAATATCGCGACGGGACCGGCAAGTGGCTGCTCAAGAAGGTCGCCGAACGCCATCTGCCGCGCGAAAACATTCGCGCCGCAAAGAACGGCTTCGAGATGGATGCCGCTTTTTCGGCTGGCACGCAGGGCCTGCTGCGCGGTGGCCTGCTGCGCGACGCGATGAAATGGTCTGCTTCCGAATTGGACGACCTGATCGACATGGCAAGCAGCCAGGAAACGTCGCGCCTGCGTCTCGTCGGCATGGAAATGCTGCTCAGGCTTTACATGAATGGCGAGACGGCAGGCGGCCTGACCGAGGCCCTGCATGCCGAGGCGAGAAACGCGACATAGCCAGAAGTTGGTCCAGACAGGCCAGATGCTTGGCTTAAAGCTTCGCCGACGCATTTTCGCCTTTGCCATCCTGTTGTTGGGTCGCACTCTTTGGCGAGTCGCCCGCCTGCGGGCGCGGCGAGCCTCTATAGCGGACGAAGGCGCAACCATGATCGACGACGAGCCGGAAAGCGAACGCGTCTCCGCGCTGGCGCCGTTCCGGCACGGCATCTTCCGCGCCGTCTGGTCGGCCAGCCTGGTGTCGAATTTCGGCGGCCTGATCCAGGGCGTGGGCGCCGCCTGGATGATGACCACGATCGCCACCTCGCCCTACCAGGTGGCGCTGGTCCAGGCCTCGACCACCTTGCCGATCATGCTGTTCGCGCTCGTTGCCGGCGCCATCGCCGACAGCTTCAACCGCCGCAAGGTGATGCTGGTGGCGCAGACCTTCATGCTGGTCGTCTCGGCGCTGCTGACCTTGTTCACCTGGCAAGGCTGGATGACGCCCTGGACGCTGCTTGCCTTCACCTTCCTGATCGACAGCGGCACGGCGCTGAACAGCCCGTCATGGCAGGCCTCGGTCGGCGACATGGTGCCGCGCGCCAAGGTGCCGGCGGCAGTCGCGCTCAATTCGCTGGGCTTCAACATCACCCGCAGTGTCGGCCCGGCCATAGGCGGCGTCATCGTCGCCGCCGCGGATGCGGCGGCCGCCTTCGCCGTCAACGCCGTGAGCTATATCGGCCTGATCGTCGTGCTCGCCCGCTGGAGGCCGGCGCTGCCCGAGCAAACCCTGCCGCGGGAGTCGCTCGGCGCGGCGATGGGCGCCGGTCTGCGCTATGTCGCCATGTCGCCCAACATCGCCAAGGTGCTGGTCCGAGGTTCGGCCTTCGGCTTCAGCGCCGGCGCGGTGCTGGCGCTTCTTCCCCTGGTGGCGCGCGATGTCGTCAAGGGCGATGCGCTGACCTACGGCATCATGCTCGGCGCCTTCGGCATCGGCGCGGTCGGCGGCGCGCTGATCAGCGTGCGGCTCAGGCAGCTGCTGTCCAGCGAGACGATGGTGCGCATGGCCTTTAGCGGCTTCGCGCTCTGCGCCCTCAACGCCGCAGTCAGCCACAATGCCTGGCAGACATCGGCGGGCCTGCTCATCGGCGGCGCCTGCTGGGTGATCGCGCTCTCGCATTTCAATGTCACGGTGCAGATGTCGACGCCGCGCTGGGTGGTCGGCCGCGTGCTGTCGATCTACCAGACGGCGACCTTCGGCGGCATCGCGCTGGGCAGCTGGATCTGGGGTGTCGTCGCCGACGCGCATGGCGCGGAGAGCGCGCTGACCGCGGCGGCGGTCGCGATGCTCGCCGGCGGCGCCATCGGCTTCGTCCTGCCCTTGCCGCGGCAGACGGTGCTCAACCTCGATCCGCTCAACCGCTTCAAGGAACCGATGCTGGCGCTCGACCTCAAGCCGCGCAGCGGCCCGATCGCCATCATGATCGAGTACATCATCCGCGAGGAAGACGTGCCGGAATTCCTGGCGACCATGGCCGAGCGCGGCCGCATCCGCCGCCGTGACGGCGCCCGCAACTGGACCTTGGCCCGCGACCTCGAAAATCCGTCGGTGTGGATCGAGCACTACCACACGCCGACCTGGGTCGAGTATATCCGCCACAACCGGCGCGCCACTCATGCCGACGCCGTGGTCGGCGAACGCATCCGCGCGCTGCACAGCGGCGACAACCCGCCGCGCGTGCGCCGCATGATCGAGCGTCCGACCACCGCCGGCACGACGCTTGTCTCGCCGAAGGGGCCGATCGATCACTGATCGCACGTCGTCCGAAGCCTGCTTCGGCGTGCAAAGGGTCGACGATCAGTCGGCGCTCTGGATCATGTAGAGCTTGCGAGTGGCTGTGCCGTCGACCGACTAGCCCTCGCCGGAAAGATCCCGCCGCGCCTTGTCGAGCTCTTCGGCATAACGGCGCATCAGATGGCTTTCGGTGAGCAGGCCAAGCACGATGCGCTCGTCGAAATCCTCGACCACGGCAAGTTCTTCGGCCCCGGTGCGCTGGAAGGTCTCGGCGGCGGTCTGGACATTCATCGACGGCACCAGCACCGCGTCCTTGAACTGGGCGAGCGCGCTCACCGGCATTTCGCCATCGGAGCGATCGCTGTGCAGTTCCGGCACCAGCAGCATGCCGACATATTGGTCGGCCTGCTCGACGGCGATGACCCGCTGCGCCGAGCCGAGCGGGATCTCCTTGCGGAATTCGGAGAGCGTGGTCGAGGCGGGAATGGTGCGGACGTCCTTGCGCATCATCGTGCCGACGGTGAGGCTGCGCATCCAGCCGACGTCATGGGCGCTGCGGATCGTTTCGCCGCGCAGGTGGAAACGCCAGGTCGAGAAGGAGTAGCCGAAGGTCTCGCGCACCAGGATCGCCGACATGATCGAGGCGGCCAGCACCACGCCGGTGAGCGTCAGGTCGCGGGTGGATTCCAGCGCCAGGAACGTCATGGTCAGCGGACCGCCGACGACGCCCACCGCAAGCGAAGTCATGCCGACGACGGCGGCGACCGCCGGGTCGATGCCAGCCGACGGCGCGGTCAGCGCCATGACGCCGGCAAAGACCTTGCCGAGCAAGGCCCCCAGGAACAGCGAGGCGAAGAACAGGCCGCCGCGGAAGCCCGAGCCGAGCGAGACGGCGGAGGCCGCCAGCTTCATCACGAAGACGCTCGCCACCACGGGAAGGGCATAATTCATGGCGAACTCGCGGTGCAGCGCGCCATGGCCGCTGGAGAGCACCTGCGGCGTGACCAGCCCGAGCAGGCCGACGAAGATGCCGCCGATGAACGGCCTGACCGATACGTCGATCGACAACCGTACAAAGAGCCGCTCGACGATGCTCACCAGATGCATGATCGCGATCGAGGCAGCCCCGCCGAGCAGCCCCAGCAGCAGGAACGGCACATACTCGCCGGCGGTCAGATTCGGCAGACCTGAGAGTTCCAGCGGGAACGGTACGCCGCCGAACATTTCCGCCGTCAGCGAAGCGGCGATCGCCGCCGCCATCACCGGCGCCACATTGGCGACGGAGTAGATGCCGATGACCAGCTCGAAACCGTAGAAGGCGCCGGTCAGCGGCGCGTCGAAGGCGGCGGCGATCGCGCCGGCCGCGCCGCAGCCGACCAGCATGCGGACATCGTTGCGGCGCAGCCGGAAAGCGCGGGCAAGTCGGGAAGCTACGCCGGAGCCGATCTGCGTGTAACCGGCTTCCAGCCCGACCGAGGCGCCGAAGCCGCTTGAGATCATCGTCTGCGCCACGATGATGAAAGTATCCGTGAGCGACATGCGCCCGCCATAGAGGGCGTTGGCTTCGATCGGGTCGACAGGTGTGCGGAACTTGCGCTTTCTGAGCCAGATGAGGGAAAGGCCGAGCAGCAGGCCGCCGATCGCCGGGAACATCGCCTGCACCGGATCGGCAAGCGAGAACATCGCCGAAAGCCTGCCGCCTGGCTGCACGTCGAACAGCAGGTAATGCATGCCTTGCACCAACGCGCTCATGCCGGTGACCAGCGCGCCCGCGATGACGCCGACCATGCCGGCCATCAGCACGATCACGATGCCGCGCGCCTCGAGCACGGGGATCGAGCTGATCAGCACCGCGCGAAGCCGGCGGGCGTAAACTTGTGGGTCGTTTCTGGCAGGCAACGAAGCGGCTCGCCGGTATGCGAAAGATAAGAACTGCCGTGCCTGATACGCGCGGCGGCTTTGCGTGGCAATCGCAATGCCGACCGCATGTGGCGCCATTTTGGCGTTGCGCCGCATTAGTCTTAAGCAAGACTTGCCGCGTGACCAGGAGATAGACTTAGTCGGGCACCGGTATGGTGAAAGGGCCGGAATCGTCTTGTACGACGAAGATCGCCAGCAGCTCCGCCCGCCGGCCTCTCCGCCGAGGAGGAACGCGCTGTGCGGCGCTGGCTGGTCGCCGTCGCGACCGCGGATGCGGCACAGCCGTAAATGCCTCACACGATCAGGTCGGCGCGCCGCCGTCCGTCTCGAAAAGCGTGAGCTTGCGCTCGCCGATGCCGAGCTCGGCCCAGCTCGCGCGCCATTCGGCGATATGCGCCGATTTGAAATGCGCTTCGAGCGCGGCGCGGTCGCTCCAGGCCTCCGAGACATGGATGAGCCCGGCATCCAGCACATCCTGCGCGTAGGAATAGCCGAGGCAGCCGGGCTCGGCGCGGCTCGCCGAGATCATTCGCTGCATCGCCGGCTTTGCCTGTTCGAGCCTGTCGCGTGGCAAGCGGATCGTGCCGATGATCAGGAGCATGCGATTTCCTTCCGATAGGTGGCTCAGGCGCCGTAGCCGCTCTCCCACCTTCGCGCAAGCTTGGAGGGTTACGGTCGAGGGCCTGTCCTGTGCGTGGCGGACGGCCTGGATTTTGAGGACGACATGGCGATCAGCGAAACACTACCGTCCGGCCTGGCGGTCAAGAACGGCCGCGACATCTTCTTCGCGCTGGGCATCGTCTTCATCTTGGCGGTGCTGTTCCTGCCGATTCCGGCCTTCCTGATCGATATCGGCCTCGCCTTCTCGATCGCGCTTTCGGTGCTGATCCTGATGGTGGCGCTGTGGATCCAGCGGCCGCTCGACTTCTCATCTTTCCCGACCGTGCTGCTCATCGCCACCATGCTCAGGCTATCGCTCAACATTGCTACCACGCGCATGATCCTGTCGCACGGCAACGAGGGCACGCATGCCGCCGGCTATGTCATCTCGGGCTTCTCGAAGCTGGTGATGTCGAGCGACTTCGTCATCGGCCTCATCGTCTTCATGATCCTGATCGTGGTGAACTTCATCGTCATCACCAAGGGCGCGACCCGTATCGCCGAGGTCGGCGCGCGCTTCACGCTCGACGCCATTCCCGGCAAGCAGATGTCGATCGACGCCGACCTTTCCGCCGGCATGATCGATGAGAAGACCGCGCAGCTGCGCCGCCGCGAGCTGGAGGAGGAGAGCTCCTTCTTCGGCTCGATGGACGGCGCCTCGAAATTCGTGCGCGGCGACGCCATCGCCGGCCTGATCATCACCGCCATCAATATCGTCGGCGGCATCGCCATCGGCTATCTGCGCCACGGCATGGGCCTTGGCCAGGCGGCCGACGTCTTCATCAAGCTGTCGGTCGGCGACGGCCTTGTCACCCAGATCCCGGCGCTTATCGTCTCGCTCGCCGCGGGCATGCTCGTCTCCAAGGGCGGCACGCGCGGCTCGACCAACCAGGCGGTGTTCGGCCAGCTCGGCGCGCATCCGCGCGCGCTCTACGTCGCGGCCTCGCTGCTGGTCATCCTCGGCCTGATGCCCGGCCTGCCCCTGTTCCCGTTCTTCGCGCTTGCCGGCGGCATGGCCGGCCTCGGCTACATCATCCCGCTGCGCCAGAGCCGCGAGCGCGCCGCCGCCGAAGCCCTGAAGACGCAGGAAAAGGCGAACAAGGTCGAGGAGGAGAAGAACTCGGTCAAGGCCTCGCTGGTCACCGCCGAGATCGAGCTTCTGATCGGCAAGCAGCTTTCGACCAGGCTGATGGTGGCGCACCAGGAACTGGTGTTCCGCATGTCGAAGATGCGCAAGAAATTCGCCCAGCAATATGGCTTCGTGGTGCCGGAGGTGCGCGTCGCCGACGACTTCGCCATCCCGCCGAAGAGCTATCAGATCAAGGTGCACGGCACGGTGGTCGCCGAATACCAGATGCGCGTCGGCGAGATCATGGTGCTGCTCGGCACGCGCGGCGTGCCGGAAATTCCCGGCGAGGAAATCCGCGAACCGGCCTTCGGCATGCGCGCCTATTCGGTGCTCGAAACCTTCGCCGAGGATCTGAGACGCGAGAACTTCACCTTCGCCGACAACATGTCGGTGCTGCTCACGCATCTCTCCGAGGTGATCCGCAACAACCTGCCGCAGCTTCTGTCCTACAAGGACATGAAGGCGCTCTTGGAGCGGCTCGACCCGGAATACCGCAAGCTCGCCGACGAGATATGCACCTCGCACATCTCCTATCCAGGCCTGCAGGCCGTGCTGAAGCTGCTGCTCGCCGAGCGCGTCTCGATCCGCAACCTGCATTTGATCATCGAGGCGATCGCCGAGATCGCGCCGCATGTGCGCCGCACCGAGCAGATCGTCGAGCACGTGCGCATCCGCATGGCGCAGCAGATCTGCGGCGACCTCTCCGAAGGCGGCACGCTCAAGGTGCTGCGCCTGGGCAACCGCTGGGACCTGGCCTTCCATCAGAGCCTCAAGCGCGACGCCAAGGGCGAGGTACGCGAGTTCGACATCGATCCGCGTCAGCTCGAGGAATTCGGCCAGGACGCCACCAAGGCGATCCGCAAGCATCTCGAGGCCGGCGAGCGTTTTGTGCTCGTCACCGCGCCCGACGCCCGTCCCTATGTGCGCATGATCATCGAGCGGCTGTTCACGACGCTTCCCGTTCTCAGCCATGTCGAGATCGCCAAGGGCGTCGAGATCAAGGTGCTCGGAACGATCTCGTGAACGCGCTCTCGCAAGGCGTCGTCATCGCCGCCTTCCTCGCCTTCTGCCGTATCGGCGCCTGCTTCATGCTGATGCCCGGGCTGTCCAGCGCCCGCGTGCCGCTGCAGATCCGGCTGTTCGTTTCGCTCGCCGCCACCGGCGGCCTGCTCGCTTTCCTGTGGGACCGCATCTACCCGTTCGTCGATCCGCGCCCGCAGGTCCTGGCGCCGATGATCGTCTCCGAGCTCCTGGTCGGGGGCCTGATCGGCGCCATGGCCAGGCTCTACATGGAGGCGCTGCGCTTCATGGGCTCGGCCATCGCCATGCTGATCGGCTATGGCGGCTCGGGCGGACCGGCGATCGAGGAGCCGGAACCGCAGGCGGCGCTTGCCGCCATCATCTCGTTCTCGGCGCTGCTTCTGCTCTTCGTCTTCGACTTCGACCACGAGATCGTCAAGGCGCTCGTCGCCTCCTACACGGTCGCTCCGGTCAACGTGTTCTTCAACCCGCAGGCGGCGCTGGTCGACGTCACCGACACGGTGTCCGACGCCTTCTTTCTGGTCATCCGCCTCGGCAGTCCCTTCGTCGCCTATGCCATCCTGGTCAATTTGACGATCGGCTTCGTCAACAAGCTGACGCCGCAGATCCCGGTCTATTTCATTTCGCTGCCCTTCGTCATCGCCGGCGGAATGATCATCTTCTATTTCGCCGTCGGCACCTTGCTGTCGCTGTTCGTCGACGGCTTCGTCGACCTCACCCTGGCGAGATAGGCTCCATGACCGCGCGAAAGGACCGCCTGAAGAAACTGGTCAAGGTGCAGGAGCAGTTGAAGGCGCTGCACGAGACCCGCCACGCCGGCTTCCTCGCCGCCGCCGTCAAGGCTGAAGCGGAGGCCAAGGAGCTGATCGAGCGCTTCGACACCGACAGCTCGCTGGCCGGCCTCTTTCCCGCGCTCTACCACCGGCGCATCACCGACGCGCTCGGCCGGCAGCAACAGAACGTCGATAACGCCCGCCAGGAAGCGGCGCTGATCGCCACTGCGACGGCGCGCACCAACATGGTCGAGCGCGCCTACAAGGACCAGCGCCGCCGCGACGAGCGCGAACGCTCCGACCGCGAGCGGCTCGATCTGATCATGCAGAAGCGAACCTCCGACGGCTGATCATCGCAAGCCTGCCACAAGCTTCTTCAGTCATTGTGCAACTAACAAAACCGACAAAGGGCGGACTTTCTTGGCCATTTCCCCACCCAGCGACATCGTCATGGACGTTGCCCGCGCAGCGGAGCCGGCCGATGTCGAGGCCGCACGCGCGGCGCTCGCGAGAAGGGCGAATGGCACCTCGGCGCCTTTCTCTGTCGATTCATCCGCGACGGTCGATGCCGGCTCCATTCTCTCGCGCGCAACGGCCGACAAGGCGGAAGCCGCCAATCCGGCGAAGAAGTTCCAGCGCTTCGAGGCGATGGTGCTGACCACCTTCATCCAGAACATGATGCCCAAGGACACCGAGGGTGTTTACGGCAAGGGCCTGGCCGGCGACATGTGGAAGTCGCAGCTCGCCGAAAAGGTGGCCGATGTCATGGCCGCGCATGGCGGCATCGGCATCGCCAGATCGATGCTTGCCGACCATTATCTCGACGGCAAGCACAAGGTGCCGGTCGGCCCCATTGCCGGTGGAGCGCAGAAAACCGAGATCGACCGGCAGACCCGGCTTTCGACCTCGATGATCGAGGAGCTTGAGCGCAAAGCAGCACGGTCGATGACCGGCGACGAGACGATCATAAAAACAGATATCAAGATCTAGGGACCTACATGGCCGACCAAACGGAGCTTTCCAACCTTCCCGCACGCACCAGCGCAATGGAGGCGCCCGCCGCCGCGCGACCCGGCAACCTCGCCGCCATCATCGGTCGCATCGAGGAAGTCGTGGACGAGGAAACCGCCGGCATCCGCAGCGGAACGGCCTATGATCTCAAGGCCTCGAACGCGCGCAAGAGCCGGTATCTCTACGAGCTGAACCGCGCCATGAAGGGCGCCAACGAGATCGAATTCCTCGAGCAGCATCGCGAAGGCCTGCTGCGGCTGCGCCAGAAGCTGGCCAGGAACGAGGCGGCGATCCTTGCCCATCTCAACGCGGTCAACGAAGTCGCCACGCTTTTGAGGAACGCCATCCAGCGCGCCGATACCGACGGCACCTATTCGGCCGGTGAGTTCGGAATGGCGCGAGCCTGATGAGATGATCGAGGCGCAAGGACAGACCCGGTGATAAAATTCATCGCCGCCGCGCTGTGGATCTGCGCCGTGACGCTCGGCGCGGTCTTCTATTCCTTCCAGGCGGCGGGCCAGCGCGGCGCGGCCGAGCCGCCGAAGCCGATGCTGGGCGGCCTCGACTATGTCAAGACCGACATGATCTCGGTGCCGTTGCTGCGCGACGGGACGATCGAGGGCTATTTCCTCACCAAGCTCGTCTACACGGTGGAGCCGGACCAGATAAAGAAGCTGTCGATCCCGGCGCAGGCGCTGATGACCGACCAGGTCTATTCCTATCTCTATTCCAACCCGCAGATCGATTTCACCAAGAAGGAATCGATCGATCTCGACGCTTTCCGCAAGTCGATCCGCGACACCATCAACACCCGCGTCGGCGTCGAGCTGGTGCACGAGGTGCTGATCGACCAGGTCAACTTCCTGTCCAAGGACGATATCCGCGACAACGCGCTTCGGCGCCGCAAGAATGCCGGCGACACCGCGGCGGCGATGACCAAGCCTTTCCAGGCGCCGGAGCATTGACTGCCTGGCCGCGTCCGGCGGCGATAGACGGCCCAGTTCCCTCAAGCGATATGACGCATGGTGACCGCGTTGACGTAAACGTCAACTCGAAGCTATATGCGCCTGTGGTCGCGCTGGAGCGCGGCGCGTCTACCTCGCCAGCGGCCAAGCGCCGGTGCGCGTCAACGCAACCAACGAGGAGAACCGCCATGGGCGTTCAGGAGATTGCCGACAAGATCAAGTCGCGCGTGGCAAGCGCCGGCTTCGAGCATTCGGTCAAGTTCGACACCGGCAGCGACGGCGTCATCGTCATCGACGGCGCGACCGTCTCGACCACCGACGCGCCGACCGACTGCACCGTCAAGCTGTCGCTCGACGATCTGGATTCACTGATTGCCGGCGACCTCAATCCGACCATGGCCTTCATGTCCGGCAAGCTGAAGGTCGAGGGCGACATGACCGTCGCCATGGCGCTCAGCCAGCTGCTCGGCTGATCCTTCGCAAAAACAGCAACGCCGCCCGATGGGCGGCGTTGCTGTTTTGTCGAACCTAAAGCAATTCCAGGAAAAGTGCGTAGCGGTTTTCCGTCCGGAATTGCGTGAAAACAAAGGCTTCAGGCGACGAAACCCAGCGCCTGTCCTTTGATCTTGCGGCCGGCGGCCTTGATCGTGCCTTTGGCGCCGTCCAACGCGCCTTCCTGCAGTTCCAGCGCCAGAAGCCGGTGCCGCTCATAGGGGCCAGGCATGGCAAGCGCCCCCGTGCGGTCGGCTGAGAAGCCGAACCGCCCGTAATAGGGCGCATCGCCGACGAGCAGGATCGCGCCATGGCCGAGCCGCGCCGCTTCGGCGAGCGCATGCCGCATCAGCGCCGAGCCGATGCCGCCGCTCTTCAATCCCGGCTCGACCGCGAGCGGGCCGAGCAGCAGCGCAGCCGGACCGCCCTCCCCCAACCTCACATCCCACAGCCGCACCGTGCCGACGACCGCGCCCGACGCATCGCGGGCGACAAAGGCCAGGCCTTCCGAGGGCCGGCGGCCGCGCCGCAGCTTCTCGGATGACTTCTTCTTGCGCTTCGGCCCCATGGCGCGGTCGAGCAGCGCTTCGCGCGCCGCGACGTCGCCCGCGCCTTCGCCAAGAATGACGAAGGCCGGCGCCTGGGCGGCCCCCTCGTCCGGTGCGCCGCGCGAGCCAGCCTGTGCCCGCAGGGCCAGGGAGGGCGCAAACGCATTTTCAGGCGAAGTGGAAACGGGTTCGCCGTAAGAAAATGCGCCAAGAAGCACTGACGTCGAGCCGTTCTCCCCCGCGGAGAAAAGCTCAGCCAACGGTCCGGACGAGGGGGCAATTTCAGTGGCCGCGAAGGCCGATTTGGTCAGGTATTCCATATCCGCGATCCTTCACGAGCGGAGATCTGTCCCACAAGCGAGCCCGGGCGGGCGAAGGCGCCCGCGCCGGTTTGACCTGAGCGGTTTCTTGCGAAATGCTCAGATCACGTAGGATCGGAGAGGTTCGAAGCCGTTGAAGGCGACCGCCGAATAGGTGGTCGTGTAGGCCCCGGTGCCTTCGATCAGCACCTCGTCGCCGATGGTCAGCGACAAGGGCAGCGGATAAGGTGTCTTCTCATACATCACGTCGGCCGAATCGCAGGTCGGGCCGGCGAGCACACAGGGCGCGGTCTCCGAGCCGTCATGGCGGGTGACCAGCGGATAGCGGATCGCCTCGTCCATGGTCTCGGCGAGACCGCCGAACTTGCCGATGTCGAGGAACACCCAGCGCACATTGTCGTTGTCGGCCTTCTTCGAGATCAGCACGACTTCCGACTTGATGACGCCGGCATTGCCGACCATGCCGCGTCCCGGCTCGATGATCGTCTCGGGCAGCGCGTTGCCGAAATGCTTGCGCAGGGCCGAGAAGATCGCCTGGCCGTAGGCCTGGGCCGCCGGCACGTCCTTCAGGTAACGGGTCGGGAAGCCGCCGCCCATGTTGACCATCTTCAAGACGATGCCTTCCTCGGCGAGCGTCGCGAACACCTTCCTGGCGTCGCCCAGCGCGCGATCCCAGGCCGACAGGTCGGTCTGCTGCGAGCCCACATGGAACGAAACGCCATAGGCATCGAGGCCGAGGCCCTTGGCATGACGCAGCACGTCGACGGCCATCGCCGGCACGCAGCCGAACTTGCGCGACAGCGGCCATTCCGCGCCTTCGCCGTCGGTCAGCACGCGGCAGAACACGCGCGAGCCGGGAGCGGCACGCGCGATCTTCTCGACCTCTTCGACGCAGTCCACCGCGAAAAGGCGAATGCCGAGCTGGTAGGCGCGTGCGATGTCACGCTCCTTCTTGATGGTGTTGCCGAAGGAAATGCGGTCCGCCGGCGCGCCGGCATCCATCGCCATCTCGACCTCGGCAACCGATGCGGTGTCGAAGGACGAGCCCATCGCAGCAAGCAGGCGCAGGATTTCCGGCGCCGGGTTTGCTTTCACCGCATAGTAGATCTTGGAATCGGGCAACGCCTTCTCGAAGGCGCGGAAATTGTCGCGCACGACATCGAGGTCGACGACGAGGCAAGGGCCGTTCGGACGTCGGGTGGCGAGGAAATCAAGGATGCGCTGGGTGGCCATCGGGTCTCTCCATAACGCCTTTCGGCGTGCAATAAGGCTGCGGGACGCGGGCTGTCGGCCTCGCGAGCACGCGGTGGACAAAGGCGGGACGTCAAATCCATGGGACCAGCCGGTGGAGACCCCGGAACCATGAAATGCCGTCTCGCGGCGATGAACCTTGGCCTTGCCCGGCCTCGGTTCGCTTTGTCTGCCTTGGCTTGGATGGGAGACCCGTCCGCACTGCCGGCAATGAAGGTGTGCCTCTTTAGTAACCCCGGTCTTTGGACAACCGGAAGAGAACCAGAAAGGCCCGCACCGTCGTTGCTTCAAGGTGTCCTCGGTCTTGTGGTTGGCCACTGACCGACTGGAGGGGTTGGCTCCAGTTACCTTACCGATTGCCCTCACCATTCGAGGATCGGCGGACACCCACAGGCACGTGCGACTTTGGGCAAGCGCGATATAGGAGCGAAGGATTTCACAATCAATAAAAATCGTAAGCGCAGGTTGTAAAATTTCTGGCATCGAACAATGCTTGCCGCACTGTATCCGGATATCGAACGATGCCAGGAACCCAAGCACCGCTCAACGCCTTCCTCGATCTGCGCCAAATGCCTGTAGCGAATGCGGAATTGGGCCCGCTCGCAGGCCTTCGCCTGGCCGTCAAGGACATCTATGACGTTGCCGGCTACCGCACAGGCTGCGGCAACCCGCAAAAATTCGAGGAGGCGCACGCTGCCTCGCGCACGGCGCAAGCGGTGCAGACGATCCTCGACGCCGGCGCGCGATTCGTCGGCAAGACCCAGACCGACGAGCTGGCCTTCTCGCTGTTCGGCCAGAACGCGCATTTCCCCTATCCGGTCAATCCCGCCGCGCCCGATCGCGTCACCGGCGGCTCCTCCTCCGGCTCGGCGGCCGCGGTTGCCGGCGGGCTGGCGAATATCGCCACCGGCTCCGACACCGGCGGCTCGATCCGCGCGCCGGCGAGCTTCTGCGGCCTGATCGGACTGCGCACCAGCCATGGCCGCATTCCGCTCGACGGCGCGATGAAGCTGGCATCGAGCTTCGACACTTTCGGCTGGTTCGCCGACGACATCGAAACCTATGAGGCGGTCGGCAAGCTGCTGCTTGGCCGCGACCCGCACCAGCACCCGCTCAACCGGCCGCTGTCGATCCGCTGGCTTGACGCCTTCGTCACCGGTCCGGCCGAAGCCGCCGAATATGCGCGTATGAAGGCGTCGGCGGCCCCCGTCGTCGGCCAGCCCGCGGAGACCGAATACGCCTTCGCTTCGTTCCCCGACGAGCTTTACTGGTGCTTCCGCCGCCTGCAGGCCTTCGAGGCCTGGCGCGAGCATGGTCCCTGGATTTCGGCCGGCGGCCGGCTCAGCCCGGGCGTCGAGGAGCGTTTCGGCTTCGGCCGCACCATCGACGCCAAGACTGCCGCCAACGAAGCCGCGCGCCGCTTGGCGTTCCGGGCAGAATTCGCGGCGCTGCTCGGCAACAACGGCTTTCTGGTGCTGCCCACCGTTCCCGGCGCGGCGCCGCTCGCTTCAAGCACGCCCGAACAGTTCCAGGCCTATCGCGAAAGGGCGCTGCATCTCTTGTGTCTTTCCGGTCTCTCGGGCTTTCCGCAGATCACCTTGCCGATCGGCTCCGTCGACGGCGCGCCCTTCGGCCTTTCGCTGCTCGGCCCTTCCGGCAGCGACGTTGCCCTGATACGGCTCGGCCGCAGGATTCTCGACGCGGCACGAAAGGTCTGACCATGGATACATTGACGCGCATGCGCGCCTTCATCGACGTGGTCGAGGCGGAAGGCTTTTCGGCCGCGGCGCGCAAGATCGGCCGCTCCAAGGCGCTGTTGTCGAAATATGTGCGCGAGCTGGAGGACGAGCTCGGCGCGCTGCTCTTGAACCGCACCACGCGCCAGTTCTCGCTGACCGAAGCCGGCCACACCTATTATCAGCGCGCCTCCGAGATCGTGCGCGAGGTCGACAGCCTCGCCGAGGCTGTGCGCCAGTCTTCCGGCGACGTTCGCGGCAGGATCAAGCTGTCGGCCGCCCGCACCTTCGCCGATGCCCCGATCGGCCAGTCACTGGTCGACTTCGCCAGGCAGCATCCCGACATCGTGCTCGACATCCATCTCGACGACCGCTTCGTCGACCTCGTCGAGGAAGGTTTCGACCTTGCCGTGCGCATCTCGCGGCTGGAGAACTCCTCGCTGATCGCCAGACGGCTGGCGCCGTTCTCGGTCAGGCTTTGCGCGTCGCCGGAGCTGATGGCCAAGCATGGCAAGCCGACACGTCCGCAGGATCTCGCCAACATGCCCTGCATCGTCGACACCAACGGCCGCTCGCTGTCCAACTGGCGCTTCAAGGGCGAGGGCGAGGACTCCATCAGCGTCGCCGTTTCGGGCCCGATCGAGGTCAACAGCCCGATCGTGGCGAGAGCCGCCGCGCTCTCCGGCCTGGGCTTTGCCATGCTGCCGGATTTCGTCGCCGCCCCCGACGTCGCATCCGGCAAGCTGGTCACCGCGCTCGACGATCGTCTCCTGGCGGGCACCGGCATCTTCGCCGTCTACCCGCATCGCCGCTATCTGCCGGCCAAGGTAAGGGTCCTCGTCGATTTCCTGGTGCAGTGGTTCAAGACGCGCGACGCAGCGTGATAACCCGCGTCCCAATTTCGCCCCCTTTATGTTAACTCTCGGGCCCTCACTCCCGAAGTCGATGGAATCGCGGCCCGGAATGCATCTGAAACGGCAAGCAGCCATGCTGGCTTCGGCCATAGTGGCCACGTTCGCCTCGATCGAGCAGGCCGAGGTGCACCCGCATGTCTTCGCCGAGGCTCGCCTCGACGTGATCCTCAGCCAGGATCACCAAAGTGTGACGGCGCTGCGCCACCTTTGGCGCTTCGACGACCTTTTTTCGAGTACGGTGATGATGGAGTTCGACAAGAACTCCGATCTGAAACTTGATGACAAAGAGCTCAAGGAAGTGGCCGACACCGTCCATTCCTCGCTTGCCGAGTTCAATTACTTCCAGCTCGTCACCCAAGATGGCAAAGACGTGCCGATGGTGCCGCCGCCGCATCTGATGGCGAACTTCGACAACGACCAGCTGATCATCCTGTTCGAGTCGCAGCCGAAGACGCCGATCAAGCTCGCCGGCAAGGTCGACATCGGCGTCTACGATCCGACCTTCTATACGGCGATCGACTTCACCGACGACGCGAACCTTGCCGTCGAAGGCCTGCCATCGACCTGCACCAAAAAGGTCATCCGGCCCGATCCTGACGAGGCGATCAAGGAAAACCAGAAGACCCTGACGGAGGCGTTCTTCAACGATCCGACAGGCACCAACATGAGCAAGATTTTCGCCACCAAGCTCGAGTTGAACTGCCCGCCGAAAGGATGATTTGGTGATGAAACCGTCGCTGCGCGCAAGCAGGTTCCGCAAAAGTGTCTCACGGTTTTGCGATCGGAACCTGCGACAAACAAGGGAATCCAAGCGGATATTCGTGGGGCATCCCACGAATATCCGCTTGGCCCTCGGGCTCTTGGCCGCTGCCTTGATTGTGAGCCATCTGCCTGTCGCGGCGCATGCGCAAAGCTCGCTCGGCATCGGCACCAATGACGGCATAGCGCCCACCACCACCGGTCCGTTCGCTCATATCCTGATGTGGATCAATCTGCGTCAGCAGGAGTTCTACCATTCGCTGGCGGCCGCCATGAAGGCGATGCGCCAGGACGGCAGCAAGCTTTGGCTGCTGATCGGCTTGTCCTTCGCCTATGGCATCTTCCACGCCGCCGGCCCCGGCCACGGCAAGGCGGTGATCTCCTCCTATATGGTCGCCAACGAAGTGGCGTTGAGACGCGGCATCATGCTTTCCTTCGTCTCGGCGATGCTGCAGGGCCTGACGGCGGTGGTCGTCATGATGCTCGCCTATTTCGTGCTGCGCGGCACCGCGATCTCGATGACCGACGCGGCCTGGTTCCTCGAAATCTCGAGCTACGTGCTGGTGACGCTGTTCGGCGCCTGGCTGTTATGGCGCAAGCTCGGGCCGTCGATCCTGCGCCTGTTCGGCAGGACGCCTGCCTACAGCCTGTCAGCCGCTCATGCCGGTCATTCGCATGGCGGGCACGCGGGCCACTCGCACGCCCGTGCGCATGCACTGCACGTGCATGACGATCATGATCATTCGCACGGTCACGATCACATTGATCACGACCACCACGACCACGCCCCAGGCGAAGTCTGCGACGCCTGCGGTCATTCGCATGCGCCGGACCCGGCGATGCTTTCGGGCGACCGCTTCGACTGGCGCACGGCCTGGTCGGCGGTGGCCGCCGTCGGCATCCGCCCCTGCTCCGGCGCGCTGATCGTGCTGAGCTTCGCGCTGCTCAACGGCCTGTGGGTCGGCGGACTGCTGTCGGTGCTGGCGATGTCGATCGGCACCGCGATCACCGTCTCGGCGCTGGCGACGATCGCAGTGCTGGCGAAGAACTGGGCGGTCTATTTCGCCGGCGACGGACGCCTCGGCAACCGCATCCATTCCATCGTCGAGATCGGCGGCGCCGCCTTCATCTTCCTGGTCGGCCTGCTGCTGTTGTCGGCCAGCCTGTCAGGCGGCGCCTGACCAGTGCCCAAAGCTGTATTGAGCTTCGGGTCAGCCCTGCATCACCTGGGACAGACGTCAGGCGATCTTCCCGCCGAGCTCATCCTCGATATGCGCGCGGATGATTTCGTCGAAACTGCTTTCGGCGGCAAACCCCAATTCCCGCGCCCGCCTCGCCTCGAAGCGCGTCGGCCAGCCTTTGACGATCGCCCAGATGGTCTCGTCGGGCTGCTCGCGAATCCGCTGCGCGACCTCGGCGCCGGCGATGCGCTGCAGCGCCTCGATCTGCTCGCCGACCGTGACGGCGACGCCCGGCATTGTGAGGTTGCGGCGCGGGCCGACCTTGTCGCCGTCGATCTCGGCCGCATGGATGAGGAAATTCACCGCCGAGCGCGGGCTGGCATGGGTATGCAGCACCGAACGCGGCACCGGCAGGATCGCCTCCTGCCCGGCGAGCGGCTCGCGGATGATGCCTGAGAAGAAGCTCGACGCCGCCTTGTTCGGCTTGCCGGGGCGAACGCAGATCGTCGGCAGCCGGATGCCGATGCCGTCGAAGAAGCCGCGCCGCGTATAGTCGGCGAGCAGCGCTTCGCTCATCTGCTTCTGCGTGCCGTAGGAGGTGAGCGGCGTCGGATGGAATTCGTCCGGGATGACGTCCGGAAACGGCGCGCCGAACACGGCGATCGACGAGGTGAAGACGAGGCGCGGCGCGAATGCCGCCAGCCGCACGGCGTCGAACAGGGTGCGCGTGCCGTCGAGATTGACGCGATAGCCGAGGTCGAAATTAGCCTCTGCCTCGCCTGAGACGATGCCCGCCAGATGGAAGATCACATCCGGGCGCGGAGCCACGAGAGCGGACATGGCGCCGGGCGCGGAAAGATCGCCGGTATGGATCGAGACATCGACGCCGGCGAGCGCCGGCGCCTGCGGCGCCACGATGTCATGCAGGTCGAGCGCCGTGATCTTTCGCCCGCGCAAGGCGCCGTCCTTGGCGAGCCGCGCGATAAGCTTGCGGCCGACCATGCCGGCCGCGCCCGTGATCAGTATTCTCATCTTCAGAGACCTTTCTTGCGCTGGCTGCGTCCGCGCAGCCACAGGACGACGAACAGACCGACCATGAAGATCGCGGCGATGACGGCCGCGAGCACCGTCGACACCTTGCCCGCGGCCAGCATGATGGCCGGCAGGAAATAGGCCGCGAGACCGAACACGAGCAGTATCACGGCCGCAGCGGTCGCCGCGTTCTTTGTGTCACGATCCATCAGCTGGCGTTCTTCAGTTCGAGGCTGTTCGGGTTCATCATCACGCCGCGATCAGTGATAGTGCCGGCGATCGCGCGGCGCATCATGCGCATGGTCGTGATCATGATGGTGGTCGTGCTCGTCATGGCTGTCCGCGCATTGGCCGAATTCGGGTTCGACAGTGGCATGCTCGATGCCATGCTCGGCCGCAAGCCGTTTCTTGATGGCGCTCACCGCCACATGCGCATCGACGCCGTCATTCAGGCAAGCATGCAGCGTCGCCATGTTGGAGGTCCCGTCGAGAGACCAGACATGCATATGGTGCACCTCGCGCACGCCCTTGACAGCGCCTTCGATGTCCTTGGCGATCAGGTCGCGATCGAGGCTGGCCGGCACGCCTTCGAGCAGGACGTGGGCCGCCTGGCGCATCAGCGACCATGCCGTCGAGAGAATGAGCAACGACACCAGCACCGACAGGATCGGATCGATGGGCGTCCAGCCGGTTGCCAGGATGATGAGGGCTGCCGCGATTGCCGCGGCCGAGCCAAGCAGGTCGCCCAGCACATGCAGGATGGCGCCGCGCATGTTGAGGCTTTCCCGATCGCCGCCATGCAGCACGAAGAAGGAGGCGATGTTGACCAGAAGGCCTGCGACCGCCACCACCAGCATCGGCCCGCCGAGCACCGGTGCCGGATTCATCAGCCGCCCCCAGGCCTCGTAGACGATCCAGAGCGCGATGACGAAGATGGCGATGCCGTTGGTGTAGGCGACGAGCGTCTTCACGCGGGCGAAGCCATAGGTGAGGCGGCCGGTGGCCGGACGGCCTGTCAGGTGGAAGGCATACCAGGCAAGACCGAGCGCGATGGCGTCGGCCAACATGTGCCCGGCATCGGCAACCAGCGCCAGCGATCCGGTCAGCCAGCCGCCCAGCGCCTCGGCGACCATGAAGCCCGCGGTCAGGCAGGTCGCGATCAGCACCCGTTTCTTGTCGGTCGAGCCATGCACATGGCCCGCACCGGCCGGGCCGTGATCGTGCGAAGCGTGGTCATGCGCCATCGCTGAACTCCTGTCACGCGCCGAAATCAGCGCGGAAATCCTCAAGCCGCCGCCTCTGGCCGCCTTCGCCATCGAAATTCGCCGGATCGAGCCAGCCCTCATAGGCTTTGCGCAAGGTCGGCCATTCCTTGTCGATGATCGAATACCACGCCGTGTCGCGGTTTTCACCCTTGACCACAAGGTGTTGTCGGAAGATGCCTTCGAACCTGAAGCCGAAGCGCTCGGCGGCGCGCTTCGAGGGCTCGTTGCGGTTGTTGCACTTCCACTCGTAACGGCGGTAGCCGAGATCGTCGAAGAGATATTTCGCAAACAGGAACTGCGCCTCGGTCGCGGCCGGCTTGCGCGAGATCAGCGGACCCCAATAGATGTTGCCGATCTCGCCGACGCCGTTGGCGGCGTCGATGCGCATCAGCGTCTGACGACCCGCGATCTTGCCGCTCGCCTTGTCGATGACAGTGAAGAACAGCGGGTCCTCGCTCGCTTCGGCCTTGTCCAGCCAAGGCTGGAAGGCCGCGCGGGTCTCCGGCGGATAGTCCGGCAGCCAGGCGAAACGTCCGCCGGCGTCGGGAACCGACGACGCTTCGTAAAGACCATCGCCATGCCTTGCTGCGCTCAGCGGCTCGAGCCTGACCGTGCGTCCCTCTATCGCTTTGCGCTCCGGCCGCGGGCGCGGCTGCCAATTCTTCAGATCTTCCGACACGGCCATTCCAATCCGTTTGACTTTTGCCTGCGGACGGTCACAAAAACGCTCGCTCACAGAAAGAACCACAGGAACGGGAAAAATGCTCCACACGATCGCGGCCTTCGACCGTCTCGGCGAGGAAAATGCCTTCGCGGTGCTGGCGAGGGCTACCGCGCTTGCCCATCAGGGTCGCGATATCGTCAACCTCGGCATCGGCCAGCCCGACTTCAAGACGCCGCAGCACATCGTCGAGGCGGCGATCAAGGCGCTGCGCGACGGCCACCATGGCTACACGCCGGCAAACGGCCTCTTGGCTACCCGCGAGGCCGTCGTGCGCCGCACGCTGACCACCACCGGCGTCGAGGTGTCGCCCGAGAACGTGATGATCCTGCCCGGCGGCAAGCCGACCATGTTCGCCGCGATCCTGATGTTCGGCGAGGCCGGCACCGAGATCCTCTACCCCGATCCCGGCTTTCCGATCTACCGCTCGATGATCGAGTTCACCGGCGCCACCCCGGTGCCGGTGCCGATCCGTGAGGAGAACGGCTTTGCCTTCTCGGCCGACGAGACGCTGGCGCTGATCACGCCCAGGACCAGGCTGCTGATCCTCAACTCGCCCGCCAATCCGACCGGCGGCGTCACCCCGCGGGCCGAGATCGAGAAGCTGGTCAAGGGCCTGGAGAAACATCCTGAGGTCGCCATCATGTCGGACGAGATCTACGACGTCATGACCTATGACGGCGAGACCCACTGCTCGCTACTCAATTTCCCCGAGATCCGCGACCGGCTGATCGTGCTCAACGGCTGGTCGAAGACCTGGGCGATGACCGGCTGGCGCATGGGCTGGTCGATCTGGCCGAACGGCGACAAGGGCGCGCATCTCTATGACAAGGTGCGCAAGCTGGCGGTGAACTGCTGGTCCTGCGTCAACGCGCCGAGCCAGTTCGCCGGCATCGCCGCGATCGACGGCCCGCAGGACGATGTCGAGAAGATGATGCGCGCCTTCGACAATCGCAGGAAGATCGTGGTCGAAGGGCTGAACGCGCTCCCGGGCATTTCCTGCATCACGCCTAAAGGTGCCTTCTATGCCTTCCCCAATGTCTCGAAGACCGGCTGGAAGGCCAAGAAGCTTGCCTCGGCGCTGTTGGAAGACGCCGGCGTGGCGCTCATCGGCGGCCCCGATTTCGGCGTGCTCGGCGAAGGCTATATCCGGCTTTCCTACGCCAATTCGGAGGAGAACATCCTGCGCGCGCTGGAGCGGATCGAGGCGTTCCTGAACAAGTGATCGATCAAGCGCTCATCCGCGCCCAACGAATGGCATCTTCGTCGCCATCACCGTCATGAACAGCACATTGGCGTCGAGCGGCAGGCTGGCCATATGCAGCACCGCGTCGGCGACGCGCTGCACATCCATCACCGCCTCGGCGGCGATCGAGCCATTGGCCTGCGGCACGCCCACCGTCATCGGCTGCGCCATCTCCGTCAGCGCATTGCCGATGTCGATCTGGCCGCAGGCGATGTCGAAGGGCCGGCCGTCGAGCGCCAGCGTCTTGGTGAGCCCGGTGATCGCGTGCTTGGTCGCCGTGTAGGGCGCGGAGCCCGGGCGTGGCGCATAGGCCGACACCGAGCCGTTGTTGATGATCCGGCCGCCCATCGGCTTTTGCCTTCGCATGGCGCCGAAGGCCGCGCGGGCGCACAGGAACGATCCGGTGAGATTGACGCCCACGACATCGTTCCACACCTCGACCGGGATCTCGTCGATCAGCGTCGACTTGTAGCCCATGCCGGCATTGTTGAAGAGCAGGTCGACGCGGCCGAAGCCTTCGAGCACGGTCTCGAACATGTCGTCGACTTCCTCGGCCTTGCTGATGTCGCAGGCGATGGCCAATGCCTTGGCCTGCGTCTTCCCCGCCTCTGCGATCGCCTCATCCAGCAGCGTCTTGCGGCGGCCGCAGAACACCGTGTTCCAGCCTGCCTTGAGCAGCGCCGTCGCGACGCTCTTGCCGATGCCGGTGCCGGCGCCGGTAACGATGGCGGTCTTCTCTGCTATGGCTGTCATCGCCGTCCTCCGGTCATGGATGGAAAGACGTGGCATCGCAAATGCCTGGGGTCATGGCAAGCCGCTGTTGGCAATAAAGAAAAGGCCAACAAAAAGGGCGGCCATTGGCGACCGCCCCGATCTGAACCGTGCTTGGGAGGAAGAAAAGCCGGTCCGACTGATTAGAATGATGCGCTTGCTGGGTTAACGGAAGATTAACGACCGGCAAGGCCTCCCCGAAGGACGTTTACCACGCCGAATCACCACGGCGAATTGGGCGCCGTTCCCGCCGGCACCTTGGCCGCCGAAACCGTCGCCTCGACATGATCGACCAGGGCGTCCGGCAGTCCGAGGCGGCCGGCGAGCAGGTCGAGATAACCGCGCTCGGTGCGCGTGTCGGGATCGATGGTGAGCCGCGAGGCGGTATAAAGCTCGAGCTTCTGCGCATCGGTCTTGGCGCCGGCGATCAGCGCGTCGAGATCGAGCGGGCTTTCGAGCTCGGCAAGCAGGAACTTTTCCGCTTCGGCCCCGATGCCCGCGAGCTTGAGCTTGTCGGCGATCTTCTTGCGCTCGTCATCGTCGACATGGCCGTCTGCCTTCGCCGCCGAGATCATTGCCCTGACCAGCGTCAGCGTGAACTCGGCCTCGCCCTGCGGCGCCTGCGAGGGGTGGAAGGCGGTGTCGGCCGGCGGCGGCAGCAGCTCTGGCTCGCTGCCGGCCGGTGCCTGCGCCGGCTCCTTGCCGGCCTTGTAATTCTGATAAGCCTTGTAGGCGAGGCCTCCGATCGCAGCCAGGCCGCCGAGCTTGACGGCCGCGCCCGTCACCTGCCGGCCAGTGCCGGTGCCGAGCAGCACGGCTGCCAGCGCGCCGGCGGCGAGCGGATTGTCCTTTGCCATCTGCACCGCCTGCCCCGCCTTGTCGCGGACAGTCGAGCCGGTCCCGGGGATTTGCGAGCCGAGAAGGTCGTCGAGCAGCTTCTTGGGATCGAGCATCAATGCCTCCAGAATGGGCCCGGCGAACGCGCCCGGGCAGGGTTTCGGACCGGCAAGAGGTAGGCCCCGTGCATCGACATTACAATGACGGGGCCAGCTTTTCGCTCGCAGAACTGGCCGCTCTAATTGCCGATATGGCGCTTGCCGCCGCGCGCTTGCGCCAGCTCGACCTGGCGGTGGCGTTCGGCATAGCGCTCGCGATCCTCGTCGGACCGCACTTCAAAGCAATGCGGGCATGAGACGCCGATTGCGTATTTCGGCGACAGCCGGTCCTCGACCGTCAGCGGATGCCGGCAAGCCCGGCAGAGCTCCGCCTCCCCCTCGACCAGACCATGCGAGACGGAGACCCGCTCGTCGAACACGAAACATTCGCCTTGCCAGAGGCTCTCTTCGGCCGGCACGTCCTCCAGATATTTCAGGATGCCGCCCTTGAGATGGAAAACGTTTTTGAGGCCGAGCGACTTCACATAGGCCGTCGCCTTCTCGCAGCGAATGCCGCCGGTGCAGAACATCGCCACCTTGCGACCTTCGAGCTCTCCACGATGCTGCTCGACCCAGGCGGGGAACTCGCGGAAGCTGGTGGTCTTGGGATCGACCGCACCCTGGAAAGTGCCGAGCGAGACCTCGTAGGCGTTGCGGGTGTCGATGACGAGCGTGTCGGTGTCCGAGATCAGCGCGTTCCAGTCGGCCGGCGCGACATAGGTTCCGGCGCTCGCCGCCGGATCGATATCCTCGACGCCCATGGTGACGATCTCGCGCTTCAGCCGCACCTTCATGCGGTGGAACGGCATTTCGGCGGCGGCGCTGTATTTGACTTCGAGACCGGCAAGGCCTTCGATGGCCTGCAGATGGTCCACAAGCGCGGCAATCGCTTCCTCGCTGCCGGCGACGGTGCCGTTGATGCCTTCACGCGCCAGAAGCAGCGTGCCCTTGATGCCGCGGCCGCAGCAGAAGGCGGCAAGCGGCGCGCGAAGGGCCTCGTATCCGTCGAGCCGCGCGAATTTGTAGAGCGCGGCGACCCGGACTGGCTGAATCTCCATAGCAGTTGTCATGGTCATGCCACTAGACCGTGGTGAAAGCCGTTTCAAGGCGACCGATATTCAGCTGGCCACGCGGCATCACGACACGCCGGGCTTCGTGGACTTGGCATATCCCTTCTGCTAATCGGTTTAAAACGATCGAGATGGAGACCAGCACATGACCAGCAAAACCGAAAAGCTCCTGTCGCTCCTCAATGGTCAGCCGGTCATCCCGGTGCTCAAGATCGCCAACGTGGCAGATGCCGTGCCGCTCGCCCGCGCGCTTTCGCGTGGCGGTTTGCGGGCCATCGAGATCACCTTGCGCACCGCCGATGCGCTGGAAGCGATCCGCCGCGTCGCGGCCGAGGTCGAGGACACGGTCGTCGGCGCCGGCACCATTCTCGATGCCAAGCAGTTCGAAGAAGCAGCCCGCGCCGGTTCGAAATTCATCGTCAGCCCCGGCATCACCAGTCAGCTTCTCGACGCGGCCAAGGACAGCCCCGTGCCGCTGCTGCCCGGCGCCATCACGCCCGGCGAGATCATGGCCGCGCGCGAAGCCGGCCTGCGCTTCCTCAAATTCTTCCCGGCCGAGCAGTCCGGCGGCATCGCTTCGCTGAAGGCTTTCGCCTCGCCGCTCGCCGACGTGAAATTCTGCCCGACCGGCGGCATCACGGCCAAGAACGCCGCCGACTATCTGAGCCTCCCCAACGTCATCTGTGTCGGCGGCTCCTGGGTCGCGCCCGACGATCTCATCAAGGCCGGCAAGTGGGACGAGATCGAAGCGCTGGCGCGTGAGGCGAGCAAGCTCAAGAAGTAATCGGTCCGCCCCATAAAGCAAGGCCGCGCTGGCGGGCCAACGCGGCTTTTCAGCGGCCACGCTGGCTCGCCTATTTCGTTTGGAAGCGCGCGACCGAGAGGAATTTCACCGCGTTGCCCGTGAACCGGCTTGCGTCCGGCACCCCGCCATCCGCCTGGAAGCCGGCCGTATACACTTCGCTCGGCGGCGTATGCACGATGTTATAAGCATAGCGCGGCGCTGTCGTCGGGTCGGATACCGTGGCAATGTTGACGCCGCTGCCCAACGCCCAGCGCGCGGCTTGCGGCGGCGTCGCCACCACCATGGCCTTGGGCCCGGGCTTCAGATCGTGGGCTGACGCCCTGGCTTCCTTGGCCGTCGTCTTCACGCCGGCGCCAATCGCCTGCGCCGGATCGCTCCCGGCCGGGAGCGCGGCAATGGCCTGGCGCGGCGAGGCCGCATCGACGCCCGACGGATCGTTGAATGCGGAGCGCGGCTCCGGCTCGGTCAGGGACGCAAGCTGATATTCGGCGCCGCCGACGCCATCGGCCTCGACGGTGGCATTGGCCTGTTCGAGAACGGCTTTGACCTCGTCCTGCTTGCCGGGCTGCGGCCGTGCGGTCGGCAGCACGGAGAACGCGTCGGTCGCGCTCTTGTCCTGTGAAGCCGTTTCGGCCAGCGCCAGAAGCACGCTCTTGTCCTTCGGCGCCAGATCGGCCGGCGTCGCCGAGCGGTCAGGACGCCAGGTCGGCAGCGGGATGTTGTTGACCGCTACCTGGGCCGGATCTGTGCTCGCGGCCTCGGCGGCGCTGGCCGTGGCGAACGGAACTTTGTCCGGCACCGGCGCCTGCGCAGTCGAAACCGCCTGCTCCGTCGTCGCCGAGGCATCCGCCATGGCGAACGGCACGTTCTGCGGCGTCTGCTGGCCGACATCAACCTTCGGACGCGGCGCGAAATCGGGCAGCGGAATTTCCTTGGGCGGCAGGGCGGCGATGATCGTCTCCGGCGTATCCTGCTGTTGCTCGTCGGCGCCGTCATCCGCGATCTGCGGGATGCTGGCGCGCTTGGCATCCTTCGGCGAAACAATCGCGATGCCCGGAAGATTGCTGTCGCGTGCCGTGGCGGCGCTCGCGACCTGAACCTGCTTCACGGCCTTCCGCTGGGGCGCCGGGGCACTTTCGTCGGCGGCGTCGTCGGCCTCGTCGGCACCGCCGCCGAACAGGGCCGCAAGCAGGCCGCCGGAGCGCTTGGTCGAGCCGCCGGCGCTGGCCAGTTCGATGTTCGGGGTGCCGGCCCCCTTGCGGGCCTGATACGCTGCCACTGCTTGCTCATAGCCGGGCAGAGGGCGTCCGTCGCTCGGCACATGCAGCGTCTTGCCGTTGGGGAACAGGCTGACCAGTTCCTGGCGGCTGATGCCCGGCCAATGGCGCACGTTGCCGACATCCATATGCACGAAGGGCGAACCGGAAGTCGGGTAATAGCCGACGCCGCCGCCCTGCATCTTTAGGCCGATGTTGCGCAGTTTCTTCAACGGCACGCCGGGGATGTAGAAATCCATCGCCTTGCCCAGCATGTGCTGGCTCTTCTCGGCGACGCCGCGGCTGCGCGAGCGCAACAGCGCGTTGGTCGACGGCGAGCGATAGCCGCAGACGACCTGGATATAGTCGGTCGCGCCGCTTTCGCGATAGGCTTCCCAGACGAGGTCGAGCAGCCGCGGGTCCATCTTGGTCGGCTCGTTGCGGCGCCAGTCGCGCAGGATGATGTTGATCTTGCGCAGGCCTTCGGGATCGTAGCGGCCGTTGCGCTTGTAGACGATCTCGGCCTTCTCGTGGGTGTGCAGGTGATAGAGCTTGAGCGTACGAACCTCGGCCCGGGCGCCCGACGTCGCCGCGGACAGAAAACCGACGGCCAAAATCACGAACGCCAGCCACCTCGGCCAGACGCTCATGTGAAAATGCCGCCCGTTGTTGTGTCGTTCGACTTTGTTCAAATCAAATGGCCTTGCAGGCTGCCGTTTGTCCCCGGATTTGACCAAACGGATGCGTCGTTTTCACATCCGAATATCGATCCTAATGGTTAATCATCGTTTATTGAAGCCGAAATGCGGTAACACCGTGGCGATATCCCGTCAAAAATGATGCACGGCATTTCGTGGTAAACCGCTGGTTTATATCAAGAATCCGGCCTCGCCGAGAACACGATCTGTTACCGTTAGCGTTAATGCGTGATCCTCGGCAACGCCAACCGCTGAAAACCAAGCGTTTTCAGGTCAAAAGCGACAATTTGATTCGGATTTTAGGCAGGCAAGCTGGTTCGAGGCTTGCCCCTCATGAGGCAAGCCGGTCGACGCGACCAGCTTCGGGATCAATGCCATATTCCTTCAACTTGCGGTAGAGTGTCGAGCGGCCGATGCCCAATCGCCGGGCGACTTCGCTCATCTGGCCGTTGTAATGGTCGATCGCAAGCTTGATCATCTCGAGCTCGACGTCGGCCAGCGCCCGCACATTGCCGCGCTCATCGAGCGCACGGAGCGTTCCGAAACGCGGCTGCGGCCTGGCTGACGCCTCGCCATCAGGCAAGCCGGCTCCCATTGCATCTGCGACAGTCTCATCCCCTTGCCGAGTCGCGTCCGCAACCGTATCGGCGATGGCAGATGGCGGTTCCGCTCCGAGATTCACGGTTCCTTCCACCTGCGCCCGGATCTGCGGGAATTCCTCCTCGGTCAGCACGTCGCCCTCGGCAAGCACCGACGCCCGGAAGACCGCATTCTCCAGCTGGCGGATGTTGCCCGGCCAGTCATAGGCCTGGAGCATCGCAAGCGCCGTGGCCGATATGCCGGCAAGGCGGCGGCGCGGATCGGTCGGAGCGACCTTTTCCATGAAATGCCGGACCAGGTAGGGAATGTCGTCGCGGCGGTCGCGCAGCGGCGGCACGAAGATCGGGTAGACGTTCAGCCGGTAGAACAGGTCCTCGCGGAACCTGCCGTCCTTGACCTGCTGCAGAAGGTTGCGGTGCGTGGCCGAGATCAGCCTTATATCGACCTTGACGGTCGAGCGGCCGCCGACCGGATCGACCTCGCCTTCCTGCACGGCACGCAAAAGCTTGACCTGGACGTCGAGCGGCAGGTCGCCGATCTCGTCGAGGAACAGCGTGCCGGAATTCGCCTCGACGAACTTGCCGATGTGCTTGTCCGTTGCGCCGGTGAAGGAGCCCTTCTCATGGCCGAACAGGATCGATTCGACCAAATTGTCGGGGATAGCGCCGCAATTGACGGTGACGAAGGGCTTCGAGCGACGATCGCCGCTGCCCTGGATGGCGCGCGCCACCAGCTCCTTGCCGACGCCGGATTCGCCCTCGATCAGGATCGGGATGTTGGAGGCCGCCGCCTTCTGCCCGAGGCGTATCACGCGGTCCATTGCCGGGCTGCGCGTGATCATGTCCTTGAAGGTGAGGTGGCCGCCGCTGCGCCGCCGCGACGCACGCTTCATCTCGTCCTCGACGGCTTCCACCTTGAGGGCGTTGGAGATCGCGGTCTGCAGCCTGTCGGGCGACGCCGGCTTGACGACGAAGTCGAAGGCGCCGTGCCGCATCGCCGAGACGACGGTTTCGATGCCGCCCTGAGCGGTCTGCACGATGACGGGAATGTTGATGGCACGCTCGCGCATCGCCTTTAGCACGCCGATGCCGTCGAGACCGGGCATGACGAGATCAAGAATGACGACGGAGACTTCGCGCGCGTTTGGCCCATCGAGCACGTCGAGGCCGGCGGCGCCGCTATCCGTGACGATCGCGGTGTGGCCGAACTTGGTCAATGCGGCCTCGACCAGCCTGCGCTGCACCGGATCGTCATCGACTATGAGTATGGAACCTGTCATGACTGTTTGAGTTGTCCGCCCGAGAAAATCCCATGGATCATCTTGGCACAGGGTTCTAAATAAGGTTTCAAAAAACCCGGTGAACGAATTCCTTAGGATTTGACCGGCTTCTCCTTTCCCTTTGATTCTGGCCTTGGTTCAAAGAAGGTATTGTCGATGCGCATGATGTTTGGTCGGCGGCTTGCGGCCCCAGCGTCGGGCCAGGGCGCGGCGGAGCTTGGCGACTTGCCGGAGTGGAATCTCGCCGATCTCTATTCGGGCATGGAAGCGCCCGAGTTGAAGCGCGACATCGCCAAGGCGGCCAGCGACGCCATTGCCTTCGAAGCCCGCTGGAAGGGCACTTTGGCCACCGAGGCCGGGCGCGGCGGCGCCGGCCGGCTCGGCGAGGCGCTGAAAACCTATGAGGCGCTCGAGGAACTGATCGGCCGCATCGTCTCCTATGCCGGGCTCGTTTATGCCGGCAACACCGCCGATCCGCAGCGCGCCAAGCTCTATGGCGATGTCCAGGAAAAGATGACGGACGCCAGCGCCCATCTCTTGTTCTTCGCGCTCGAGCTGAACCTGATCGACGATGCGGCGATCGAGAACGCCTTGGCCGCCGACAAGGACTTCGGCCACTACCGGCCTTGGGTGCTCGACCTCAGGAAGGACAAGCCCTACCAGCTCGAGGATCGCATCGAGCAGTTGTTCCACGAAAAGTCGGTCACTGGGCGGGGCGCCTGGAACCGCCTGTTCGACGAGACGATGACCGACCTGCGCTTCGACGTCGACGGCGAGGAGCTGACGCTTGAGCCGGCGCTGAACCGACTGCAGGATGCCAATGGCGAGGTGCGCCGCCGTGCCTCCGAGGCGCTCGCGGCGACCTTCCGCAAGAACCTGCGCACATTCACCCTCATCACCAATACCTTAGCCAAGGACAAGGAAATCTCCGACCGCTGGCGTGGATTCCAGGACATCGCCGACTCGCGCCACCTCGCCAACCGCGTCGAGCGCGACGTCGTCGACGCGCTGGCCGCGGCCGTGCGCGAAGCCTATCCGCGGCTGTCGCATCGCTATTACGCGATGAAGGCGCGCTGGCTCGGCATGGAGGTGATGAACCATTGGGACCGTAACGCGCCGCTGCCGGAGACGCCGCAGGCGGTGATCCGCTGGGACGACGCCAGGGACACGGTGCTTTCCGCCTATCAGCGCTTCTCGCCCGACATGGCCGAGATCGCCCGCGGCTTTTTCGATCGCAGATGGATCGACGCGCCGGTGCGGCCGGGCAAGTCGCCCGGCGCCTTCGCCCATCCGACGGTGCCGTCGGCGCATCCTTATGTGCTGCTGAACTACATGGGCAAGCCGCGCGATGTGATGACGCTGGCGCATGAGCTCGGCCATGGCGTGCACCAGGTGCTGGCCGCCGGCCAGGGCGCGCTGATGGCCTCGACGCCGCTGACGCTGGCCGAGACCGCCTCCGTCTTCGGGGAGATGCTGACCTTCCGTTCGCTGCTCGAGCAGACCGCTGACCGCCGCGAGCGCAAGGCCATGCTCGCCCAGAAGGTCGAGGACATGATCAACACGGTCGTGCGCCAGATCGCCTTCTACGAGTTCGAGCGCAAGGTGCATGCCGAGCGCAAGAACGGCGAGCTGACCTCAGACAGGCTCGGCGAATTCTGGCTGGAGGTGCAGGCCGAGAGCCTGGGGCCGGCGATCAAGCTGCGCGAGGGCTACGAGGTCTTCTGGACCTACATCCCGCACTTCATCCACTCGCCTTTCTACGTCTATGCCTATGCCTTCGGCGATTGCCTGGTGAATTCGCTCTACGCCGTCTACCAGAATGCCGAGCGCGGATTTCAGGAGAAGTATTTCGAGATGCTGCGCGCCGGCGGCACGAAGCATCATTCGGAGCTTCTGGCGCACTTCGGCCTCGACGCCACCGATCCCGCTTTCTGGCAGATCGGCCTTGGCGTGATCGGTTCGCTGATCGACGAGTTGGAAGCGCTCGACAATTGACGACAGCAACGGCGCAGGCATCGACCGTAGTAGTTTAGCCGGAACGCATATTAGCAAGATCTATTCTTGCCCTAAATAGCTGTTCTTGAATAACTCTCCGGCGCATTTTTCAACTGGCTTTCGACAAGCCATATGATAGCGTCCGGCCTCAAGCTCAGCCGGACGCATCGCGCAGGCCAGAGATGGCTGGTCGCGCCGCTACGGCGAATGCGATGACGGCCGTCGGCTTCGGACAAGGCCAAACGCCGATGGCTCGATTGAAGCCGGCGATTGCGCCGATCACGGAACCTTTGACGATCCTGGCGTGAGCTCGCCTTTCCGGGCCTCGGCCGACAGATCGGACTGGAGAGGGAAATGAGCACTTTCTTCTACATGCTCCTGGCGTTCGTTGTGGGTATCCTGGTCGGCTGGTTCATCTGGGGCCGCTTGCGCGGCGAGCTCGACAGCCTGCGTGGCGATCTCGACCGCACGCGGAGCGAGCGCGACAGGCTGCGCGCCGACAGCGATCGGTTGAAGGGCGAGCTCGACGCCAGCGGCCGTGCCCGCGCCGATCTCGAAAGCCGGCTACGCGATACGCCTTCCGCCAAGGCCGGCGCCGACAAGGCCGCCACGCCGGCGCCGTCGGCGCTGATGCCGACGACATCGGCGGCGGCAAAGGCCGGGCCCGCAAAGCCCGCCGCTGCAAAGAAGCCGACCGCAACGAAGACTGCAGCGGCACCGAAGCCGGCGGCCAAAGCCGCCGCGCCGAAGAAGGCGGCAGCGCCCGCGGCAAAGAAGGCGGCAGCGCCGCAGGCCGCGTCCGGCAAGGCAGACAATCTGCGCCGCCTCATCGGCATCGGGCCGGTCAATGAAAGGCTGCTCAAAGGCCAGGGCGTCACCACCTACGCCCAGATCGCCGCCTGGACCGCCGCCGACGTCAAACGCATCGAGGAGGTTCTCAATTTCGACGGCCGCATCGCGCGTGAAAAGTGGATCGAGCAGGCAAAATTGCTGGCCGCCGGCGACGAAGCGGAGTTTGCCAGGCAGTTCCCGACGGCCGGAACCGCAAATAACACCTGAACATCTAGCCGGCGTCGCAAACGCCGTCCATTGGCCAGAGACACCCGCCACTTCGTTATCCTATGGCGTAGCGAGGAGCGAAGCGACGCAGCGCAGACCATAGGATCCATTCCGTGAAGTCGAGGCGTTGCCACGCTGCAGAATTCTGCTCCGCAGCACCCTACGATTAAGATCACGGAATGGATCCTCGGGTCTACGCGTCCGCTTTCGCGTCCGCTCCGCCCGTGGATGACGAAGTTCGGGCGTTTCCGCCATCCCTGCAGGATCAGCTACCGAAGCTTCCGCGCCAACGGGACGCCTTTGCGCCGTTCGACGCCGTTCCCTCGATTGCGCCACGCCGAACCCCCATATAGAGCGGTCGGCTGAATTGTCCGCATCCGAGGCTCATGTCCCTGCCCGCAGCCATTTTCCGCAACGACGCGACCGCTCGTCAGCTGGTCTTCGATCGGCCGGATGAGATCATCGTCGCGCACGAGGCTGAAGAGTTCGGGCCTGCGCTTGAAAGGGCCCAGGCCGCCTCCGACTCCGGCAAATGGCTGGCGGGCTATTTCTCCTACGAAGCAGGTTACCTGCTCGAGCCGAAACTGGTGCCGCTGCTGCCCGATGGCCGCCGCGCGCCGTTGGTTTGCCTCGGCGTATTCGATGCGCCTGTCGACCAGGCGGTGCCGCGGATGCAGGCGTCAGCCAGCAACGGCCCGATCTTCGATGCCCGCGCAGCCTGGTCCGCCGACGACTATGCAAGCCGCTTCGCGCGCCTTCACAACCACATCCGCAAGGGCGATTGCTATCAGGGCAACCTCACCTTCCCGGTCCGTGCGCAGTGGTCAGGCGATCCGCTTGCGGCCTTCGACGCGCTCACCGAACGCCAGCCGGTGAAATACGGTACGCTGGTCTCGCTCGGCGATCCGATCGTCCTGTCGCGCTCGCCCGAACTGTTCTTCGAGATCGATGCCGACAGCATGATCGAAACCCACCCGATGAAAGGCACCGCGCCGCGCGGCGCGACCAAGGCCGAAGATGCCCGGCTGAAGGCCTTCCTGCGCAACGACGAGAAGAACCAGGCCGAGAACCGGATGATCGTCGACCTTTTGCGCAATGACATCTCGCTGATCAGCCAAGTCGGCACGCTCGACGTGCCGGAACTGTTCCGTATCGAGACCTATCCGACGGTGCACCAGATGGTCAGCCACGTGCGGGCAAGGCTTTTGCCCGGTATCGGCATCCGCCAAATCTTCGCCGCGCTCTTCCCTTGCGGCTCGATCACCGGCGCGCCGAAAATCCGTGCCATGGAAATCCTGCATGAGCTGGAAGATGCGCCGCGAGACGTCTATTGCGGCGCCATCGGCTGGATTGCGCCCGGTGGCAGGATGCGTTTTTCGGTGGCGATCCGCACCATCTCGCTCTTTGCCGACGGCGAGGCCGTCTACAATGTCGGCGGCGGCGTCGTCTTCGATTCCACCGCCGAAGAGGAGTATCGGGAGTGCCTGTTGAAAGCCCGCTTCGCGACAGGAACGGTGCCGGCTTCGAGCTGATCGAGACCATGCGCTGGGAGCCGGCCACAGGCTTCCTGCGCTTCGAGCGCCACCTTGCGAGGCTTTATGCGTCCGCCGCCGAACTCGGCTTCACCTGCGATCCGGCGCGGATCGGTGAGGTGCTTTCGAATACCGTCGGCGGACAGGGAGTTGCCTTGCGCGTGCGCCTCGCCCTGCAGCGCAATGGCGAAGCGACGGCCGCGGCTCAAGTCTATGAACCGCTGCCCACCGACAAGGTCTGGCGGCTGCAGCTGGCGCGAATACGGATCGATTCGGCCAACACGCTGCTGCGCCACAAGACAAGCCTGCGCCAGGTCTACGTACAGGCGCGCGCCGAATATCTCGCCACCCGCGCCGACGAGGTGCTTTTGGCCAACGAGCGCGGCGAGCTCTGCGAGGGCACGATCACCAATCTCTTCGCCGACTTCGGCGACGGCCCGCTTGCCACGCCTCGCCTCGACTGCGGCCTTTTGCCTGGAATATTGCGCGGCGCGCTTCTGGACGAAGGCCGCGCCGTGGAAGCGATCTACAGCTTCGACGATCTGAAGGCGGCGAAGGCGATCTTCGTCGGTAACTCGCTGCGCGGGCTGATTCCGGCGCAGCTTGGCTGACCGCGCCGGAGACATAAACTGGATAGCACCCAAACAGGCATGACCATCCGCCAGCTGACCCACACGCCCTATGACGGGTCCTCGAAACTCTTCACTATCGGGCTGAAGCCGCTCGACTTCGACCGCTGGATCGAGGTCGATGAATTGCTGCTGCCGCATCTGGCCGAGAAGCAACGGCTCTATGCGGAAATCCCGGAAAAGGTCTTTGTCGAGGAAGACGGCACAAGCGAGGCTCAGCGCGATGTGCTGGACCTGCTCGTCGCGCATCTCGAAGCCGCGCATCCCGGCACGTATCGTCGCAACGGAGAGGTTGTCGAGCCGATCGGTTTCGAGACGGCAAGCGACAGGCTGCCTCCTGCCCTGCGCGAGGCGCCGCTGGCCAAGGCTTCGCTGCTCGTCCAGGAAGATCTGATCCTGATGCGCCGCGGCGAGCACGGCTGGCGGCTCGCCGCCGGCTCGCTCTGCTTCCCTTCGTCTTGGTCGCTGCAGGAAAAATTCGGCAAGCCACTGCAGGAGATTCACAAACCGGTGCCTGGATTCGGACCCGGCACGCGGCCGGCCGAGCTCATCAACCGCATGTTCGACGGCCTGCAGGGCCAGGCGGTCGAGCGCTTCAACTGGTCGATCCAGGCCGGCGATGCGCTCTATCATCCGCTCTCCAATATCGAGCGCACCGACCGCGCCACAAACCGCCCGAGCCGCTTCTCCGACGGCAACGTCAAAGCCCATGCCTTCATCCGCGTCGAACGCCAGACGCTGCGCAAGCTTCCCCGGTCGCACGACATCCTCTTCACCATCCGCATCCATCTCGATCCGCTCAAGCTGCTCATTCGCCATCCTGACCGGGCAGCCCTGGCCGTCTCCTTCGCGGGGCAGCTCCTGGCTCTCGACCAGCAACAACTCGACTACAAGGGCCTGACCGCGGACCGCGACCGGCTGGTCGAATTCCTAAGCGGCATGGCCTGCACGCCTTAACCAAGGTGCCAGCCGGGCCTGGCCGGCGGTTGGTGCTTTTCGCTGGTTTATGACAATGATCTGTGGTTGTAGCGCTTGGCCGTCGGGCAAAAGGCCCGGCTTTGCGCGTGTTTGAAGGAGTGTGCGAAAAAATGGCGAACGAAAACTGGCCCGTTTACGGTGAAATCACCGGCCCTGTCGTGATGATCGGCTTCGGCTCGATCGGGCGGGGAACGCTGCCGCTGATCGAGCGCCATTTCAAGTTCGACAAGTCGCGCATGACGGTCATCGACCCGCGCGACACCGACCGCAAGCTGCTCGACGAGCGCGGCATCGCCTTCATGCAGGACGCGGTGACCGAGAAGAATTACAAGAAGCTGCTCACGCCGCTTCTGACCAATGGCGGCGGCCAGGGCTTTTGCGTCAACCTGTCGGTCGACACCGGCTCGGTGGACCTGATGAAATTGTGCCGCAAGCTCGGCGTGCTCTACATCGACACCGTCGTCGAACCTTGGCTCGGCTTCTATTTCGACGCCGAGGCCGACAATGCCAGCCGCAGCAACTATGCGCTGCGCGAGGCGATGATCAAGGAAAAGCAAGACAAGCCGGGCGGCCCGACGGCGGTCTCCACGTGCGGCGCCAATCCCGGCATGGTCTCGTGGTTCGTCAAGAAGGCGCTGGTCAACCTCGCCACCGATCTTGGTCTCGAGTTTTCGGAGCCCGCGCAGGAAGACCGCGAGGCCTGGGCCAGGCTTATGAAGAAGGCCGGCGTCAAGGGCATCCATATCGCCGAGCGCGACACCCAGCGCACGAAGAAGCCGAAGCCGATGAACGTGTTCTGGAATACCTGGTCGGTCGAAGGTTTTATCTCGGAGGGCCTGCAACCGGCCGAGCTCGGCTGGGGCACGCATGAAAACTGGATGCCGAAGAACGGCAAGAAGCACAAGCACGGCTCCAAGGCGGCAATCTATCTGGAACAGCCCGGCGCCAACACGCGCGTGCGCAGTTGGTGCCCGACGCCCGGCCCGCAATACGGCCTGTTGGTGACGCACAACGAGTCGATCTCGATCGCCGACTTCTTCACCGTGCGCTCGAAGAAGGGCAAGGTCCAATATCGCCCGACCTGCCACTACGCCTACCATCCCTGCAACGACGCTATGCTGTCGCTGGACGAGATGTTCGGCGCCGCCGGCAAGCCGCAGCCCGTCCACCACGTGCTCGACGAGAATGAATTGGTCGACGGCGTCGACGAGCTCGGCGTGCTGCTCTACGGCCACGACAAGAACGCCTACTGGTACGGCTCGCAGCTGTCGCTGGCCGAGGCGCGTAAGCTCGCCCCCTACCAGAACGCAACCGGCCTGCAGGTGACCTCGGCTGTGCTCGCCGGCATGGTCTGGGCGCTGGAGAACCCGACCGCCGGCATCGTCGAGGCCGACGAGATGGACTACCGGCGCTGCCTCGAAGTGCAACTTCCCTATCTCGGGCCGGTCAGGGGCTACTACACCGACTGGACGCCGCTGGATAACCGGCCGGGTCTCTTCCCCGAGGACCTGGACAAGGACGACCCGTGGCAGTTCCGCAACATTCTGGTCCGATAGCGGTCAGGCCTACCGCCGCCTACACCTTGCAATCGCCCGGAAATCGGGCGATTGAGAAGATGCGGACCGAGGAGAGGACCAACATATGACTATTGCGCGCAAACTGCTTTCGGCGGGCGCTGCGGCAAGCCTTCTGGCGGCCGCCGCCTGCACCACCACCGGCCCTTCCGACCAGCCTTCGATGGGGGCCGCGCCAAAAGGGGTCGAGGGATCGTGGATCGACGGCACCGGCAAGGCCGTCTCTACGTTCAATGGCGGAAAGTTCACGACCGTGGCGGCTGAAACCGGCGAGAAGTTTGCCGAAGGCACTTACACTATGACCGGCGGAACGTCGCTCGAGATCACGGGCACCTCGCTGGTTCGCCAGACGCCGATCCACACCAACTGCCTGCTGATCTCCATCAATCAGCTCAACTGCACTGATGCCGCCGGCAAGAATTTCGTATTCATGCGGCGCAGCTGAACGATCCGGCTAGTTTAGGGCTCTTTGAAAGGACGGCGGCGCGAGCCGCCGTCCCTTTTTTTGTGCCGGCAAACATCTTCCCGAATTGTGCTTGCATCGGCCGGGACCCGATGTGAACATGACTCGAGGCTGACTGTTATTTTCCAGTCAAGCGAAGGCGTTAAGCACCGTCGAAGTATGCTTATCCGGGAGACGAAGATGAAGAAGATTGCCGCCATCCTAGCCCTTTCCGCTTCGACGCTTGGCCTGTCGGCCGGCGTGTCCTTTGCCGACTACACGCTGAACATCCTGCATTTCAACGATTGGCACAGCCGCATCGAAGGCAACAACAAATACGAGTCGACCTGCTCCGCCGATGAAGAGACCAAGGGCGAATGCATCGGCGGCGCCGGCCGGCTGATCACGGCGATCGCTGAGGAGCGCAAGAAGCTCGAAGGCCAGAACGTGCTGCTGCTCAATGCCGGCGACAGCTTCCAGGGATCGCTGTTCTACATCACCTACAAGGGTGCGGCGGAAGAGGAATTCCTCAATCAGATCAAGCCCGACGCGGTAACGCTCGGCAACCACGAGTTCGACGACGGCGAGACCGCGCTGGTTCCCTATCTCGACAAGGCGAAATTCCCGATCGTCAGCGCCAATGTCGTGCCCAATGACAAGTCCGGCGCCAAGGACAAGATCAAGCCTTCGATCGTCGTCGAGGTCGGTGGCCAGAAGATCGGCATCGTCGGCGCCGTCACCAACGACACGCCGGAACTCGCCTCGCCCGGCCCGAACATCGCCATCGCCGACGATGTCAAGTCGATCACGGCCGAGGTCGAGAAGCTCAAGGCACAAGGCATCAACAAGATCATCGCGGTCACCCATATCGGCTACAGGCGCGAGCGCGACGTCATAGCGAAAATCCCGGGTGTCGACGTGGTGGTCGGCGGCCACAGCCACACCCTTCTGTCGAACACCGATCCGAAGGCCGAGGGACCGTACCCGACGATGGTCGACAACCCCGACGGTTACAAGGTGCCGGTGGTGCAGGCGGCGTCCTATTCGAAATATCTCGGCGAGTTCAAGGTCGTGTTCGACGACAACGGCGTCGTCAAGGAGGCGAGCGGCGCGCCGATCTATCTCGACAAGTCGATCACCCCCGATCCCGCCGTTGTTGCCCGCATCAAGGAGCTCGGCGCGCCAATCGAGGCGCTGAAGAACAAGGAGGTGGCCGAGACCACCAAGGCCATCGACGGCAGCCGCGAGAATTGCCGCGCGCGCGAATGCGAGATGGGCAATCTCGTCTCCGACGCCATTCTCGAGCGCACCAAGGGCCAAGGCGTCGAAATCGTCATCTCGAACAGCGGCGGCCTGCGCGCCTCGATCGACCAGGGCACGGTGACTATGGGCGAGGTGCTGACCGTGCTGCCCTTCCAGAACACGCTGGCCACTTTCAAGATCTCGGGCAAGGACCTGGTTGCGGGCCTTGAAAACGGCCTCAGCCAGATCGAGGACGGCGCCGGCCGCTTCCCGCAGGTTGCCGGCATCAAATATTCCTTCGACAGATCCGTCGCGCCCAATGCCGGCCGCGTCAAATCGGTCGAGGTGATGGAGAACGGCGCCTGGACGCCGATCAGCCCGGACAAGCAGTACCTCGTTGCCACCAACAACTACGTCCGCCAGGGCGGCGACGGCTACAAGGTTTTCGCCGACAAGGCGACCGACGCCTATGACTACGGCCCAGGCCTGGAGCAGGTGGTGGCCGACTATCTCGGCGCCCACCGTCCCTATACGCCCAAGCTCGACGGCCGCATCACCGAGATTGCCGCAACGACGGCGGCGGCCGAGCCGGCCAAGCCTGCGGAACCGGCGAAGCCTGCCGAGACCGCCCCCGCCACCCAGGCGCCTGCGAACGGGGCAGCAAAACCAGCCGAGACGTCGCCGGCAAGCGGCGAGCCCGCCATTCCCGCTCCGCCTTCCGGTTCCAGCGACATTGCCGGCACGCCGCCGGCGGTTTCTACTGAAACCGCTCCGGCCGCGCCCACCGAGACCGCGAAGCCGGCAGAGAGCGCGCCCGCGGCGCCGGCCGCGGAACCGGCAAAGCCCGCCGAGACCGCCCCGGCAACGCCTGCTCCCGCAGCCGAGCCGGCCAAGCCGGCGCAGGCAACGCAGGCCGAAGCGAAACCGGCCGAGACCAGCCACACCGTTGCCGCCGGCGATACCTATTGGGACCTGGCCAAGAAAGCCTATGGCGACGCCACCAAGTGGAAGCTCATCTCCGAAGCCAACAAGGACTTTAAGCCGCGGCGCCTGCCGCTCGGCGCGACGCTGACCATTCCGCCTGCCGCGAAGTAACGCTCGGGCCGGGACTGGTCGCACCCGTCCGGGCAACCGGGCGGGTGTTCCTTTTTGAGGTCCTGACGCGATAAGGTGCGGCCAGACGCAGCATTGAAAACCGGCAGGGCATCGCTAGGTTCCGCGGCGCTACCGGAGATTGTTGATGACCGTTGCCGACCCCACCGATGCCAAAGCCGCAAAGGCCGTCGGCCTGCCGCCGGCGCATGCCGCGCCGGTCAGGCCGGGCAAGATCGGCGTCCTGCTGGTCAATCTCGGCACGCCCGACGGCACAGACTTCCGGCCGATGTGGCGCTACCTGCGCGAATTCCTCTCCGACCCGCGCGTCATCGAGCTCAACAAGGCGATCTGGTATCCGATCCTGTATGGACTGGTGCTGACGACCCGGCCGAAAAAATCCGGCGCCAACTACGCCCGTATCTGGAACCGGGAGATGAACGAATCGCCGCTGCGCACTTTCACCCGCGCTCAAGGTCAGAAGCTGGCCGCCGCACTTACCGATCTGCCCGATGTGGTGGTCGACTGGGCGATGCGCTACGGCAATCCCTCGACGGCAAGCGTCACTCAGAAGCTGGTCGACCAGGGCTGCGACCGCATCCTCAGCTTTCCGCTCTATCCGCAATATTCGGCGACGACGACGGCGACCGCGAACGACCAGCTGTTCCGCGCGCTGATGAAGATCAGGCGCGCGCCGGCGATCCGCAGCGTGCCGCCCTATTATGACGAACCGGTCTATATCGACGCGCTTGCGCGTTCGATCGAGCAGCATCTGGCGACCCTCGACTTCGTGCCGGAGGTGGTGATCGCCTCCTATCACGGCATCCCCAAGCCCTATTCCGACAAGGGCGATCCCTACGGGGCGCATTGCCTGGAGACCACGCGGCTGCTGCGGGCAAGGCTCGGCTGGGACGAGAAGAAGCTCATCGCCACCTTCCAGTCGCGTTTCGGCGCGCAGGAATGGCTGCAGCCTTACACCGACGTCACCGTCGAGAAACTGGCCAAGGACGGCGTGAAATCGATCGCCATCGTCAATCCCGGCTTCTCCGTCGACTGCATCGAGACGCTGGACGAGATCGGCCGCGAGGCGGCCGAAACCTTCCATCACGCCGGCGGCGAGAATTTTGCGCACATCCCCTGCCTCAACGACAGCGCCGAGGGCATGGCGGTCATCGAAGCGCTGGCGCGGCGCGAGCTTTCCGGCTGGGTGTGACCTGTTTCACCGACAGGCTCGAAACCGGTGCGCAAAAGCCTTCGCTAACCAATATTCCCGATCACCTGATTGTAACGCCGCGGAAACACACTTAAGTGATTCCGTGAGGTCGCCGCCTTTTGAGGGAGAAACGAAATGGGCTTCAGCGGTTTCGATATTGCCATCATTGTTCTTGTCTTCTTGGTCATCATCCTTCTTTTCAAAGGCATCAAGACGGTGCCGCAAGGTTATAATTACACGGTGGAACGCTTCGGCCGGTACACCAAGACGCTGACGCCTGGCCTGAACATCATCAACCCCATCTTCGAGCGCGTCGGCGCCAAGATGAATATGATGGAGCAGGTGCTCGACGTGCCGACGCAGGAGATCATCACTCGCGACAACGCCATCGTCGGTGTGGACGGCATCGCCTTCTACCAGATCCTCAATGCCGCGCAGGCCGCTTATCAGGTGGCCGGGCTGCAGAACGCCATTCTCAACCTGACCATGACCAACATCCGTACCGTCATGGGCTCGATGGACCTCGACGAATTGCTGTCCAATCGCGACGCCATCAACGAGCGCCTGTTGCGCGTCGTCGACGAGGCGGCGCATCCGTGGGGCATCAAGATCACCCGCGTCGAGATCAAGGACATCAATCCGCCGGCCAATCTGATCGAATCTATGGGCCGCCAGATGACGGCCGAGCGCAACAAGCGCGCCCAGATCCTGGCCGCCGAAGGCCTCAAGCAGTCGCAGATCCTCGAGGCCGAGGGCCGCAGGGAAGCAGCCTTCCGCGACGCCGAGGCGCGCGAGCGCTCGGCCGAAGCGGAGGCCAAGGCGACGCAGGTCGTGTCGGAAGCCATCGCCAAGGGCGACGTGCAGGCGCTCAACTACTTCATCGCCCAGAAATATACCGAGGCGTTGACCAGGATCGGCTCGGCCACGAACAGCAAGGTGGTGCTGATGCCGCTTGAAGCCTCGTCGCTGATCGGAACGCTCGGCGGCATCGGCGAGATCGCCAAGGAAGTTTTCAGGAGTGAAGGTACGGCCGGCGCGCAGCGGCAGGCCGCACGCCCGCCGCTGGTTCGGCCGAACGAAACCTGAGATCATAGGAGGCTGCTCCCATGTTCGACCGTATCGTTTCCGAACTCGGCCCGTGGAACTGGATGGTTCTGGGCTTCGTGCTCCTGGTGATGGAGATCGTCGCGCCGGGCGTCTTCATGCTGTGGATCGGCATCGCCGCGCTCATCGTCGGCGCCGTGTCGCTGGCGATATGGGACGCCGCTTTCTGGACCTGGCAGGTGCAGGTGCTGGCGTTCCTGATCCTGTCGCTGATCTCGGCTTTCGTCGGCAAGAAACTGATGGCCGGCCGCCACGACGATGCCGACCAGCCGCTGCTCAACCGCCGCGGCGCGCAGATGGTGGGCAAGCTGGCGACGCTGGCCGAGCCGATCAAGGACGGCCGCGGCCGCATCAAGCTCGGCGACACGCTGTGGCGCGTTTCCGGTCCTGACCTCCCTGCCGGCACGCAAGTGCGCGTTGTCGGCGCCGCCGACACCGACCTGGAGCTGACGGTCGAGGCGGCTTGAACCGAGACAGGTATCGGACGGGCTGAGACTAAGGCAATTCCTGGAAAAGTGCGTGACTAGGCTGCGCCAATGCGCAGCAGGTCGTGGAAGTGAACTACGCCCACCGGCATTTTGTCTTTGGTCACGACCAGTGCGCCGATATTGTGCTCGTTGAGCATGGCGATCGCCGTGCCCGCCAGCGTCTGCGGATCGATCGTCTTGGGCGTGCGGGTCATGACCTCATCGACGGTCACGTCGGCCAGATTGCGATGCAGATTGCGTGCAACGTCGCCGTCGGTCACGATCCCGACCAGTTTGCCGCTCGCATCGACAATGCAGACGCACCCGACTTTCTTCTGCGACAGCGTCATCACCGCTTCCGGCATCTTGGTGCCGAGCAGGGCGAGCGGCACCTGATCGCCGGTCCGCATGATCTCCGACACCAGGGTCAGGTTGGCGCCAAGCTGCCCGCCGGGGTGCAAGGTACGGAAGTGATCCGGCGTGAAGCCCCGCGCTTCGAGCAGAGCGATGGCCAACGCGTCGCCCAGTACGAGTTGGAGAAGCGTCGATGTCGTCGGAGCCAGCCCGTGCGGACAAGCCTCGGGCACGACCGGCAGCAGCAAGACCACATCGGCCGCACGCGCCAGCGCCGAGCTCTCGCCGGAAGTAATGGCGATCAGCGGGATGGAAAAACGCCTCGAATAGGCGACGATGCCCATCAATTCCTTGCTTTCGCCCGACCACGACATGGCGATGATGGCGTCGTCCTTGGCGATCATGCCGAGATCGCCGTGATTGGCCTCGGCGGGATGGACGAAAAAGGCTGGCGTGCCGGTCGAGGCAAGCGTCGCGGCGATCTTGGCGCCGATATGGCCGCTCTTGCCGACGCCGGTGACGATGACGCGGCCCTCGATCCGCGAGATCAGGTCGATCGCGGCGGCAAAAGGCTCGGTCAGCCCGTTTGCGAGCGCGGCGGCCAGGGCCGCCACGCCGGTCTGCTCCGTCGCCACCGTTCTCAGCGCCGATTCGATCACGGCCTGCCTGTTCGGCTGCTTTCTTTCTGGGGACCCCGCATGCATGGCGCAAGCGATTAGCGCTTTGCCGCGCCCCTGTCCAACGGAATTGCCTTCAACCTCCGATTGGGGGCCCAGAGGCGGGTCTCTCAACCCTCCGTTAACCATCCGCATTTACGGTTCGGTAAGTATGGCGCAACCGCGCCGCGCAAGCAGTGGTGACGATGTCCGGGGGCCAGTCTGAAACGAAAATCGGCCGAAGCGGCCTTGCCCTTGCAGCACTGCTGCTGACGGCAAGCGCGCTAGCCTTGCTGCATCCCGCGCCGGCATTCTCGCAGGAAACCGAGCTGCGCGGCGAGGTCTCCGAGTCGGCCATACTCGCCGACCAGCAGCGCAAGGCCAGGCGGGCGCGGGGATCGCAGGGTCAGACCCCGCCCGCCGCCGCCGTCCAGGACACGGCATCGACGACCTACCAACCGTCAAGCCCCGGCGCCGTTCCCGATGATGATCAGACGGCGGGCGCGACGGACAGCATCTTCGATCAGCCGCAGGCAACGGATGATCCATTGGCCGTCACGAAGGCTCCGGTAAAACCCCGCCGACCTTCGATGGCAAAGCAGCGTGCTCAGGACGCCAAGGCCGGCGCCAAGACCGCCGACAAGCAAAGGGCCAAGAAAAAACCCGGCGAAACGACGGACAGCACGACCACCGCCGCGACCGCCGGCACAGGCAACCGGACCGACGCCACCGCCACCGACGACAATGACGGCAGCAACCGCCGTGCCGTCACCATCGACAGCGTCGACAAGCAGAAGCTGGACCCCGGTCAGGAGCGCACCGCCTCCATTGAAGGCCGGAAGGTCAAGCCGGAGGAGGATCCCTTCGCCGCGCCGGGCGTCAAGGTCGGCACCTTTCTCTTCCGGCCGACGCTCGAGCAGGGCTTCACCGCGACCTCCAATGCCGATTCCAGCAGCACCGGCAAATCGGCGGTTCTGTCCGAGACGGCGCTGCGCTTCACTGCGACCTCCGACTGGCGCGAGAATTCGGCTTTGATCACCGGCTACGGCCAGTTCCGCAATACCGTCTCTGGCCAGAAGATCAACGATGCGCAGGGCCGTATCGAGGGCCAGCTCAATGTCGACCTCGACAACGAGCTGCGCGCCATCGCCAAGCTGGGCTACGAGGCCGCGCCAGAATCGGCCTCCTCGCCGGATGCGATCGCCGGTGTCTCCCAACAGCCGCTGCGCCAGACCGTCGACGGCAGCCTCGGTCTCGAAAAGAGTGTCGGCAAGATGCGCTACGCGCTGACCGGCGCGGTCTCGCATGATTTCTACGGCGATGCCGAACTCTCCGACGGCACCACCGTTTCGCAGAAGGATCGCGACTCCACGCTCTACACCGCGACCTTGCGCACCGGTTACGAGATTTCGCCGGCGCTGACGCCGTTCACGGAAGTCGAGGCCGGGCGGCGCCTCTATGACCTGCGCGTCGACACCGACGGCTTCGAGCGATCCTCGACCAGGCTTGGCGCGCGCGCCGGGCTCGAGCTCGACATGGGCGAGAAGTTGTCCGGCGAATTTTCTGTCGGCTGGCTGCGCGAGGCGATCGACGACAACCGCCTTCCGGCGGTAGCGGGTCCGAGCATCGATGCCGACCTCAAATGGTCGCCCGAGCGCGGCACCACTATAGGCCTGACCGGCAAGACCAGGGTCGAAACAACCACGACGGCTAATGAGAGCGGCGATATCCTCTACTCCGGCCGTCTGACCGGCGAGCGCCAGATCCGCGCCAATCTGACGGCGAACTCGGCGCTCGGCCTCGACTGGCGCGATTACACCGGCTCCGACGGCCACGATCTGATCCTGAGCGCCGAGGCCGGGCTGACCTGGTGGTTGAACCGCTATGCCGGGGTCACCACCAGGGTGAGGACGGAGAAGCTGACCAGCAACCTGCCTGGCCGAGACTATACGACCAACAGCGTCTATCTCGGCCTGAAGGTCCAGCGCTGAAGGGCAGCAACCGCCAAGCCTATGCCGAGATTCAGGTCAGGCCGAGTCGAGAACGGTGGCTTCCGAGAACCGGAGCTGAGCGTACTCAAAGTACGTGAGCACCGGAAGCGCAGGAAACTGCCGTTCGCAGACCGGCCTCACCTGAATATCGGCATAGGCTAAGACGCGGCGCCGCGCCGCTCTACCGGCCGCACCTCGTCCAGCAGCGTGCGGATGACGCCGGCCATGCTTCCGTTCATGTCGCTACGCCAGAGCGCGAAGGCGACATTGGCCTCGACGAAACCTTCCGGCGAGCCGCAATCGAACGTGCGCCCCTTGTAGTGATAGCCGTAGAAGGGCTGCTCTTTCTCCAGCTTCAGCATCGCGTCGGTCAGCTGAATCTCGTTGCCGGCGCCACGCTCCTGGCTCTCCAGGATGCCGAAGATTTCCGGCTGCAGGATGTAGCGGCCGTTGATGTAGAGATTGGAGGGCGCGGTCCCCTGTTTCGGCTTCTCCACCATGCCGGTGATGCGGAAGCCGTGATGCGCGTCCTCGCCGCGGCCGACGATGCCGTATTTATGCGCTTCCGCCGGATCGCATTCCTGCACGGCGACGATATTGTTGCCGGTCTCGGCATAGAGTTCGACCATACTCCTCGTGCAGCTCTTTTCCGACTGCATGATCATGTCCGGCAAAAGCAAGGCGAACGGCTCCTCGCCGACCAGCTCGCGGGCGCACCAGACGGCGTGGCCAAGGCCCATCGGCACCTGCTGGCGCGTGAAGCTCGTCTGTCCCGGCGCCGGCTGAAGCCGCTGCAGGCGGGCGAGCTGATCGTCCTTCCCGCGCTGGGCAAGCGTGTCATACAGCTCGAACTGGACGTCGAAATGGTCCTCGATGACCGCCTTGTTGCGTCCGGTCACGAAGATGAAATGCTCGATGCCGGCCTCGCGTGCCTCATCGACCACATATTGGATGACCGGCCGGTCGACGACGGTGAGCATTTCCTTCGGGATGGCCTTGGTGGCCGGAAGAAACCGCGTGCCGAGGCCGGCGACCGGGAAAACTGCCTTGCGAACGCGCTTCATGCTGACACCCCCTGCGTTTCAGCCAATTATCCGCTCGGCGGCACGCTCCGCAATCCCCCAAACATTTCCCGACGGAAATCATTTTCACGCCGGAATGTTGGATTAAGGGCGAGCAGTGAACGTGAGAACTAAAAGCCGCGACACCTCTTTTCGTTCCCCGCGGGACCTATGGTAAACCAAATGCTAACCCGGTTCGGCGTTGAATGATCTTCCTGATTTGACGAAGGAGGAAATGATGTCCGTTCGCAACACCGCGAGGCGCCTGACGGCACTGGCGACGGCCGCCGGCCTCACGCTGGCCTTGCTGATGCCCGCCGGACCCGCTTTCGCCGATGCCGGATTCCGCCAGTGGGTCTCGGATTTCCGCGCAACCGCGGTGGCGGGCGGCGTTTCGGGGGCGGTCTACGATCAGTCCATGAGAGGCATCGAGCCCGACCCGGTCGTGCTGGAAAAGGCCCGCACCCAGCCGGAATTCACCGCGCCCGCCTGGGACTATTTCGACAACCGCGTGCACGACCAGGCAGTCGCCAACGGCCAGGCGATGGCGAAGAAATGGAGGCCGTGGCTCGATCGCATCGAGGCGCGGTTCGGTGTCGACCGCAACATCCTTTTGGCCATCTGGTCGATGGAATCGAACTATGGCGAGACGCTCAAGCGCGACGACATCATGCGCAACGTCGTCCGCTCGCTGGCGACGCTTGCCTATGGCGATCCGAAGCGGTCGAAATATGCCCGCACCCAACTGATCGCGGCCTTGAAGATCCTGCAGACCGGCGACATCGATGAAAGCCATCTGATGGGCTCCTGGGCAGGCGCGATGGGCCAGACCCAATTCATCCCGACCAGCTACCAACGCTATGCGGTCGACATGGACGGCAATGGCAAGCGCGACATCTGGAGTTCGATCCCCGACGCGCTGGCGACCTCTGCCAATCTGCTCAAGAAGAACGGCTGGCAGGCCGGCAAGACCTGGGGCTATGAGGTCTCCATACCGGCAGGCAAATTGCCCGGCGGCGCAAAGACGATCGCCCAATGGCAGGCGCTCGGCGTCGTCAGGGCCAGCGGCAAGCCGTTCAAGAACCTGACCGACAAGGCGACGTTGAAAGTGCCGGACGGCCGAGGTGGACCCGCCTTCCTGATGATCAGGAATTTCTCTGTCATCAAGGCCTACAACAACGCCGACAAATACGCTTTGGCCGTGGGCCTTCTGGCCGACGAGATCGCCGGCGGCACCGGCCTGGTGCAGGACTGGCAGCGGCCTTTCACCAAGCTCAGCTTCGAGGAACGGCAGGAACTGCAGAAGCGGCTTTCAGATCACGGCTACTATGACGGCAAGTTCGACGGCAAGATCGGCGACGGCTCGAAAGCCGCCATCATGGCCTACCAGGCCAAGGTCGGCTTGAACCAGGATGGCTATCCGAGCCTGGAAGTGCTCAAATGGCTCCGCAAGCAGTAAAGCCTGGGGAAGCGCCAGCATCCTCTCAAAGACGGCAAGGATGCTGTAGCGCTTCGGCTTGCATGACTTTCCCACGTCTTCCGGTCATGCGCCAAGGGATGGAGAGGTGTTTGGTTTCGGTTGCGCGTATCAGGCAGGGCATTCGCCGGGCGCCGATCCTGGTTCTCGCCCTGGCCGTGCTCGTCGTCACTGCCGTCGGCGCCTTCCACGCACCGGCATTCGCGCAGGAGGAAAGCCGCGGCTGGTCGTTGCGTGACCTTCTGTTCCCGCGCCGCAGCGAACGCGTCGAGCCACCGTTCGAGATCCAGAAATCAAGGCCGAAACCGAAGAAGAAATCCAAGCCGCGCCCGCCGGCCGAGCCGGAAACGCCGATCGTCGAGAAGACGAACGACGCCCATGTCGTGCTGGTGGTCGGCGATTTTCTGGCGGGCGGGCTGGCCGAGGGCCTGGACACCGCCTTTGCCGACAATCCCGCAGTCAGGATCGTCGCCCGCGCCAACGGGTCGTCGGGCTTCGTTCGCGACGATTTCTATAACTGGCCGGTCGAGATCAAGTCGTTGATCGAGACCGAGAAGCCGTCGGCCGTGATCGTCATGCTGGGCTCCAATGACCGCCAGCAGATGCGGGTCGGTGAGGTGCGCGAGCAGCCGCGCTCGGAGAACTGGACCAAGGAATACGAGCGCCGCGCCGATGCGCTCGGCAAGGCCATCCAGGACACCAAGGTGCCGTTCCTGTGGGTCGGCATGCCGGCTTTCGGTGTGTCGAAGATGAACTCGGACATGCTCGCCTTCAACGACATCTACCATTCGGTCGCCGAAAAGCATGGCGGCGAATTCGTCGACGTCTGGGACGGCTTCGTCGACGAGAACGGCGCTTTCGTCACCTCCGGCCCGGACATCAACGGCCAGCCTGTTCGCCTGCGTTCCGACGACGGCATCAACGTCACCAAGGCCGGCAAGCGCAAGCTCGCCTTCTATACGGAAAAGCCGCTGGCGAAGATCCTGGGCTTGGCGGCGCCGGGAAGCGTCACGACCGTGTCGGCGCCGGCCGGCGCTCCGGTCGAGGCGCCGAAACCGGCCGCGGCGCCCGTCATCGTCGACCGCACCGCGCCGATGCTTCTCGGCGACCCGGCACTCGACGGCGGCACCGAGCTGCTCGGCGCCGCGCAGCCGGCCAGGGCCGATCCGAACCTGCCAGGCGAAAAACTGATCGTCGAAGGCAAGGCGCCCGCCGCCTCGCCGGGCCGCGCCGACGATTTTTCGTGGCCGCCGAAGACGCAGCCGGCGACAGCAGCCGTCGAGTCGGACCCCACGCCCGCCAGCCCTTAATCGACGTCCATCGGATTCGTCGGGATATCCGTTAAGGAGATCACCCTTAGATCGTCCTGCGCGAAAGCGATTTCACGCCAGGCCGAACAATGGCATTGTTCTATTCGGCTGGGATTACAGGGGGCGAACATGTCGGCGACGGGCTATGCCTTGCTTGGCTTCGTAACTTGGACCCTCCTCCTGCTTGTATGGATGGAGATCCTGCGCACCCATCTTGTGGTGAGCGGCCGCATCCCGGCAAATGGCTTCACGCCGGATAACGCGGGTCTTTCGCCCTTTTTGCAGCGGCTTGCGCGAGCCCACGCAAATTGCATTGAGGGACTCCCGATATTCGGGGGCCTCATGGGCGTTGCCATGATGACTTCGCGGACGGGGATCACCGACCCACTTGCATACTGGTTTATTGCCGCGCGGCTAATCCAGTCGGCCATTCATCTGGCGTCGACAAGTCCAAACGCGGTCAAGGCTCGATTTTCCGCGTTCGCGGTCCAGATGGCCATCGGCCTCTACTGGGCGGTAAAGCTGCTGGCCGGTTAGCGCTTCAAGAAAGCTTACGGCTCAGTGAGTGCTTTGAAGCCTTACCGCGGCAGCACCGTCGATCCCATCAGCGCCTCGTCGATCGAGCGCGCCGCCTGGCGGCCCTCGCGGATCGCCCACACCACCAGCGACTGGCCGCGGCGCACGTCGCCCGCCGCATAGAGCTTGTCTACGCTGGTCCTGTAATCGCGATCGTTGGCCTCGACATTGTTCGAGCGGCGGCTGTCGGTGACGACTTTGATCTTGCCGTCGAGCTCCTTCATCAGGCTGTCGCCCGCCGGACCGGCGAAGCCGATGGCGATGAAGGCGAGATCGGCGCGGATGACGAACTCGCTGCCGGCGATCGGCTTGCGCTTGTCGTCGACCTCGCAGCAGCGAACACCGGTCAGCTGGCCTTCCTCGCCGATGAACTCGAGCGTCGCCACCTGGAATTCGCGCTCGGCGCCCTCGGCCTGCGAGGAGGACGTGCGCATTTTCGTCGCCCAGTAGGGCCAGACGGCAAGCTTGTCTTCCTTCTCCGGCGGCTGCGGGCGGATGTCGAGCTGCGTCACGCGCACCGCGCCCTGGCGGAAGGCGGTGCCGATGCAGTCGGACGCGGTGTCGCCGCCGCCGACGACCACGACATGCTGGCCACCGGCAATGATCGGGTGCGAGGGCCAGGCCACCGACTGGATCGGCTCGCCGCCGACGCGACGGTTCTGCTGCACCAGATAGGGCATCGCGTCATAGACGCCGCTGAGGTCGCTGCCCGGAATGCCGGCCGGACGCGGCGTCTCCGAACCGCCGCAATAGAGCACAGCGTCGAATTCCCCGAGCAGATCGGCCGCTTTCATGTCCACGCCGACATTGACGCCGCAATGGAAGGTCACCCCCTCGCCCTGCATCTGCTCGATGCGCCGGTCGATATAGTGCTTCTCGATCTTGAAGTCCGGTATGCCGTAGCGCATCAGCCCGCCGGGGCGGCTTTCGCGCTCATAGACATGCACGTCATGACCGGCGCGGCCGAGCTGCTGCGCCGCTGCCATGCCGGCCGGGCCTGAGCCGATGACGGCAACGCGCTTGCCGGTCTTCTTCTCCGGCGGATAGGGCCGGATGTGGCCGGTCTCATAAGCCTTGTCGGCGATCGCCTGCTCGACCGTCTTGATGGCGACCGGAATGTCCTCGAGATTCAGCGTGCAGGCTTCCTCGCAGGGCGCGGGACAGATGCGGCCGGTGAACTCGGGGAAATTGTTGGTCGAATGCAGGTTGCGGATCGCGTTGTTCCAGTCGCCATTGTAGACGAGGTCGTTCCAGTCCGGGATCTGATTATGGATCGGGCAGCCGGTCGGCCCGTGGCAGAACGGAATGCCGCAATCCATGCAACGCGCGGCCTGTTTCTCGACCTCCTTGTCCGACATCGGCAGCGTGAATTCACGGAAGTGCCGGACGCGGTCCGAGGCAGGCTGGTACTTGTGCACCTGCCGGTCGATCTCGAGAAAGCCTGTTACCTTGCCCATAGTCCAGTCCCTGCTGTCCGAAGGCACGCTTTTGTCGCGCACCCGTTAACCCCATAAGGCTGCCGTGGCAACCGCACCTGTTGGAGCATGACCTTCGCCGAAAACCGGTTCCCACTTGTCGGGATCATGCTCTGGAGGTCAGGATTGTTGGTGAGGAGGCCGGCCGGAAAGTCATCTTCCGGGCCGTGCCCGAAAACCTATTCCGCCGCCACGCTCATACGCATGCGTTCCATCTCGATCAGTGCGCGGCGATATTCCACCGGCATGATTTTCCGGAATTTCGGCCTAAAATTCTGCCAGTCGTCGAGGATCTCACGGCCGCGCACCGAACCGGTGAAATGCACGTGGTTCGAGATCAGCTGGTAGAGCCGTTCCTCGTCATGGCTGGTCATGTCGCCCGACACGTCGACGCGGCCCTTGTGGTCGAGGTCGCCGCCGTGATGGAGCAGCTTCTCCATCAGGTCGTCCTCTTCCGGGACAGGCTCGAGCTCGACCATCGCCATGTTGCAGCGCTCGGCGAAATCGCCCTTCTCGTCCAGCACATAGGCGACGCCGCCCGACATGCCGGCCGCGAAGTTGCGCCCGGTCTTGCCGAGCACGACGACAATGCCGCCGGTCATGTATTCGCAGCCGTGGTCGCCGACGCCCTCGACGACGGCCGCCACGCCGGAATTGCGCACGGCGAAACGCTCGCCGGCGACGCCGGCGAAATAGGCCTCGCCTTCGGTGGCGCCGTAGAGCACCGTGTTGCCGACGATGATCGAGTCCGCCGCGACGATCTTGGCCTCTTGCGGCGGGCGGATGACGATGCGGCCGCCCGACAGGCCCTTGCCGACATAGTCGTTGCCGGCGCCGACCAGCTCGAAGGAGACGCCGCGCGCCAGGAAGGCGGCGAAGGACTGGCCGGCGGTGCCGGTCAGCTTCACCTTGATCGTGTCCTCGCGCAGGCCCTTGTGCTTGAAACGCTTGGCGACTTCACCCGACAGCATGGCGCCGACAGAGCGGTCGACATTGCGGATCGGCAGCTCGATGGTGACCGGCTGCTTGGCGTCCAGCGCCGGCTTCGCCAGCTCGATCAGCTTGCGGTCGAGCACGTCGTCGATCGGATGCTTCTGCCGCTCGGTCCAGTGCAGCGCCTCGTGCGGCGCGTCCGGCTTGAAGAACATCTTGGAGAAATCGAGCCCGCGCGCCTTCCAGTGTTGGATGACGTCGCGCTTTTCCAGGAGATCGGTGTCGCCGATGATCTGGTCGATATGGGTGAAGCCCATGTCGGCAAGCAGCGCCCGCACCTCTTCCGCCACGTAAAAGAAGAAGTTGATGACGTGCTCTGGCGTGCCCTTGAAGCGCTTGCGCAACACCGGGTCCTGCGTCGCCACGCCGACCGGGCAGGTGTTGAGGTGGCACTTGCGCATCATGATGCAGCCGGCCGCGATCAGCGGCGCGGTCGAGAAGCCGAACTCGTCGGCGCCGAGCAGCGCGCCGATGATGACGTCGCGCCCGGTGCGCAGGCCGCCATCGACCTGCAGCGCGACGCGCGAGCGCAAGCCGTTGAGCACCAGCGTCTGATGCGTTTCGGCAAGGCCCATTTCCCACGGGCTGCCGGCATGCTTGAGCGAGGTCAGCGGCGAAGCGCCGGTACCGCCGTCATAACCGGAGATGGTGATGTGGTCGGCGCGCGCCTTGGCGACGCCCGCCGCGACCGTGCCGACACCGACCTCCGACACCAGCTTGACCGAGACGTCGGCCGCCGGATTGACGTTCTTCAGATCGTAGATCAGCTGCGCCAGATCCTCGATCGAATAGATGTCATGATGCGGCGGCGGCGAGATCAGGCCGACGCCAGGCGTCGAGTGCCTGACCTTGGCGATGGTCGCGTCGACCTTGTGTCCGGGCAACTGGCCGCCCTCGCCGGGCTTGGCGCCCTGCGCCACCTTGATCTGCATGACATCGGAATTGACCAGATACTCCGCCGTGACACCGAAGCGGCCCGACGCGACCTGCTTGATCGCCGACCGTTCCGGGTTCTTGCCGCCGCCGGGCAGCGGCAGGTAGCGGTCGGCCTCTTCGCCGCCCTCGCCGGTGTTGGACTTGCCGCCGATGGCGTTCATGGCCCGCGCCAGCGTAGTGTGCGCTTCCCTGGAGATCGAGCCGAACGACATCGCCCCGGTCGAGAAGCGCTTGACGATCTCGGCCGCCGGCATGACGTCCTCGATCGCGACCTTCTTGCGGCCGGTCTCGTCCGCTGTTCTGATCTTGAACAGGCCGCGAATGGTCTGGGCGCGCGCGGTCGCGCTGTCGATCTGCGCCGAATAGTCCTTGAACGTGTCCCAGGAGCCCTGCCGCACGGCGTGCTGCAGGCTGGCGACGGCATCGGGCGACCACATATGCGCCTCGCCGCGCATGCGGAACATGTACTCGCCGCCAACCTCGAGGTTGTTGCGCAGCACCGGATCGCTGCCGAAGGCGTCGCTGTGGCGGCTGAGCGTCTCGGTGGCGATCTCGTCCAGGCCGACGCCTTCGATCAGCGTCGCCGTGCCGGTGAAATACTTCTCGACGAAGTCCGACTTCAGCCCGATGGCGTCGAAGATCTGCGCGCCGCAATAGGACTGGTAGGTCGAGATGCCCATCTTGGACATCACCTTGAGGATGCCCTTGCCGATCGACTTGATGTAGCGCGAGACCACCTCGTATTCGTCGACCTCTTCCGGCAGCTCGCCACGCTTGTGCATGTCGAGCAGCGTGTCGAAGGCGAGATAGGGATTGATCGCCTCCGCGCCGTAGCCTGCCAGGCAGCAGAAATGATGCACCTCGCGCGGCTCGCCGGATTCCACCACGAGGCCGACCGCGGTGCGCAGGCCCTTGCGGATCAGGTGATGATGCACGGCCGCCGTCGCCAGCAGCGATGGGATCGCGATGCGGTCGGGGCCGACCTGGCGGTCGGACAGGATAATGATATTGTAGCCGCCGGCGACCGCCGCCTCCGCGCGCTCGCAGAGCCGGTCGATAGCGCCTTGCATGCCGGCGGCGCCCTCGTTCGAGCCGTAGGTGATGTCGATCGTCTTGGTGTCGAACCTATCCTCGGTGTGGCCGATGGAGCGGATCTTTTCCAGATCGCCATTGGTCAGGATCGGCTGGCGCACCTCGAGCCGCTTGCGGCGCGACGTGCCGACGAGGTCGAAGATGTTGGGCCGCGGCCCGATGAACGATACCAGGCTCATCACCAGCTCCTCGCGGATCGGGTCGATCGGCGGGTTGGTGACCTGGGCGAAGTTCTGCTTGAAATAGGTGTAGAGCAGCTTCGACTTGTCCGACATCGCCGAGATCGGCGTGTCGGTGCCCATCGAACCCACCGCTTCCTGGCCGGTGGTCGCCATCGGCGCCATCAGAAGCTTGGTGTCTTCCTGCGTGTAGCCGAAGGACTGCTGGCGATCGAGCAGGCTGACATCCTTGCGCAGTGCGCGCGGCTCGACCGGCTTCAAATCTTCGAGGATGAGCTGCGTGTTGGCGAGCCAGGTCTTGTAGGGGTGCCTGGTCGCGATCTCCGACTTGATCTCCTCGTCGGAGACGATGCGGCCCTTGGCGAGGTCGATCAGCAGCATGCGGCCGGGCTGCAGCCGCCACTTCTGCACGATCTTTTCTTCCGGCACCGGCAGCGCGCCGGCTTCCGACGCCATGATGACGCGGTCGTCGTCGGTGACGATGTAGCGCGCCGGGCGCAGGCCGTTGCGGTCGAGCGTGGCGCCGATCTGGCGGCCGTCGGTGAAGACCACCGCCGCCGGTCCGTCCCACGGCTCCATCAGCGCCGCATGGTACTCGTAGAAAGCCTTGCGGTCGGCGTCCATCAGCTTGTTGCCGGCCCAGGCTTCCGGGATCAGCATCATCATGGCGTGGGTGAGCGAGTAGCCGCCCTGGAACAGGAACTCGAGCGCGTTGTCGAAGCACGCCGTGTCCGATTGGCCTTCATAGGAGATCGGCCAGAGCTTCGAAATGTTGTTGCCGAACAGCTCGGAATCGACCGAGGCCTGGCGCGCCGCCATCCAGTTGTTGTTGCCGCGCACGGTGTTGATCTCCCCGTTGTGCGCGACCATGCGATAGGGATGCGCCAGCTTCCATGACGGGAAGGTGTTGGTCGAGAAGCGCTGGTGGACGAGGATCAGCGCCGTCTCGAAACGCGGATCCCTGAGGTCCTTGTAATAGGCGCCGACCTGGTAGGCCAGGAACATGCCCTTGTAGACGATGGTGCGCGCCGACAGCGACACGCAATAGGCGCCGACATCCTTGTTGTCGTTCTCGGCATAGATGCGGCCCGAGATCACCTTGCGCAGCAGGTAAAGCCGCGCCTCATACTCCTCGTCGTCCGGAATGTCGGCCGTGCGGCCGATGAACACCTGCCGATGGAACGGCTCGGACGCCACGATGTCCGGCGCCTTCGACAGCGACGAATTGTCGACCGGCACGTCGCGGAAGCCGATAAGCGGCAGCCCTTCCGACTGCGCCGATTCGGCGATGATCTCTTCGATATGGGCGCGCAGCGCCGCGTCTTGCGGCATGAACCAATGGCCTACGCCGTATTGACCGGCCGGCGGCAGTTCGACGCCCACGACCGCCATTTCTTCGCGGAAGAAAGCGTCCGGGATCTGCACCAGAACGCCGGCGCCGTCGCCGACCAGCGGATCGGCGCCGACGGCGCCGCGATGGGTGAGGTTTTCCAGCATCGCCAGACCGTCCTCGACGATCCCGTGCGACTTCACGCCCTTCATATTGGCGATGAAGCCGACGCCGCAGGCGTCATGCTCGTTGCGCGGATCATAGAGGCCCTGCGCGGTCATGCCGTTGGCGGTTCGCAGCCCTTTGGCCAGGACGGTATTTTTAACGGCTGCCGCTTTCGTCTGCGCGGCCTGGCCGTTGATCGCAGATGGCGTCAGTTCCGTCATCGTCCTATCCTCCGTTCTCCACCTTGGCCCCGACTGTCTCGGGACGCTGGTTTGCCTTGGGAAGCATGATGCTTCCCCTTCATGTTGCTGCACGTCTCGCGAAATCCACCGAACCAAACGGCTATACGCCCGGTTCGCATCCGGTATCGTACAGGCCAGAGCCGGGCCGTCTACCCGCCGCTCGCGACAATGGCCGAAATGGCAGCGATGATACGCCAGTCCGGCCTGTTTTGTGCGACAAAATAAGACAGCACTACTGTCCTAAATTTTTTATGGCAGAAATCAGACAGCCGCACAAGACCGATTCACAAAAAACTTGGGCGCCGCGCGACACAAAATTTCGTGACGGGCGCCGGAAACGCAAGCTTTGGTCCAGGCATTTTGGCGTCGATTGCTGGCTTCACCGCTTTGCCCACGATTGGCCCTTGCGCTTCGACTGCCGAAGCGATCAAGTCCCGCCGCTTTCGCCAATCACGATACGGACTTTTCGATGTTCTTTGCATCCGACAACTGGGCGGGCGTCCATCCCGACATTTCGGCCAACCTGTCGCGCCATGCCGCAGGCATCGCGACCGCCTATGGCGACGGCGATCTGGACCGCGCCGTCTATCGTCGCTTCAACGAGATCTTCGAGCGCGAGGTGCAGGTCTTCTTCGTCGCGACCGGCACGGCGGCCAACGCGCTTTCGATGGCTGCGTTGAACCGCATCGGCGGTATCGCGCTTTGCCATTACGAAGCGCATATGAACGTCGACGAGTTCGGCGCGATGGGTTTCTACACCGGCGGCGCGCGCATGGCGCCGGTGGCGGGACCGCTGGGGCGCATGACCCCGGAGGCTCTCGACCGGACCATCAAGCGATATTCGCAGGACCTGGCCCCCGCCGGCCAGCCGATGGCGGTCACCGTGACCCAGGCGACCGAGGTCGGCACGGTCTACAGCGTCGACGATGTCAAGGCGATCGCCGAGGTCAGCCGCCGCCACAAGCTGCCGCTGCACATGGACGGCGCGCGCTTCGCCAATGCGATTGCCGCGACCGGCGTCAGCCCGGCCGAAATGACCTGGAAGAGCGGCGTCGATCTTATATCCTTCGGCGGCACCAAGAATGGCTGCTGGATGGCCGATGCGGTGGTGGTTCTCAATCCGGATGTCGGCAAGGATCTGCGCCTGCTGCGCCAGCGCGCCGGACAGACTTTTTCCAAGGCCCGCTTCATCTCGGCCCAGTTCGAGGCCTATTTCACCGACGATCTGTGGTTGAGGATGGCAGGCCACGCCAATGCGATGGCCGCGCATCTGGCCGAGACGATCGAGGATGCGCCGGCCGGCAAGCTCGCCTGGCTGCCGCAGGCCAACGAAGTGTTTGCCATTCTCGGTCGGGCCACCGCGGAAAAGCTGCAAGCGGCCGGCGCCAAATTCTACGAATGGGGCGTGCCGCAGGGGTTCGATGGCCACCTCGGCGATAGTGAAGCGATCTACCGCTTCGTCGCCAGCTTCGCCACCACGACGCAAGAGATCGACCGTTTGGGCCAGTTGCTTGGCTGAGCTTGTGGCACTCGGGAGCAGCCAGATGACCAAGCCGTCTCTCGGCTCGACGATGCGGCTGGTCCGTCCGGCGCCGAACGTGCTGGGCTTCTATGACGGCCGCATCGAAGGCTTTCGCATCTGGTCGCACGAGCCGAACTGGCTTGACGACGGCGCTTACACGCTTGGCATCTGCACCTATGCGATCGTCGATGGGTCGCAGGCGCTTGTCTATGACACGCACATATCCCTGCCCCATGCCCGCTTCGTCCGGAAAACCCTTGAGGAGATGGGCGTAACCTCGATGCGCGTCGTGCTCAGCCACTGGCACGATGATCATATCGCCGGCAACGAGGTGTTTAAGGATTGCGAGATCATAGCCAACCGCCTCACCGCCTTGGCGCTCGAACGCGGCCGAACTGAAATCGAGGGCGGCAACCCGCCGATCAAGCCGCTCGTGCTGCCCAACAGGACGTTTGACAACAGCCTCAGCCTGACGGTCGGAGGGATCCCCGTCGAACTGCGCCAGGTCGAGATCCACAGCCATGACGGCACGGTGCTGTTGATGCCTGACGCCGGCCTGCTTTTGGCAGGCGACACGCTGGAAGACTCGGTCACCTATGTGTCGGAGCCGGAGCGCCTGAGCCAGCATCTGGTCGACCTTGGGCGCATGTCCAGCTGGCAGTTCGACCGGATCCTGCCCAACCACGGTTCCTTTGAGGCGATCGAAGCCGGCGGCTATGACAGAAGCTTCATCGACGCCACCGAGGCTTACGTCCGAAAGCTGCTTGCCTGCCGGCAAGATCCCGACCTAGCCAAGCAGGATCTGCGGACCTTCGGCGCCGAGATTTTCGCCACCACGGCGACCGAGTATTTCGCGCCATACGAAGCCGTTCACCGGCGGAATGTCGAAGCCGTTCTTGCGGCAAATAATAAGTAGGCCCTGCAGCTAGGCCACAAAGGGCCGCAGCAACAACTCGACGCCGAGCAGGACCAGAAAAATCAGGAACCAGCGGCGAAAAGTTGCCGGGCTGATCTTCCGGCGCAGGATTTGCCCCAGCCACATGCCGAGCAGGGCCGGCAGCACGGCAAGCGAGGACATCGCCAGATGTCCCGCCTCGAAGACGCCATGCGAGGCAAGGCCCAGCGCCAGGGCGATCGTCGACACCGTGAAGGAAAGACCGAGCGCCTGGATCAGATCGTCCCGGCTCAAGCCGAGCGCCTGGATGTAAGGCACGGCGGGCATTACGAAGACGCCGGTGCCGCCCGTGACCAGGCCGGTGAGGAAACCCACGGCCGGCGACGACCAGCGCTCGCTTTTCTCGGGAACGACAGGCTGCCGCGCGAGCAGGCTATAGGCGGCATAGATGATCAATGCCGCGCCGAGGCCGGCGGTCGTCCATTTGACATTGTCGCTGGCGAGCAGCCGCGAGCCGGCGATCGTGCCGATCAGAATGCCCGCCATCATCAGCCAAAGCCGGCGCAGGACCGCCGAAAAACTCGGGCCGGCGAAAAGCTGCCAGACATTGGTGACGAAGGACGGCACGATCAGCAGCGACGCCGCGGTCACCGGCGGCATGATGGTGCCAAGCAATCCCATGGCCAGCGTCGGCAGGCCCATGCCGGTGACGCCCTTGACGATACCGGCGAGCAGGAAAGTGATTGCAACGGTGAGTGTCAGCAGCAGGGAAAAGTCGGACATCGCCGCCCTTCATGATCCGCCGCTGCATGCTTCAAAAGAGCCAGAACGGCGCGTTGCCGGTGGCACAATGAAAAGCGGCGCCTCGCGGCGCCGCTTTCGTCTCGGGAGGAGACTGGTATTACGGATGGACCCCGCGGATTACGCGGCGGCCTTGGTTTCGATCTGCTTGGCCTTGTCCGCGGACGAGGTGATCGCGATCTTGCGCGGCTTCAGCTCCTCGGGAATGTTGCGCTTGAGGTCGACGAAGAGCAGGCCGTTCTTCAGCGTGGCGCCTTCCACTTCGACGTGGTCGGCGAGCTGGAAGCGGCGCTCGAAGGACCTCGAGGCGATGCCGCGGTAAAGCAGCTCGGAACCCTCGCCGTTGTTCTCTTCCTTGCGCTCGCCCTTGACGGTCAGCACGTTGCGGTGGGCTTCGATCGAGATTTCGTCTTCCGAGAAGCCGGCAACGGCCATCGAGATGCGGTAGGCGTTCTCGCCGGTGCGCTCGATGTTATAGGGCGGGTAGGTCTGCGCGGTCTCGGGCTGGCCGAGTGAGTCGAGCATGGTGAACAGCCGGTCGAAGCCGACGGTCGAACGATAAAGCGGGGAAAAATCAACGTGACGCATGAGTGTTCTCCTTTGAGCAACATGGTTTGCGTATGACCTGGTGCGAAACCCTCGAAAGGCGTTCCGGATAGGCCAGCGGCCCCGACATCGGCGGCCACAGCATTCATTTGGGAAGCTCAAAAAGCCATTTCAAGGTTTCCTTGGTCGCAATGCAGCCACGTTCATGAACGGTGGATGAACCACGGCTTCGGCATCCGTTCAGTCATGCGGCATTAGGCTTTGGTCAAGTTCGAGCAATTCCAGGAAAAGTGTGAAGCGGTTTTCCGTCCGGAATTGCGTCAAGACAGAGAGACAAGCGGCGCCCCCCTTCCCTGCGCCGCGACGAGGCCGAACCGGGTGCAACGTCCCTTCCTCCCGGATCGACAGAGGCCGGAAGTGCACCGCAGGCACTTCCGGCCTTCCCCGCGCTACAGCGCCGCGCGTCCTCTGGACGCGCTAAGGACGAAGTAGCCCTTTTGATTTCGCGCATGATCCTTTCCGAAATCGATTCCGATTTTCGGGGGTCATGCGCGGCAACCGCGTAAATCCTCGCAACGCCTTTGCTTTTGCCGCCTGGCCGTCTATCACCATGCCGACGCCTCGCCCGTCCGGGCAAAGAACAAGCAACGACGCCGCATGACGGATCTTTTCCATCTGACCGAGGACAATCCCGCGCCGCAGAATGCCGCGGGCGGCTTCTTCACCACACGCGACGGCAAGAAGATCCGCTATGGCGTCTTTGCCGCTGTCAGCCGCCCGCTGCAGGGCACGGTGGTTCTGCTGACCGGGCGCAACGAATGCATCGAGAAATATTTCGAGACCATCCGCGATCTCGCCGATCGCGGCTTCGGCGTCGCCATCCTCGACTGGCGCGGCCAGGGCGATTCCAGCCGCCTGCTGCGTGACCGCCAGCGCGGCTATGTCCGCAGCTTCCGTGACTATACGCGCGATCTCGAGCAATTCTTCGAAGAAATCGTGCTGCCCGACTGCCGCGGCCCCTATTACATCCTCGCGCACTCCACGGGCGCGGTGATTGCGCTGCTTGCCTCGCCGTCGATGGTCAACCGGGTGCGACGCATGGTGCTGCTGGCTCCTTTTCTCGAGGTGCCGGACCTGCCGGTCTCGATCGCCACGGTCCGGCGCGTCTGCACGGTTTTCTGCGCGCTGGGTCTCGGCCGGCTCTATGCCGCGCTCGGTCCGCGCCCGAAAGTGCCGCCCGCTTTCGAGGTGAACAAGGTGACCTCGGATCCTGCGCGCTACCGGCGCAATGTCGGTATCTACGAGGCCTGGCCGCAGCTCGCGCTCGGCGGTCCGACCATCCGCTGGCTGAGGGCCGCCGCCGCGGCCGCGAAAGCCGTCAGCGATCCGGATTTCATGGCAAGGGTGAAGGTGCCGATGCTGATCGTCGCCGCCGGCGCCGACCGGGTGGTCTCGACCAAGGCGGTGGAGGCCTATGCCAGGAAACTGCGCGTCGGCTCGCTGTTGATGATCGACGGCGCTCAGCACGAAATCCTGCAGGAGAAGGACATATATCGCGAGCAGCTCCTGGCCGCTTTCGACGCCTTCATTCCCGGCACCGGCGATGCCACTTGACGCCCGGTCGTGGGGGGCCGCCGCTGGCGGCGCGTTACGGCCGGCACACGAGCTTCATGGCCAATGGGTTCGCGACCTCGGCGCTCCGTCCGCCAAATCTCGGCTGAAAGCTGCCAGCGTTGCCGGCGTTGTCAGCTGCATAGTCATTCCCAATCCTGCGGCAAACGCGGGCACAAACGGCTGACTGGAAGGCGCGCCCGCGCGGGAGCGACACCTCGTTTCCGCCAAGGCACGGAGCGCTAGATACCTTCCGGGCGCCATGCGCCAGCTGAGAGTGCCGGGAGGAGGAACGGACATGAACGCATCGCTGTCACGTCAGGGGCATCGCCTGTTGCAGATCGGCGTCGCCCTGCTGCTGTTTTCGTCGTTCGAAGGATTTGCAATCCCGTACCTCGCCGCACCGCGCCTGGGGCTGTCGGCGCATACGCTCAGCGGCCTGGAGGCCGTTCTCCTGCTGGCGCTGGGTCTCCTTTGGGAAAGGCTCAATCTCAGCGCCGCCGCATCGCGGGTTGCGTTCTGGCTTCTGATCTATTCGGCTCTTGCCATTCTGGCCGCCTACGTGATGGCGAGCGTCTGGGGTGCCGGCAACGAGACGATGCCCCTGGCGGCCGGAGCCTTCCACGGCAGCGCCTTTCAGGAGACGGCGATCAAGGGCATCGGATATTCGTCGGCGCCAACCGGCCTCATTGCTTTCGCGCTCATTCTGTGGGGCTTGCGCCTTGCAGACCCTTCGTCAACCGAGAGCTAGAGCGCGCCGCAGTCTGCACCGGCTTTGCATGAAACGGTCTCTTGGGCCGCCTGGTGCTCAGCCGCGCAGCGCCGCCATCGCTGCCGCGTGAAGCTCGGGCGTCGCTGCCGCCAGTATGTCGCCGCCCTTCTCTGCCGGCCCGCCTTCGAAAGTGGTGATGACGCCGCCGGCCTTCTCGATGATCGGGATCAGCGCGACGATGTCGTAGGGCTTCAGGCCCGGGTCGGCGACGATGTCGATGCTGCCGGCCGCCAGCATGGCGAAGGCGTAGCAATCGGTGCCGTAGCGGGCGAGCTGCACCTTTGTCTCGAACTGGTCATAGCGCTTGCGCGCATCGCCCTGGAACAATGCCGGCGTAGTCGTGAACAGCGTCGCTTGCGCGAGTTCGGTCGTCTTGCGGGTCGCGAGCCGGCGCGGGCCGCCCGGTCCCTCATAATGCGACCCGGAAGCGTTGGCGTAGAACAGCTCGCCGGTGAAGGGTTGTGACATCATGCCGGCGACCGCCTCGCCGTCGACGGTCAGCCCGACCAGCGTTCCCCACACTGGGATGCCGGAAATGAAGGCGCGGGTGCCGTCGATCGGGTCGATCACCCAGACATGTCGGCTGGCGAGATTCTGGCTGCCATGCTCCTCGCCGAGGATGCCGTGCTCGGGATATTCGGACGAAATCAGCGCCCGGATCGCGCGTTCGGCTTCGCGATCGGCCTCGGTTACCGGATCGAAGCTTCCCGCAAGCTTGTTGGTGACCGCCCCCTGGCTGCGGAAGCGCGGCAGGGTTTCGGCGGCGGCGGCATGCGCGATGCGCCGCATGAAATCGGTGCTGATATCCAAGTCGCTCTCCCCCATCGCGGCCGTTGCCGGCTGCCTGTTTCTCGCGGAACAGGCGCGCTGAAGACCGGTCAGACGCCCGTTTTCTGTTGCCCGAATGTCACATGTGAGCCGCCGAAGCGGAATTTCCACATCATATTGAATTAAAAAAGCCCGCCGTCGATTGACATTTGTGCGGCGCACAATAATTTTGTCATCGGACAGGTTTTCCTGTCCATGCCCTCCTTGGGCGTTTCCTCCCTAGACTTCGACCGTGTCGTGAAAACGATGCGGTCTTTTTTTCAGGCAATTCCGGGAAAGTGTGAAGCGGTTTTCCGTCCGGAATTGCGTATACAAGAACTCGGCGCGCCAACCGCGCCGTCATTCCGCCGCAAGCGGCAAATCGACGAAATGGTGGTCGGGCATCGACATCAGGTCGGCCGAGAAGCGGGTCAGGTCGCAGGCCAAGGCGTCGAAGCCGGCCGATTTCTGGAACGTCCGCTCGTCCATGTAAAGCCCGCGATTGACCTCGATCTGCAACGCATGCAGATGCCGCGCCGGCCTGCCGTAATGTTCGGTGATGAACCCTCCCGCATAGGGCTTGTTATGCGCGACGGTGTAGCCCATGCGGACAAGCAGGCCGATGGCCATCTCGGTGAGCGCCGGCGAGGCCGAAATTCCGAACCGGTCGCCGATGATGAAGTCGGGCCGCACGCCGTTGTCGCCGACGCGTATGCTGGCCGGCATCGAGTGGCAGTCGATCAGCACGGCATAGCCGAACCTGGCATGCGTTCTGGTCAGGAGCCGCTTCAGCGTCTCGTGATAGGGCTTGTACACCGCTTCGATGCGCGCCACGGCCTCAGCCAGCGGCAGGCGGCCGGGATAGATATCGAGGCCTTCGCCGACAAGCTTCGGCACCGTGCCCAGCCCGCCGGCGACACGCGCCGAACGGATGTTGCAGAAGGACGGGACCGGCTCCGCGAACATGCGCGGATCGAGTTCCCACGGCTCGCGGTTGACATCGAGATAGGCGCGCGGAAAATTGGCCGCCAGCAGTGGCGCGCCGAGCGGCACGGCGCCGCCGAAAAGCTCCTCGACATAGCAATCCTCCGACCGGCGGATGGCGTTGCGGTCAAGCCGCGCCATGGCCAGGAAGCGCTCCGGATAGTGGCGGCCGCTATGCGGTGAGTTGAACAAGAAAGGGACGCGCTGCTCGGCGCCCGATCGGATTTCGAAGGGTGGGACGACCGAAAAATCCTCGGCTGCCGTTCTCAATTTGCACGAACCAGGAAACAGCACTGCATCATGACGTAAAACTTGCCACCTTGCGTGCGGCATGTCCAGCATTTCGGGCGACGAAACCGCAGCTTGAACCGGATGCGGGACACCCTTCATTCACTTGATGTTTACCGACACATCCTCATATACAGCATGGTTAACAGCCTTGCCCTGCGGCAGGCTTGGGGCGGGTGATTCGGACGGGATATGATGGCACGCATTCTGCTGGCGGAAGACGACGACGATATGCGCCGCTTCCTCGTCAAGGCGCTGGAACGCGCCGGCTACCAGGTAAGCGATTTCGACAATGGCGCCAGCGCCTATGAGCGGCTGCGCGAAGAGCCTTTTTCGCTGCTCCTGACCGACATCGTCATGCCGGAGATGGATGGCATCGAGCTTGCCCGCCGCGCCACCGAGATCGATCCGGACCTCAAGGTGATGTTCATCACAGGCTTTGCCGCAGTCGCGCTCAATCCGGATTCCAAGGCGCCCAAGGACGCCAAGGTGCTGTCGAAACCCTTCCACCTGCGCGATCTCGTCAACGAGGTCGAGAAGATGCTGCAGGCGGCCTGAGCCACCTCGGCAGGCATCGACGATGCGCCGCGCCGATGCGACAAACGGAAGCCGTCTTTCCACATTCCCGCTATTGACGCGCCGGATCAAAAGTGGTGTATGCGCGGCTTCGGATGGGCGTGTAGCTCAGCGGGAGAGCACTGCATTGACATTGCAGGGGTCACAAGTTCAATCCTTGTCACGCCCACCATCCTACCACTAAATTAGCCGATCTCCGCCAGTGAACCCGCGCACACCGGCTGGGTATATTGCAGCCTCCGCCCGGCCTAGCCTCCGGTCGCGCGCGGCACGTCAGGCTAAGCTCCTCCAGCGCCACTGTTGCCGCTGTGTTACAGCGCAACCCCTGAAAGCCATGCTATCAACCCTTAGGTGCAATGGCGGATCGGGAGCGACAGGCGAATTATGAGGAAAGTTCTACTCACGTCGGCAATGCTTGTTGGGTTTTGTTCGTCAGCCTTTGCTGCGGATGCATTGTCAGTCGAGCCCACGTCTTACAATTGGACAGGCGCCTATATTGGCGCGGTGGCCGGCGTCAATTTTCTCAAGGGCGATGTGACGATCCCCAATTACGATCCGACCGGATATGATGGCGACAGCACATCGGCATCGATTGGCGGCCAAGTAGGCTATCAATACCAGTTCGACAACAATTTCGTTATCGGAGCGGAGGCTCGTCTGGTTGCGGTGTTCAACAAGAAGACGGTGCCGACCATCGACAGTGAAACATTCGAGACCGCTGCCGATTGGCAAGGCGACATCGTCGCCAAGGCCGGATATGCGATGGGCAATTTCCTACCCTACGTTAAGGGCGGCGTGGCCTTCCTGCACCTGCACGATACCGGATATAGCGTTCTCGGTTTTGGCGATACCAAGTTTGACAGGACTTATACCGGCTGGACGATCGGTGTCGGCGCCGACTACGCGCTCAATGACAAATGGGTTGTCGGCCTTGATTACGCCTACGCGCATTTCTCGGACCATAATTTCCAAAACGACAGCGCGTTGGTTGGTCCAACATTCGTCAAGCCCAGCACCCATACGGTTTCTCTGAGTCTGAACTACCGCTTTTGATCTCCCTAATGCAGCCGCGGCAAAGACCGCAGCGGCGGTCCCTATATTCGAATCCCCGCCTTCCAGAGTCGCAGCCGCGCCTTCGCCAGAGGACCCGACTGAGGCGTCGTCAATGGCCGTATGTGCCGTTTGATTCTCTTGAACAAGGCATTGGCCGGTTCCGCATCCAGCGACTTCGCAATCATCCGCAGAGCCGGCTTCACCTTCCCGAATGTTGCATGGAGGATATGCGCCGAGCACGCCGCGGCGTAGGGATGCCCCTCTGCGGCCGCCGCGAAGAAGGACTCGAAATCTTTCGACATGACATCGCCGCGCCATGTCCGGCAGACCAGCACGCCAATCGCTCGCAACGGCATTGCGGAAGAGGCTTCGAACTGTCTTGTCATGAGCGCCTTCAAAACGGCCTCGCCGGACCGGTAGTCGCGTTCGTGAAAAAAAGCCGCCGCGATTTTGAGCGGATAGACGTCGTTGGGCGGATCCAGCGCGTGAGCCTTTTCCAGGATGTCTCTTGCTCGCGCGGGATTGATTTGATCCTCGAGATCGAGAAACGCGGTTTGATAGCCGAAGGCCGCCTCGAGCGGGTGGTAATCGCCCTGATGTCGGCTGAGTTCGGCCAGAATCATTTCCGCGGCTCTCGAACCGTCGAACAAGGTTTTCGGATGGACGAGACCGACATCGCCCATCATCGATGCGACGGACGCATAGACGCTGCCGCCTGCATAGATTTTCTGGCACCGCGCCATCAGCCTCATCTCGAAGAATGCCTTGAGCGTCTCATCTGCGAATTCCGCCGATCCCAGATCGTCGCCCAGCAAGGCTCCCGTTTCCGACCGCAGATATTCGAGCGTTTCACGATCCTGACCGATCAGAAGAGTTGTCAGGCCTTTTGACGAAAGCTCCGACGCGACAGCCTTGACCAAGGTCGAGGCCACTACCTTGTCGCTGAAATGCAGCATGAAGCGATACTTGCCGCGCACGATGTCGCCGCTGCGAAGATGCACAGCGGCGATCGGCCCCGGAAATGGGCACCTGTCGGCGGCGTCGAGCGCCTGATTCACGGCCTTGGAAAAACCGAAACCCCGCAATGTCTCCGATCGTCGGACGAGTTGGGGTCCGCCCTGAAAATGATCCGGTATCTCAAACTCGTTGCAGATCCAGCCGCGAAACCTTCGCCGTGCCGCCGCGGCATCGAGACTGGCATGGCTAAAGGCTACCTCTTCCAGAACATCGAAACCCAATGGTTCGACCGTCTCCCCCAGCCAGTGCTTCTCGATGAAATCGGCGGAGAATATCTTGTCGACTTTCTCGACCGAGTGAAATTTGTCGTCATGGATCGGCTTCCAGGCAAAGCCGAAGCGATAGCCGAGCGTGTCGGCAAGCGCCTTGGCGTTGACCATAGCCAGAAGCCGGCCGCCCAAGCCGTCCTCCCTGGTCGCCGCGATGAGTTTCGATTGAGAATCATGCAGCGCCAAGACGGATATCGCCTTTCTCGACATGGTCGAGGAACCAGGCATAGGTCTGTTCCAATCCATCTCGAAGCGAATAGGCCGGCCTCCAGCCGGTCTTGAACAGGCGCGAGACGTCCATCAGCTTGCGCGGCATCCCGTCCGGCTTCGTCGGATCGAACGCGATCTCGGCGCCGGCGCCGACGACCGATACGACGGTGCCGGCAAGCTCCGCGATGGTGATGTCCTCACCGCTACCGACATTGACGTGGCCGTCGCCGGAATAAGTCTTCAAAAGCCAGACAAAGGCGTCGGCGGCGTCGTCGACATGCAGGAATTCTCGCATCGGCCGGCCCGAACCCCACACCTGCAGGGTCTTTTGATTGGTTAGCTTCGCCATATGCGCCTTGCGCATCAGCGCAGGCACGACATGACTGCTGTCGAGGTCGAAATTGTCGCCCGGACCATAGAGATTTGTCGGCATGGCCGAGATGTAGTCGACGCCATGTTGGCGCCGGTAGGCCTGGCAAAGTTTCAACCCGGCGATTTTGGCGACGGCGTACCATTCGTTTGTGGGTTCGAGCGGGCCGGTGAGCAGCGCGTCTTCCGGGATCGGCTGCGGTGCAAGCTTCGGATAGATGCAGGACGAGCCCAGGAACAGGAGCTTCTGCACCCCGCTGCGAAAGGCGGCCTCGACGACATTGGTCTGCACGACGAGGTTTTCGTAAAGGAAATCCACCGGGAAGCTGTCATTGGCCAGGATGCCGCCGACCTTGGCGGCCGCCATGATCACCGCGTCGGGCCGCCGGTCCTCCATCCAGCGGCGCACGCCGGCCTGGTCGAGAAGGTCGAGCTCGCTGCGCGCCACGGTCACGATCTCGCAATCCTCGCCAGCCAGGCGGCGCACCAGGGCCGAGCCGACCATGCCGCGGTGGCCGGCAATGAAAATGCGCTTTCCTTTGAGATCGAAACTCTTGTCCATAAGCGCGGAGTCCTAGGTTGAACGGCCGTTGCGCCAAGTAGCGCCGGCGGCGCGCACCAGGTCGGCCCGAACCATTTCCGCTACCAGATCCTTGAAGCCGATGGTGTGCGACCAGCCCAAAACCTTTCTTGCCTTGGCGGCGTCGCCGACCAGCGTATCCACTTCGGTCGGCCGGAAGTAGCGCGGATCGATCCGCACAAGCGCGGCGCCGGTGGCTGCGTCGATGCCGACTTCATCGGCGCCGCTGCCCTGCCAGCGAATGCGGTGTCCGGCCTCGGCGAAGGCGAGCTCCACGAATTCGCGCACCGAATGCGCCTCGCCGGTCGCGAGCACGAAATCGTCCGGCTCGTCATGCTGCAGGATGCGCCACATGCCCTCGACATAGTCGTGCGCATGGCCCCAGTCGCGACGTGCGTCGATATTGCCGAGATAGAGCGTGTCCTGCAGGCCGTGATGGATCGCAGCAACGGCGCGGGTGATCTTGCGGGTGACGAAGGTTTCGCCACGCGTCGGGCTCTCGTGATTGAACAGGACGCCGTTGGCGGCGAACATGCCATAGGCCTGGCGGTAATTGACCGTGATCCAGTAAGCATAAAGCTTGGCTGCCGCATACGGCGAGCGCGGCCGGAACGGCGTGCTCTCGTTCTGCGGAGCTTCGACCGCATCGCCATAGAGCTCCGAGGTCGAGGCCTGGTAGAAGCGCACCGATTTCTCGAGGCCGAGAATGCGGATCGCTTCGAGAAGCCTGAGCGTCCCCAGCGCATCCGCATTGGCAGTGTATTCCGGCGTCTCGAAGCTCACCTGGACATGGCTTTGCGCGCCGAGATTATAGATCTCGCTGGGCTTCGTCTCCTGCACAAGGCGGATCAGATTGGTCGCGTCGGTCAGATCGCCATGATGCAGAAAGAAGCGCGCGGCGCTCTCATGCGGATCGACATAGATGTCGTCGACCCGCTCGGTGTTGAAGGAAGACGACCGGCGTTTGACGCCGTGGACGACATAGCCCTTGCCGAGCAGCAGCTCGGCCAGATAAGCCCCGTCCTGCCCGGTAACCCCGGTGACAAGCGCAACCCTGTTTGCCAGGGCGACCTTGTCTGCCGGGGCGACTTTGTCCGCCATTGCCATGTGCGCCCGCGCCTATTTTTCGGCAAGCGAATACGATTTATCGCCGAAACGCAAATCCCCGCACGGGGACCGGCTTAAACGCCCGCGACCGCCAGCAGGGTCTTCATCCTGGCGACGGCAAGATCGGGTTCGACCAACAGCCCGGCCTGGTCGGAGAGCTGGAAGACTTCCGCGTAGTGGCATATGCCGCGCGCCGATTGCATGCCGCCCACCATCGTGAAGTGGTCCTGATGCCCGTTCAGCCAGGCCATGAAGACGATGCCGGCCTTGTAGTATTCGGTCGGCGCCTCGAAGATTTTTCGCGACAGCGGCACGGTCGGCGCCATCAGCGCGTCATAGCCGACCTTATCGCCCTCCGCCAGCTTCGCCAGCGCGGCATTTGCCACCGGCGCGATGGCGTCGAAGATGCCGAGCAGCGCGTGCGAGTGTTTCCTGCCGTCGCCGGCAATCAGTGCGGGATAGTTGAAATCGTCGCCGGTGAACATCACCACCCCGTCGGGCAGCCTGTCGCGCAGCCGCACTTCCTTCTCCGCGTCGAGCAGCGATATCTTGATGCCTTCGACCTTGCCCGCATGCCGCCCGATGATGGCGACGACCGTGTCGAGCGCCGCGTCAAAATCGTTGCTGCCCCAATAACCCTTGAGTGCCGGATCGAACATGTCGCCCAGCCAGTGCAGGATGACCTTGCCCGATGCCTGGGACAGCATGCGCTCATAAACGCGGGCATAATCGTCCGGCCCCTTTGCCACCGCCGCCAGCGCGCGGCTCGCCATCATGATTGCCTTGCCGCCCTCGCCTTCGATGAAGGCGAATTGCTCTTCATAGGCGCCGATGACGTCGTCGAGCGTCTTGGCCGCCGCCGGCGCCAGGTGATCGGTCCCCGCTCCCGAGGCGAGGTCGGCGCCTGGCACCGTTTTGGCTTCCGCGATCGAGCGGCGGATCAGCTCCTTCGCGCTCGCCCAGTCGAAACCCATCCCGCGCTGGGAGGTATCCATGGCTTCGGCGATGCGAAAGCCGAGCCGCCACAGATGATGACGGAACGCCATCGTCCTGTTCCAGTCGACCGCCGGCCGCGACCACGGATCGGTCATGGCGATGGGATCGGCAACGACATGGGCGGCGGCATAGGCGATGCGCGAAAAGCGTGCGCCCTCGATCGGTTCGACCGGTTTGCCGACAAGCCGGTAGCTGACGCGGTCGCCGTTTGCCGCAGGCAAGGTGATGTCCATGGAACTCTCCCGTGCGGTCGCTATAAATGGAACGTTCCAATAAATCAAGAACCTTTATGATCCACGGCATCCAAGCCGGAAGACATTGTGTCTCCTTTAGAACCCTTACATTCATTGATGTTTTGAACCGCGCCAATCAATTTTTCGAATCTCCGCGGAATCGTGATTGACTCGGATTTGGATCGATGATTAGAACGTTCCAATAGATCTTCTCGAAACTTGGAGGACATGACGAGGATGGCCAGCCGGCCCAAGGCGACGATCCTGGACATCGCTCGCGAGGCCGGCGTGTCCAAATCGACGGTGTCGCTCGTGCTGCAGGGCAGCGGGTTGATCCGGCCTGAAACGGCGGTCAAGGTGCGCAAGGCGATCGAGGATGTCGGCTATGTCTACAACCGCGGCGCCGCCAATCTGCGCAAGGCCCATTCCAATGTCATCGGCATGGTGATCAACGATCTCACCAACCCCTTTTTCGCCGAGTTGGCGGTCGGCATGGAGCGCGTCTTCCAGGCGGCGGGCGTCGTCCCCTTCATCGCCAACACGGCGGAAAACCCGGTGCGTCAGGAAGAGGTGCTGAAGTCGCTGATGGAACAGGGCGTCGCCGGCCTGATCGTCTCGCCGGCGCGCGGCACCACGCCCGGCACCTTCCGCCGGATAGAGACGGCCGGCGTCCCGATCGTCTTCACCATGCGCAGGCTGCCGGACAGCCGCGTTCCGGTGATCGCGCCGGACAATCATCGCGGCGCGGTGCTTGCCGCCGAACATCTGATCCGCAAGGGCCATCGCCGCCTGGCCTTCTTCGGCGGTTCATCCGATCTCGTTGTTTATCAGGAGCGCCTGGGAGGCTTCCTCGAAGCCTGCGAAACGCTCGGCATCCCAGCTTCCGACCGGCTGATCGTCGAGGGCGAGACCAGCCGCAAGGGCGGCATGGCCTGCCTGGAGACGGCCCTTGCCGTGCCGCGACCACCGACCGCAGCGCTGTGCTTCAACGATGCGGTAGCCTTCGGCGTCATGCTGGCATTGCGCAAACGCGGTCTCGAGGCGGGCGCAGACTTTGCCGTCGTCGGCTTCGACGACGTCGCCGAGGCCGAGCACTACAGCCCGGCGCTGACCAGCGTCGCCGTCGACACCGCGGGCCTCGGCGAGCGCGCGGCGCACGTCATGCTGAAGATGATCCAGTCGCGCACCACGCGCGCCGAGAACCATATCGGTGCCGTCAGCCTGGTCGTGCGGGAAAGCAGCGGCCCGGACCGCAACAGCCAAGTGGGAGACGCGGCATGAGCGTGCGATGGGGACTGATCGGCGCCAGCACGATCGCCAAACAGTTCATGATCGATGCCATCCGCGCGCAGGCCGACGGCGAGGTCGCCGCCGTGATGAGCTCCAGCCCGGAACGGGCCGAGACCTATGCAAGGGAAAACGGCATCGCACGCGCCGTCTCGTCTCTCGACGCGCTGCTCAACTCGAATATCGACGCCGTCTACATCTCGACCACCAACGAATTGCATCTCGAGCAGGGGCTTGCCGCGATCAAGGCCGGCAAGCATGTGCTGTGCGAGAAGCCGCTGGCGCTGACCAGCGCCGATGCGCGTGAGATGGTTGTCGCCGCGAAAGCTGCCGGTATCGTCTTCGGCACCAATCACCATCTGCGCAATGCCGGCGCGCACCGCGCCATGCGCGAGGCGATCGCCGCCGGCCGCATCGGCAAGCCGATCGCGGTGCGCGTCTTTCATTCCGTCTATCTGCCGGAAAACCTGCAGGGTTGGCGCATCGCCAAGCCTGAGGCCGGCGGCGGCGTTGTGCTCGACATAACCGTGCATGATGCCGACACGCTGCGCTTCGTGCTGGACGACGACCCCGTCGAGATTTCGGCCTTCACGCAAGCCGCCGGCATGGCCGGCGGCGGACTGGAGGACGGCGCCATGTGCATCTGGCGCTTCAAGTCCGGCGTCATCGCGCAGTCGCATGAGGGCTTCACCACGAAATTCGCCGGCACCGGCTTCGAGGTGCATGGCTCGGAAGGCTCGCTGATCGCCGCCAATGTGATGACGCAGAAGCCGGTCGGCTCGGTGCATCTGCGCAGCTCGAGCGGAGAAGAAGAGCTGAGCTTCGACCGCGAGGATCTATACACCCGCTCGCTGCGCCACTTCCATGCCGCGATCCGCGGCGAAGGGCGGCCTGCCGCCACCGGCGAGGACGGCGTCTGGTCGCTGGCATCGGCCGAAGCAGCACTGCAATCGTCGAACACCGGCAAGGCCGTCGCTATCGACCCGCAACTTGGGGGCCTCACGTGAGCAAGCTCGTCTCGGCGGCCTATGCCGCCAGCCTGATCAAGGACGGCATGGTCGTGTCGGTGTCGTCGTCGAGCGGGCTCGGCTGCCCCGACGCCGTGCTTGCCGCGATCGGCGAGCGTTTCGACGCGGAAGGCCATCCGCAGGCGATCACCACGCTGCATCCGATCGCCGCCGGCGACATGTACGGCATCAAGGGCATCGACCATCTCGCCAAGCCAGGCCTGCTCAAGCGCACGCTCTGCGGCTCCTATCCGTCCGGCCCCTCCTCTGCCGAGCCGCCGCAGATCTGGAAGATGATCGGCGACAATTCGATCGCCGCCTACAACGTGCCGTCCGGCATCCTGTTCGATATGCATCGCGAGGCCGCCGCCAAACGTCCCGGCGTGCTGACCAAGGTCGGCCTCGACACATTTGCCGATCCGCGTCACCAAGGCTGCGCCATGAACGCCGCGGCCAGCGAGCCGATAGTCTCGGTCGAGCAGTTCGACGGCGAGGAATGGCTCTATTTCCGCGCCATCGTGCCGAACGTCTCGATCATCCGCGCCACGACGGCCGACGAACGCGGCAATCTCACCTACGAGCACGAGGGCGCCTATCTCGGCGGGCTGGAGCAGGCACTGGCCGCCCGCAACAATGGCGGCATCGTCGTTGCGCAGGTCAAGCGCGTCGTCGAGAACGGCACCCTGAAGCCGCACGATGTGCGGGTGCCAGGCGTGCTGGTCGACCATGTTGTGGTAGCGCCCGACCAGTTGCAGACGACGCAGACGCCTTACGACCCGGCAATCTCCGGCGAGATCTTCCGGCCGCTGTCGACCTTCCGCACGCCGGAGATGAACATCCAGAAGGTGATCGCGCGCCGCGTCGCCATGGAATTGCGCGACGGCATGGCCGTCAACATCGGCTTCGGCATCTCGGCCAATGTGCCGCGCATCCTTCTCGAGGAAGGCCAGCACGGCAAGGTCACCTGGGTGATCGAGCAAGGCGCGGTCGGCGGCGTGCCGCTGCTCGACTTCAAGTTCGGCTGTGCCTCCAACGCCGAGGCGATCATGCCCTCGCCGCACCAGTTCATCTATTTCCAGGCCGGCGGCTTCGACGCCTCGCTGCTCTCCTTCCTGCAGATCGACCGCCATGGCTCGGTCAACGTCTCCAAGCTCTCGGCGCGGCCGCATGTGACGGCCGGCGCCGGCGGCTTCGTCGACATCACCGCGCGCGCGAAGAAGATCGTCTTTTCCGGCTTCTTCAATGCCGGCGCCAAGCTGTCGCTGGCTGGAGGCGCGATCCGCATCGACCAGGAAGGCAAGGTGAAGAAGGTGGTCGCGGAGGTCGAGCACATCTCCTTCTCCGGCAAGCGGGCGGTCACCCAGGGGCAGGACATCACCTATGTCACCGAGCGCTGCGTGATGAAGCTGACGCCGGACGGGCTGATGGTGACGGAACTGGCGCCCGGCATCGACCTCGAACGCGATGTGCTGGCGCAGGCCGAGATCCCGCTCGCTGTGGCGAACGACCTCAAGGTCACGCCTGCGGCGCTTTATCAGGACCGGCCGATCGGCCTGTCGCTCAATGGCGGCGCTTCGCTCGGAGGCGCGCATGGCTGAGCTTGTCACCTTCGAGCGGGACGACGCCATAGGCATCGTCACGCTGCGCCGGCCGGAAAAGTTCAACGCGCTCGACATCCCGATGCTGCGTGCGCTCGAAGCGGCGCTCGACGAAGCGGAACTGGCCGAGGGCGTTCGCGCCGTGCTCATCCGCGGCGAAGGCAAGGGCTTCTGCGCCGGCGGCGACGTCGAGGCGTGGGGTGCCATGAGCGCCGCCGACTTCCAGGTGCAATGGGTGCGCTACGGCCACCGCGTCTTCGATCGGCTGGCGCGGCTCAGGCAGCCGACCATCGCCGTGCTCTCCGGTCATGCGCTGGGCGGCGGGCTGGAACTGGCGGCGGCCTGCGATTTCCGCGTCGCCGAAATGCAGGTCAAGCTCGGCTTCCCCGAAACCTCGATCGGTGTCGTTCCCGGTTGGTCGGGCACGCAGCGCGCGGTACGCCGCTTCGGCGCACAGATCGTGCGCCGGATGGCAATCGGCGGCGAGATTTTCCTGGCATCCGACGCGCTCGCGCACGGTGTCGTCGACCGACTGGTCGAAACAGGCAAGGCTTTCGACGAAGCCAAAGCCTGGGCCGAAAAGATCGCCGAGCGCGGTCCGCTGGCGACGGAGGCCGCGAAGCTGATGATCGGCATTACCGAGGGCGAGGAAGACGCCGCCGCGACCGAGGCGCTGGCCAGCGGTTTCATCGCGCTCACCGCCGATCTTAAAGCCGGCGTCGGCGCCTTCAAGACCAAGCAGAAGCCGGCCTTTTCGAGATCCTAGAGAAGACATGATGAACGCACCGCTCAACATTGCCATGCCGGCCGAGGCGTCTGAGGCGCCGAAGGCCTACAAGCTGCTGATCGACGGCAGGCATGTCGATGCCTGCGACGGCCGCAGCATAGAGCGCGCCAGCCCAGGCCACGGCTTCGTCGTGTCCCGTTATGCGCAAGCGGGCGCGGCGGAAGTCGAGGCGGCGGTGCAGGCCGCGCATAAGGCCTTCGAGACCGGTCCGTGGCCGCGCATGAAGGCATCGGAACGCGCGGCGGTTCTGCTGAAGGCTGCCGACCTGATCGAGGCGCGGCTGGAGCAGATCGCGCGGCTCGACGCGCTGGAATCCGGCAAGCCGATCGCCCAGGCGCGCGCAGAGATCGGCGGCGCCATCGACATCTGGCGCTATGCCGCCTCGCTTGCCCGCACGCTGCATGGCGAAAGCTACGCCAATCTCGGCGACTCCATGCTGGGCGTCGTGCTGCGCGAGCCGATCGGCGTCGTCTCGATCATCACGCCGTGGAATTTCCCTTTCCTGATCGTCAGCCAAAAGCTGCCCTTCGCGCTTGCCGCCGGCTGCACGGCGGTGGTGAAGCCGAGCGAGATGACGTCCGCTTCCACTTTCGTGCTCGGCGACATCCTGCTCGAGGCCGGGCTGCCGGCCGGCGTCGTCAACATTCTCGCAGGCTACGGCGCCGATGTCGGCGCGCCGATGGTCGTCCATCCGCTGGTCGAGATGGTCTCCTTCACCGGCTCGACCCGTGTCGGCAAGACAACCATGGCCGCCGCTTCCGATACCTTGAAGAAGGTCTCGATGGAACTCGGCGGCAAGAACGGCCAGATCGTCTTCCCCGACGCCGACCTCGAGGCCGCTGCGGATGCCGCGGTGTTCGGCGGCTTCTTCAACGCCGGCGAATGCTGCAATGCCGGCAGCCGCCTGATCGTGCATGAGGCGATCGCCGACGACTTCCTCAACGCGGTCAAGGCGCTGTCCCAGAAGGTCCGCGTCGGCGATCCGCTCGACGACCGCACCAAGGTCGGCGCGATGATCTCGGCCGACCATATGGAAAAGGTAGCCGGCTATGTGACGGCGGCGAAGACCGACGGCGGCAGCGTTTTCGCCGGTGGCGCGCGGCTTCCATCCAATGCCGGCCAATATCTCGATCCGACCATCATCCGTGACGTCACGGAGGATATGGCGATCGCGCGCGAGGAAGTGTTCGGACCAGTGCTGTCCGTGCTCACTTTTGAAACGATTGAAGAGGCATTGCGCATTGCCAACAACACGCCCTATGGTTTGTCTGCAGGGGTGTGGAGCGCCGGTATCGACACGTGCATGTCGGTGGCGCGCGGCGTGCGTTCGGGGACGGTTTGGGTGAATACGTTCATGGAAGGTTATCCCGAACTGCCCTTCGGCGGCTACAAGCAGTCCGGTCTGGGACGCGAACTCGGCAAACGCGCCGTCGAGGATTATACCGAGGAAAAGACTATCCAGTTTCATCGCGGCCAGCGCACCGGATGGTGGGTCGGCTGAGTTGGGAGACCCCGGCGGACACCCGCCGGTTCTGTGAATGCAACAAGGGAGGTAGTACATGTTGCGCAAACTGCTTATCGGAACGGCTCTTGCGACGAGCTTTGCGTTCTCGGCGCACGCCGCGGACGTCAAGGAAGTGCAGATGCTGCATTGGTGGACGTCGGGCGGCGAAGCGGCTGCTCTGAACGTGCTGAAGCAGGATCTGGCCAAGGAAGGCTATGCCTGGAAGGACGTGCCGGTGGCCGGCGGCGGCGGCGACGCCGCCATGACCGCGCTGAAGGCGATGGTCGCGGCCGGCAACTATCCGACCGCCTCGCAGATGCTCGGCTACACCGTGCTCGACTATGCCGCCGCCGGCGTCATGGGCGACCTCACCGAGACCGCCAAGAAGGAAGGCTGGGACAAGTCGGTTCCGGCCGCCCTGCAGAAGTTCTCCGTCTATGACGGCAAGTGGGTCGCGGCCCCGGTCAACGTCCACTCCGTCAACTGGCTGTGGATCAACAAGGCGGTGATGGACAAGATCGGCGGCACCGAGCCGAAGACCTTCGACAACTTCGTGGCGTTGCTCGACAAGGCCAAGGCCGCGGGCGTCATCCCGCTGGCACTCGGCGGCCAGAACTGGCAGGAAGCGACCATGTTCGATTCCGTCGTGCTGTCGACCGGCGGACCGGAATTCTACAAGAAGGCGATGAACGACCTCGATGAGGAGTCGCTCAAGTCCGACACGATGAAGAAGTCGTTCGACAACCTCGCCAAGCTCGTCAAATATGTCGACCCTAACTTCTCGGGCCGCGACTGGAATCTCGCCACCGCCATGGTCATCAAGGGCGATGCGCTGGTCCAGGTCATGGGCGACTGGGCCAAGGGCGAGTTCCACGCCGCCAACAAGACCCCGGGCACCGACTTCCTGTGCTACCGCTTCCCGGGCACCGACGGCTCGGTGATCTACAACTCCGACATGTTCGGCATGTTCAACGTGCCGGAGGACCGCAAGGCCGCTCAGGTGGCACTCGCCACCGCCACTTTGTCGAAGAGCTTCCAGTCGGCCTTCAACGTCGTGAAGGGTTCGGTCCCGGCCCGCACCGACGTGCCTGATACCGACTTCGACGCTTGCGGCAAGAAGGGCATCGCCGACCTGAAGAAGGCCAATGAGGGCGGCACGTTGTTCGGCTCGCTGGCGCAGGGCTACGGCGCCCCGCCGGCCGTCGCGAACGCCTACAAGGATGTCGTGTCGAAGTTCGTCCACGGTCAGATCAAGACCTCAGACGAAGCCGTGACCGAGCTGGTCAAGGCTATCGACGACGCCAAGTAGCCGTTGCTTGAACTCGGATCTCCCCCGCTTCGGCGGGGGAGGTCTCCCGTCCACAAAAAGTGCGGGAAAGACCCTGGCGCGTTTCGCGCCGGGCGGTTTCCGACCAACCGGTACTGGACGAGCCTATGAGCACAGTTGCCGAAACCCGGATCAAGCTGACACCGGAGCATGACGCCCGTCCTGGCGCGTCGGTCCGGTCGCGGCTGCAGGATCTGCTGCCGAAGATCGTTTTGGCGCCGAGTTTCGCGGCGACGATTGTCTTCGTCTATGGCTTCATCCTGTGGACGATCTATCTGTCCTTCACCAATTCCAAGACATTCCCGTCCTATGCCGTCACCGGAGCCCGCGCCTATCAGAGGCTGTGGCGCTGGACCTTCGAGAGCGACCCGCCGTCGAGCTGGTACACCTCGATCACCAATATGGGCATATTCGGCTTCCTCTACATCCTGATCTGCCTGGCGCTCGGCCTGTTCCTGGCCGTCCTGCTCGACCAGAAGATCCGCGGCGAAGGCGTGCTCAGGCCGATCTACCTCTACCCGATGGCGCTCTCCTTCATCGTCACCGGCGTCGCCTGGAAATGGTTCCTCGATCCCGGCCTCGGGCTGGAACAGACGCTGCATCAGTGGGGCTGGACGAGCTTCCATTTCGACTGGATCAAGAACAAGGATTTCGTCATCTACACCGTGGTGATCGCCGGCGTCTGGCAGGCTTCCGGCTTCGTCATGGCGATGTTCCTGGCCGGCCTTCGCGGCATCGACGGCGAGATCATGAAGGCCGCGCAGATCGACGGCGCTTCCACCTTCCAGCTCTACCGCCGCATCGTCATCCCGCTGCTCAGGCCCGTCTTCCTGTCGGCCTTCATCGTGCTCGCGCACCTCGCCATCAAGTCCTATGACCTGGTCGTGGCGCTGACCAGCGGCGGGCCCGGCGGCTCGGCCTGGCTGCCGTCCAACTTCATGTATGAGTTCACCTTCAAGCGCAACGAGATGGCGGTCGGGTCGGCCAGCGCGGTAATCATGCTGATGACCATCACCGCCATCATCGTTCCGTATCTTTATTCCGAGCTCAGGGAGAAGTCGCGATGAGCGCTGTCGCTTCACCCGCCGGCCAAGCCGCAAGCGGCGCCCGCGCCAGGACGCTCAACCGCATCGTCATCTACGGCCTGCTGGCGCTGTTCGCGATCTTCTATCTGATGCCGCTCTTCGTCATGCTGGTCACCTCGTTCAAGACCATGGACGAGATCCAGAACGGCAACATGCTGTCGCTGCCGCATGCGCCGACTTTCGCGCCGTGGATAAAGGCGTGGAGCGAAGTCTGCTCGGGCCTGACCTGCGTCGGCATGAAGGGCTATTTCTGGAACTCCATCAAGATGGTCGTGCCGGCAGTGCTGATCTCGACGCTGCTCGGCGCGCTCAACGGCTATGTGCTGACCAAATGGCGCTTCCGCGGCCACACGCTGGTATTTGCCATGATGCTGTTCGCCTGCTTCATCCCGTTCCAGTCGGTGCTGTTGCCGATGGCGACGATCCTCGGCAGCCTCGGCCGCTTCGGCGTCACCCTGCAGAACGCGACCGGGTTCAACTTCGGTCTCGGCAATTCGACCGTGAACCTGGTCTTCGTCCATGTAGTCTACGGCCTCGGCTTCACCACGCTGTTCTTCCGCAATTATTACGAGGCCTTCCCGACCGAGTTGGTGAAGGCGGCACAGGTCGACGGCGCCTCCTTCTTCCAGATATTCCGGCGCATCATGCTGCCCAATTCGCTGCCGATCATCGTTGTGACGGTGATTTACCAGTTCACCAACATCTGGAACGACTTCCTGTTCGCCTCTGCCTATGCGGGCTCCGGCGACGTGATGCCGATGACGGTGGCGCTGAACAATGTCGTCAACACCTCGACCGGCGTCGTCGAATACAACGTCAACATGGCGGCGGCGATGATCGCCGCGCTCCCCACCCTGATCGTCTATGTCGTCGCCGGCCGCTATTTCGTGCGCGGGCTGATGGCGGGCGCGGTCAAGGGCTGACCACATTCGGAAGGAACGACCATGGCTTTTCTGGAAATTGATGGGCTGAAGAAGCGCTTCGGGAATGTCGAGATCCTGAAGGGCATCGATGTCGAGCTCGAAAAGGGCGGCTTCCTGGTGCTCGTCGGCCCTTCCGGCTGCGGCAAGTCTACGCTGCTCAACACGATCGCCGGCCTGGAGCAGATCACCGAGGGCGAGATCCGCGTCGACGGCCGCGCGATCAACGACCTGCATCCTTCGAAGCGCGACATCGCCATGGTGTTCCAGAGCTATGCGCTCTACCCGAATATGACGGTTGCCGGCAACATCGCCTTCGGCATGGAGATGCGCGGCGTGCCGGCGGCGGAACGCCAGGCGGCGATCGACAAGGTGGCGAAGATCCTGCAGATCGGCCATCTCCTCAACCGCAAGCCCAGTCAGCTTTCCGGCGGCCAGCGGCAGCGCGTCGCCATGGGCCGGGCGCTGGTCCGCGACCCGAAACTCTTCCTATTCGACGAGCCGCTCTCCAATCTCGACGCCAAGCTGCGCGTCGACATGCGCATCGAGATCAAGCGCCTGCACGCCACGACCGGCACGACCATCGTCTATGTCACGCATGACCAGATCGAGGCGATGACGCTGGCGACCAAGATCGCCGTCATGCGCGACGGCGAGGTGCAGCAATTCGGCACGCCGGCCGAAATCTACAACAACCCGACCAACATCTTTGTCGCCGACTTCATGGGCTCGCCGGCGATGAACCTGATCCCGGCCAAGATCGGCGCCAATGGCAGCGGGCTTTCGGTGGTGCTGGACCGCGAGGCGCGCCAGCCGATCGTGCTGCCGATGCCCGGCGCGCCCACCGGCCTTGCGGCCTTCAAGGACAAGCCGGTGATCTTCGGCGTGCGCCCCGAAGCGCTGACCGACCCGGAAGGTGCGGAACGCAACGCTTCGAACATCGCCACCGCCGACTGCCATATCGAAGTGGTGGAGCCGGCGGGATCGGATACTTTTGCCGTCACCAATCTGGGCGGCAAGGGCGTGGTGGCGCGGCTGAGAGCTGATGCGAATATCCAGCCCGGCACCAGCACGCCTTTGGCCTTCAACCTCAGCAAGGCGGTGTTCTTCGACCCGGCGACCGAGAAGCGCATCCTTTAAAAAGCTATGGCAAACCCGGATATCGTCATCATCGGCTCCGGCATCGGCGGCGCCACGATCGCCTCCGGCTTGGCCGGCAGCGGCGCCTCGATCCTGATCCTGGAGCGTGGCGAGCCGCTGCCCGCGACGCCGCATGCGCGCTCGACGCGCTCCATCTTCATCGACGAGCACTACCGGCCGAAGGAGATGTGGCGCGAGGCCGGCGGTGCCGCCTTCAACCCAGGCAACTATTACTATGTCGGCGGCAATTCGAAGTTCTTCGGCGCCGTCCTGATCCGCTACCGCAAGGAGGATTTTTCCGAGCTCGAGCATTTCGGCGGCGTCTCGCCGGCCTGGCCGTTTTCCTATGACGAATTCGAGCCGTGGTATTCGAAGGCCGAGCAGCTTTTTCGCGTGCGCGGCACGCTGGGTGAAGACCCGACCGAGCCGTTCCATTCGATCCCCTACGCCTTCAAGCCGGTGCCGGACGAGCCGCCGATCGCGCGCGCCCGCGCCGAGCTGAAGAGCCTTGGACTCCATCCTGCCTCGCTACCGCTCGGCGTCGACATCGAGGCCTGGCTGAAGGACGGCAGGACGGGCTGGGACGCCTTCCCCAACACCGGCCAGGGCAAGATCGACGCCCAGACTGGACCGCTGACGGCGGCGCTCACCGACAAGAACATCCGGCTCGAGACCGGCGCGCATGTCGACTGGCTCGAAACCGCGCCGGACGGCAAGTCGATCGCCGCCATCCACTACACCCAGAACGGCGAGCACAAGACGCTGTCGCCGAAGCTCGTCATCCTGTCCGCCGGCGCGATCAATTCGGCCGCCATCCTGCTGCGCTCGCCCTCCGCTACCGGCAACGGCCTCGCCAACAGCTCCGACCAGGTCGGGCGCAATTTCATGAACCACAATTCGAGTGCGATGCTGGCGATCGACCCGCGCCGCCGCAACGATAGCGTCTACCAGAAGACGCTGATGCTCAACGATTACTACCTGTCCGACGGCAAGGACGGCAAGCCGCTCGGCAATGTGCAGCTGCTCGGCAAGATCGACGGCAACATGCTGAAGGCCAATGTGAAGAGGATGCCGAAATTCGTGCTCGACTTCATGGCCGGCCACGCCGTCGATTGGTACCTGATGTGCGAGGACCTGCCCGATCCCGAAAGCCGCATCATGGTCGACGGCAAGGAGATCATCATGCAATGGCGGCGCTCCAACATGCAGTCGCTGGATGGCCTGACCAAGGTCATGCGCGAGAACCTTCGCGCCTGCGGCTATCCGATCGTGCTGTCGCGGCCCTTCGACAAGCGCACGCCGTCGCACCAATGCGGCACCGTGAAGATCGGCAACGACCCGGCAACATCGCCGCTCGACCCCTTCTGCCGCGCCTGGGATCATCAAAACCTGTTCGTCGTCGACGGCGGCTTCCTGCCGACATCGGCCGCCGTCAACCCGGCGCTGTCGATCGCCGCGCAGGCGCTGCGCGTTGCCGACCATATCCGCAAGACGGAGCTTTCTTCATGATAGGCCGGCGCCGCCCCTCATCCGCCTGCCGGCACCTTCTCCCCGTAAACGGGGAGAAGAAGGCTGGCCGCAACGCCGGCACCCATTCTGCAACGCTTGCGACTGGCGAAGCCGGCGACAAAGGCTTCCTTCTCCCCGTCACTATACGGGGAGAAGTGCCCGGCAGGGCGATGAGGGGCAGCGCGAACGTTCAAAAGGCTAGTCTCCAATGACCCGCCCGGCAGCCATCGTCACCGGCGGCGCTCGGGGTATTGGCCTCGCCTGCGCCGAGGCGCTGGCGGACGCCGGCTTCGACCTCCTCGTCGCCGACCTTGCCAACAAACCCGTCGGCGGTCTCGCCGAAAACATCGCCGGGCGTGGCGCGAAGTTCGCTTACGCCCAATGCGACATCGCTGATCTCGCACGCCACCCTGCGCTCGTTGATGCTGCAACCAACGCCTTCGGCCGCATCGATTGCCTGGTCAACAACGCCGGCGTCGGCGCCGTGGTGCGCGGCGATCTGTTGGAGCTGAAGCCGGAGAATTTCGACCGCGCTCTGGATATCAACCTGCGCGGTACAGTGTTCCTCAGCCAGGCCGTCGCCAAGGTCATGCTTGCGGCATCCGCAAACGCCGTCCGATCGATCATCACCATCACCTCGGTCAGCGCCGCCATGGCTTCGCCGGAACGCGCCGACTACTGCATCTCCAAGGCCGGGCTTTCGATGTGGGTGAAAAACCTGGCGCTGCGGCTTGCACCAGAAAATATCGGCGTGTTCGAGGTCCGGCCGGGCATCATCCGAACCGATATGACGGCTGGCGTTTCCGCCAAATATGACGCGCTGATCGAGGGTGGGCTGGTGCCGGCAAAACGCTGGGGCGAGGCAGGCGATATCGGCACTGTCGTGGCCGCGCTTGCCTCCGGAAAGTTCGCCTTTTCGACCGGATCGGTCATCGATGTCGACGGCGCGCTCTCCGTGCCACGCTTGTGAGGAACCATGGCTGACTACATCATCGTCGGCGCCGGTCCGGCCGGCTGCGTTCTCGCCAACCGGCTGACCGAGGATCCGTCGAATTCCGTCCTGCTTCTGGAGGCCGGCGGCAAGGACTGGCATCCGCTGATCCACATGCCGGCGGGCTTTGCCAAGATGACCAAGGGTATCGCCTCCTGGGGCTGGTCGACAGTGCCGCAGAGGCACATGAAGGACCGCGTCTTCTGGTACACGCAGGCCAAGGTCGTCGGCGGCGGCTCATCGATCAACGCCCAGATCTACACGCGCGGCAATGCCCGCGACTATGACGCCTGGGAGAAGGAAGAGGGACTGGCCGGCTGGGGCTATCGCGATGTGCTGCCCTATTTCAAGCGCGCCGAGAACAACCAGCGCTTCGCGAACGATTTCCATGGCGACCAGGGACCGCTCGGCGTCTCCAACCCGATCTCGCCGCTGCCGATCTGCGAGGCCTATTTTCGCGCCGGGCAGGAAATGGGCATTCCGTTCAACCCCGACTTCAACGGCGCCAGCCAGGAAGGCGTCGGCTACTATCAGCTGACCCAGAAGGATGCGCGGCGTTCATCAGCCTCCGTGGCCTATCTGAAGCCGATCCGCAGCCGCAAGAACCTGACGGTCAGGACCGATGTGCTCGTCACCCGCGTCGTCGTCGAGAAGGGCCGCGCCGTCGGCGTCGAGATCGTCGACAAGCCGGGCGGCGAGAAGACCATATTGCGCGTCGAACGCGAGGTGATCGTCTCGTCGGGCGCCATCGGCTCGCCGAAACTTCTGCTGCAATCAGGCATCGGCCCGGCCGATCATCTGAAGTCGGTTGGCGTCACGCCCGTGCATGACCTGCCCGGCGTCGGCTCCAACATGCAGGATCATCTCGACCTTTTCGTCATCGCCGAATGCACCGGCGACCATACCTATGACAATTACGCCAAGCTGCACCGCACGATGTGGGCCGGCTTGCAATATCTGCTGCTCAAGAAGGGCCCCGTCGCCTCAAGCCTGTTCGAGACCGGCGGCTTCTGGTACGCCGACCCGACCGCCGCCTCGCCCGACATCCAGTTCCATCTCGGCCTCGGCTCCGGCATCGAGGCAGGCGTCGAGAAGCTGAAGAATCCGGGCGTGACGCTGAACTCCGCCTTCCTGCGCCCGCGCTCGCGCGGCACGGTGCGATTGAAGAGCGCCGACCCCGCCGACCACCCGCTGATCGATCCGAACTACTGGTCCGATCCTTACGACCGCGACATGTCGATCAAGGGCCTGCGGCTGGCTCGCGAGATCATGCGGCAGAAGGCGCTGCAGCCCTATGTGCTGCGCGAGGTGCTGCCCGGCCCTGCCCTGCAAAGCGACGCGGACCTTTTCGACTACGCCTGCCGCACGTCGAAGACCGACCACCACCCCGTCGGCACCTGCCGCATGGGGCATGATGCGATGGCCGTGGTGACGCCGGATTTGAGGCTGCGCGGCATCGAAGGTCTGCGCGTCTGCGATGCGTCGGTGATGCCGCGCGTTCCCTCCTCCAACACGAATGCGCCGACGATCATGGTCGGGGAAAAAGGCGCCGATCTCATCCTCGGCCGCGAGCCGCTGCCGCCGGCCGTGTTCAAGGGCAACCAGGCGGCATGAGGCATCAACGATGATCCGGCATTGCGTCTTTGTCCGCTTTCGCGACGACGTCCCTGAAATCGAGCGCGCGGCGATTCACGCTGATCTCGAAGCCTTGCGCGCCGTTATCGCCGGCATGGACAGGGTCCAATTCAGCGCCAATGTCAGCCCGGAGCCGTTCGGGCGCGGCTTCGGTCACGGTTTCACCATCGACTTCCGCGATGCCAACGCCCGCGACGCCTACCTCGTTCACGAGGCGCATCAGCGCGCCGGCGCGCGCCTGGTCGCCGCGCTCGAAGGCGGCACCGACGGGCTGATGGTCATTGATCTGGAGGTGACGCAAATGTGACCGCTCGCCGGCTCAAATCCGGCGGCCGTCCCGTTCTCTTTTGCCCGCCCTGGAACATATCGTGCTTTCGGGGGATGCAAAAGGAGCACTGCCTTGAACCTCACCCCCGAGCAGAAGAAAACCGTAACCGCATCGTTCCTCGGCTGGACGCTCGACGCTTTTGATTTCTTCCTTCTGACATTCCTGCTCACCGATATTGCCGCTGAATTCCAGACCGACGTGCCGGCGGTCTCCAAAGCACTGTTCCTGACACTGGCGACGCGTTTCATCGGCGCGTTCTTCTTCGGCGTGCTTGCCGACAGATACGGCCGCAAGCCCATTCTGATGCTCAATATCGTCAGCTATTCGGTGATCGGCGCCTTGGCCGCCTTCTCGCCCAATCTCGGCATATTCCTGGCGCTGCGTGCCCTGTTCGGCATAGCCATGGGAGGCGAATGGGGTCTGGGCAGCTCGCTCGCCATGGAATCCATTCCGCCAAGCGCGCGCGGCACGGTCTCGGGCATTCTGCAATGCGGCTATCCGGCCGGCTATCTGCTGGCCGCGGTCGTCTACGGGCTGCTCTACGGGCAGAAGATCGGCGACTTCACCTTCGGTTGGCGCGCCATGTTCCTCCTGAGCTTCCTGCCGGCGCTGATCGTGCTCTTCATCCGCTCGCATGTGCCGGAATCGCCGGCCTTCGTCGAAGGCCGCGCCCAGACGCGGCCCGGCCTTTTAGAAACGTTGCGGAAGCACTGGCGGATCGCGCTCTACGCCGTGGTGCTGATGATGTTCTTCAACTTCTTCAGCCATGGCACGCAGGACCTCTATCCGACCTTCCTGAAGAAGCAGCACGGCTTCGACACGCACACGGTGAGCTGGATCACCATCGTCGCCAATATCGGCGCGATCGTCGGCGGCCTGGCCTTCGGCGCGCTGTCCGAGAAGATTGGCCGCATCAACGCCATCACGCTCGCTTGCGTGATCGCCATGCCGGCAATCCCGCTCTGGGCTTACACGACCACGCCCTTCATGCTGGCAATCGGCGCATTCATCATGCAGGTCGCGGTGCAGGGAGCCTGGGGCGTCATCCCGGTGCATCTCAACGAATTGTCGCCAGGCTCGGTGCGGGCGACCTTGCCCGGCTTCATCTACCAGGCCGGCAATCTCGCCGCTTCCTATGGCGGTCCCTATCAGGCCGGCATTGCCGAAGCGCCGGGAGGCAGCTACGGCTATGCGCTGGCCCTGTTTGCCGGCGTGGTCGCCGTCTGCATCATCGTCGTCATCCGCTTCAGTCCGGAAAGGCGTGGCCAGGTGATGACCGTGCTCGGCTGAGGGTCTGTCTTCAACCCATTCTGAGCGCCGCGACACCGGCAACGATGCCGAGCGCCGCGGCCGCGCGCCAGACGGTCATCTTCTCGCCCAGCGCCAGCACCGAGATCAGCATGGCAAACAGGATCGAGGTCTCGCGCAGCGACGCGACCGAGGCGATCGGCGCCTTGGTCATTGCCCACATCACGATCCAATAGGCCGCGCCGCTGAGCACGCCGGTGAACAGCCCGGCCTTCCAGTCGCGCGCCAGCACAGGCAGCGACCGCGGCCCGCGAAAGAAGATGCACAGCAAAAGCGCCCACGTCGCATCGCAGACGAACAGCCAGGCCGCATAGCTTTGCGCGGTTGCCGCCAGCCGCGCGCCGCTGCCGTCGGAGAGTGTGTAGCTGGCGATGAAGATCGATGTGCCGAGCGCGAAGCCGACCGCGCGCAGATTGAGCTTCTCCAGATGCGCCCCGCCCCGGAACGACATGACCAGCGTGCCCGCCGACAGAAGCACGATGCCGAGGATGGCGAATGGCGCCGGGACCTCGCCGATCAGGACGATGCCGCCGAGCGCCGAGAGCAATGGTGCGGTGCCGCGCGCCAGCGGATAGGTCTGAGCGAAATCGCCGGCCTTGTAGGCGCCGATCAAGAAAGTGCGGTAGCCCATGTGGAAGATCATCGAGGCGAAGATGTAAGGCCAAACTTCGGCCTTTGGCACCTCGACGAAGGGAAGCGCGACCAGCGCCGCAAAGCCCATGCCGAGCGTCATCAGTGTGATCGACAGGAAGCGGTCGAGATGCACCTTGACCAGCGCGTTCCAGATCGCATGCATGGCCGCCGCCGAAAGCACCGCCAGGACGACGAACAGCGTCATGCCTGCCTCACCTGCCCGCCAGGCCTGACGCGATGCCCGGCATTTCCAGATCGATATCGATCCTGAGCGGGAAATGGTCGGAACTCACCTCGCCGATATCGGCGCTCACAGAACGCACCCGGTCGGCCAGCATGCCGCCGACGAAGCAATGATCGAGCCGTCGTTTCGCCAGCCTGCCGTCGATGATCTTTTCGTGCGTATGGAAGTCCGGCCCCGACCCGCTGGCGAAGGCCGCGGCATCGACGAATCCGTCGATATAGGCAGCGCCGCGATGGTAGGGCGTATTGCCGACGATGCGCCGGTATTCGGCGCTGCCCGGCTCCATGTTGAAGTCGCCCAGCCAGATCGCCGCCAACGGGTTTTCCGGTTCCGGCTGGCCGTTCGACCAGTTGCGCTGCGGCTCGTCGTCGACGCCGCTCCAGGGGCCGCCGTCGGACGGCGCGCGGCGATGTTCGGCAAGCAGGTAGTCGATCTGCTCCAGCCGCTCTTCAGCCGCGATATGCGCCAGATGCAACGAAAGCACCCGCAACGGTCCCGCCGGCGTGCGGATCATGCATTCGAGCGCCGCATTGCGGGTGTTGAGCGGCCTCAGCGTCCGCCGCTGCGGCAAAGTGTGCAGCCGCGACCAGACGATCGGCAGCTTCGACAGCACCATCGTGCCGAATTGCCGCCGGCGGTTGACGACGCGGCCATCACGCTTCTCGCTGGCATCCATGTCGAAGGCCGGGCCGTAAGCCCAGTAATAGCCGGGCAGCAAGCTGGACAGGATCTCGGGCTGGTCGTCCTCGTTGCTGCGTTGCCAATGCCGCTCCACCTCCTGCAGCGAGACGATGTCGGCGCCGTCCACCAGCCTGGCGCAGCGGCTGAGATCGTAGCGCCCGTCGCTGCCGTAGCCATACTGGATATTGTAGCTGATCAGCTTCATTGATTAACCGGCTCACTTCTGGTGATCGCAGTAACGCCCCGCCCCTTGCGTTGCAATGGACCGGCGGGGCAAGCGGAATAGTCCAGTGCAAATCGGCGAACCGGCGCTCTAATAAGTCGTCAGCGGCTGGAAGCTTCCGGCGGGCGACGCGGCAAGTTCCGACCAGTCGATCTCCTCCTCCAGCCGGTGATAGGCTTCGTCGCCAATCGTGCCGTTGCTGCGCAGTTCCTCCAGCGTGTCGCGCTGCCGCTTGATGGCGTAGAGGCGCAACCGGTCGTATTCCGTCGCGGCCTGCGCGTCGTCGGGATTTTCGGCGATCCGCCGCTGCGCCTCGTACTGCTCGCGCACGACGGCGGCAGCCGACGAGGTCTTGCGGCTCAGCACATCGAGCGCGGCCTGCATGATGGCGACGCGCGCTTCGGCCACCTCGCGATCGATCGTCGTATCGCGCGGGAAATTGAGCCAGCGCAGCAGAACCTTCAGGCTCATGCCTTGCAGCACCAGCGTGCCGAGCACGACCGCGAAAGCGGCAAGCACAATCGGGTCACGCCCAGGAAAGCCGGCCGGCAAGGCAATGGCGGCGACCAGCGTCACCAGCCCGCGCATGCCGCACCAGCCGACAAGCGCGGCACCGGCAAATGTCGGCGCATCCTGCTTTTCTTCCTCGCTGTCGTTGCGGGCAAACCATCGGATGATCGCGACATACCCCGCCACCCAGACGAGGCGCGCCACGATGACGACGGTAAGAACCGTCGCGGCGAAGACGAATGCCTTGCCCTGCCCATCGTCGGCCAGCCGGCCGATGATCGACCGTGCCTGCAGGCCCATCAACACGAACGCCAGCACATTGAGCACGAACACCGCCGATTCCCAGACCGAATAGGCGCTGACGCGGCGTCTGGCCGACATGCGGCGCGGCGTGGTGCGCGCGATGGTGATGGCATAGACGACGATGGTGATGATGGCGGAGAGGCCGAGCTTGTCGGCAATGATCCAGACGGCGAAGGTTCCGGCGAACTGCACCACGGTGCTGCTTGCCGCGTCCTCGATGCGTGTCAGCGTGAGCCGCGACACTCGGCCGAACAGATAGCCGGTGATAACGCTGCCGACCGTTGCAAGCAGGATGACGGGCACTGCGTCTTTGAGCATGAGTGTGCCGATGGCGGCTGAAACCGATATCCGGTAGATCAGCAGCGCCGTGGCATCATTGAGCAGGCTCTCGCCCTGCAGGATCGCAGTCAGACGGTGCGGCACCTTGAACTGATTGAGCACCGCGCTTGCGGCGACTGCGTCCGGCGGCGCGACGATGGCGCCGAGCGCGATCGCCGCCGCGATCGGCAGGCCGGCCATCTTCCAGCCGACAAAGGCAACGACCGCCGCGGTGAAGACGACCGCGCCAAGCGCCAGCAGGGCAAGCGACAGCCGGTAGCGCTTCAGGTCGCGCAACGAGGTGTCATAGGCGGCATCGAGCAGCACCGGCGCGATGAACAGCGCCAGCGCCAGTTCCGGATCGATCTCGATCACCGGCGCGCCCGGCACGAAGGCAAGCCCAACGCCGGCAAGCGCCAGCAGCGACGGGTAGGGTACCTCCAGCCATCGCGATACCGCCGTCAGCGCGACGGCGATGAGCAGCAGGACAAGGGTGAGTTCGAACAGCGCCATGGCTCATCGTAGCGGCGAAGCGCGAAGCTTGTCAGTACCCTGAGACAGGATACTGTTGATTTATCCGGCAAACCCGCGCCGCTTCATAGGGGTGCTCGCAGGACATGCCGATGACGGCCGTATATCACCGAGAACCGTCTGGCATGTCTTATCGGCATCAGGACGGGCCAGAGCCGTCAATGCAGAACCAGCATATCGCCCGATGAGAAGGAGATGTCCGCCTTGTCGCCTACGACAGGCGGCGGCGTCGTGGAGTTGTTGAAGGTATCGAGCGACACCGTCTTGCCGCCGATACCGACGCGCACGCGGATGACTGAGCCAAGGAAATGCACTTCGGCGATTTCGCCCGACAGGCTGGTGTCGTGGCCGGGCTGGCGCCCCAGCGAGATGGCTTCAGGCCGCAGCGCCAGCGACAGCGTGTCGCCTGACTTCGAACCGTTGAGCTTGCCTTTCAGCGAGACTTCCTGCGAGTTGACTTGCACCTTGCCGGAAGCGGCATCGGTGACCTTGCCCTCCAGCACGTTGAGCGTGCCGACGAAATTGGCGACGAATTTGGTCGCCGGCCGGTTGTAGATCTCGAACGGCGTGCCGACCTGCTCGGCCCTGCCGCCATACATCACCGCGATGCGGTCGGAGATCGACAGCGCCTCTTCCTGGTCATGCGTGACGAAGATGGTGGTGATGCCGAGCTTCTTCTGGATCGAGCGGATTTCCTCGCGCAGCGACACGCGCACCTTGGCGTCGAGCGCCGACAGCGGCTCGTCGAGCAGAAGCAGCTTCGGCTTCGGCGCAATCGCCCGCGCGAGCGCGATGCGCTGCTGCTGGCCGCCGGAAAGCTGGTAGGGATAGCGGTCGGCCATCTGCGGCAGCTTGATGATATCGAGCATCTCGGCGACCCGCCTGTCGGCATCGGCCTTCGGCATGCCACCGACCTTCAACCCGAAGGCGATGTTCTGCGCCACCGTCAGGTTCGGGAACAGCGCGTAGGCCTGGAACACCATGCCGACATTGCGCTGATTGGGCTTCAGCCTGGTTATGTCCTTGCTGCCGACGACGATCTTGCCGGCCGAGGGCTCCTCGAAGCCGGCGACCATACGCAACACCGTGGTTTTGCCGCAGCCGGACGGCCCCAGGAAGGAGACGAATTCGCCCGGCTCGACGTCGAGATTGAAGTCCTCCACCACGGTGGTGGCACCGAAGGATTTTCGAACGTGCTGGATGGAGAGGAATGGGTCGGCCATGGCGTGGTTCTCTCGATCAATTTGGGCGGTTCGCCGATTTCGGCGCGAAGCGGGACAGGATCTGGATCAGCGACATGCAGCCCCAGGTGATGGCGAAGGCGATGATCGCAAGTGCAGCCGGCTCATAGGCACGATTGGCGCCGATATTCTGCAGGTAAGGGCCGAATGCCGGCCGATTGAGCAGGCTTGCCATGGTGAATTCGCCGATGACGATGGCGAAGGTCAGGAAGGCACCCGACAGCACCGCGATCAGCACATTGGGCAGGATGACGCGGGTGATGATCGTGCCCCAGCCGGCGCCGAGGATTTGGGCTGCTTCCGTCAGCGTTCTGACATCGATGGTACGAAGGCCGGTGTCGACGGCGCGGTACATGTAGGGTAGCGCCAGCGTCGCATAGCCGATCACCAGCAAGGCGCTGGCGCCGAGATCGCTGGCCAGGAACGGCAGCGGCGAATTCGAGCCGTACATACGGATATAGCCGAAGACGATGACGATCGCCGGAATGACCAGCGGCAGCAGCGTGATGAATTCGACGACCGGCCTGATTTGAGGCAAACGGAGACGGATCCAGTAGGCGGCCGGCACCACGATCAGCACGCCGAGAATGATGGTGAAGATGGCGGCGACCACCGAATACAGGAACGTCGCTTGGAAGCGCGGATCGCCGAGCACGACTTGATAGGCGTCGAAGGAATGGACGCCGCGCCGCATGCGCAGCGAAAACTCGAACGTTGCCAGCAGCGGGATGAAGAAATAGGCCGTGCCTATACCGAAGACGATCCAGGCCCAGAATTTGCCCGACTTCATTTCAGCCACCTCTCGGAACGGGTCCGGAACCAGATGTAGAAGACATTCGCCAATCCGGTGATGACGATCATGCCGAAGGCGATCGCGTAGCCGAGTTGCGGGTTGTGCAGCACGTCGCCGTTGATCTGCGAATAGAGCTTGATGGGAACGATGTTGAGCTGCGGGCCGGCGAACGCATAGGCCGTTGCGATGGCGCCGAAGGCGTTGGCGAACAGAAGGATAACGGTGCCGAGGAAACTCGGAAACAGCACCGGTATCACCACCATGCGCCAGTACTGCCACTGGGTGGCGCCAAGCGTGGCGGCCGCCTCGTTCCATTCCTTCTTCAAGCCGTCGATCGCCGGCACGATGATCACCACCATCAGCGGGATCTGAAAGAAGAGATAGACGACGATCAGCCCCCACGTGGTCAGGAAATTGAACCCCAGGGCATAGATGTTGAGGTTGAATATGTCGCGCAGCAGCACCGTCACGATGCCGACGCGGCCGAGCGTTGCGATGAACGCAAAGGCAAGCGGCAAGCCGGCAAAATTCGAGGCGACGCCCGAGAAGGTCAGCGTCGCGGAGCGAACCCAGCTGGGCAGGCCGCCGCGCACGATGGCCACGGCAATCGCCAGTCCGGCAAAAGCGCCGACGATGGCCGACCAGAAGCTGATCTTGATCGAAACCCAATAGGAATTGGCGATCGAAGGATCGCTGACCAACTGCAGGACGTTGTCGAGCGTGAACCCGCCTTCCCCGGTCTGAAACGCGCCGATGACGAGATACAGCGTCGGCATGATCAGGAACATCAGGGCGAAGACGAAGAACGGCGCCACGCCGATCCATTGCGTCGGCAGGCGAAAAGCAGTCGCTTCGGTCGGCGGCGCGGGCTTGGTGGCAATAGACTGATTTGAAAGCGATAGATCGGTCATGTGCCCGGCACCGTCTTCGAGGGAAAGCCGGGCGGCCAGGCGGCCGCCCGGTGCATTTCAAGTCTTACTTGACGTTGGCGCCGACAGTGGCGTCCCAGTTCTTGCTGATGGCTTCCTTGGCCTTGCCCTGCTCGTCGAGCGTCGGGAAAGCCGCCGAGGCATAGGACTCAGCCGGCGGCAGCTTGGCCAGCACGTCCGCCGGGATCTTGCCGTTCTTGGCGAGATCGTTGAAGCGGATCGGGTGGCAATAGCCCTTCAGCCAGCCGATCTGGCCTTCGTCGGAATAGAGGTATTCCATCCACAGCTTCGCGGCATTCGGATGCGGCGCGAAGGCGCTGATCGCCTGCACATAGACGCCGGCGACGACGCCGGTCTTCGGCACGATCACGTCGACGGGCGGGTTGCCCTTCAGCGTGTCGCGGCCGGCGAGCGCGTTGTAGTCCCAGTTGATCAGGATCGGCGTCTGGCCCTGGGCCAGCGTCGCCGGCTTGCCGACGACCGGAACGAAGTTGCCGGCGGCGTTGAGCTTCTTGAAGAACTCGAGGCCGGCTTTCCCGGCAGCTTCGCCAGCGGCGGCACCCGACGACAGGCCGGAGGCATAGACCGCCTGGATGGCCTGGTTCGACGCGCGCGGGTCACCGGCGAGCGCGACCGAATTGGCGAATTCCGGCTTCTGCAGGTCGGCCCAGTCGGTCGGCGATTCCTTGACCAGGTCCTTGTTCACCATGAACGACAGCACGCCGTAATAATCGCCATACCAGGCACCATCGGCATCCTTGGCGCTGTCCGGGATCGAGTCCCAGGTCGACACCTTGTAAGGCATCAGCAGGCCGTCGGCCTTGGCGGTCGGGCCGAAGGACAGGCCGACGTCGATGACGTCGGGCGCCTGCGGGCCCTTGTTGTCCTTGTTGGCCTTGATCGCCTCGACCTCGTCGCCCGAGCCGGCGTCGGGATTGAGCTCGTTGATGGTGATCCCCGGATACTTAGCCTTGAAACCGTCGATCACTGCCCCGTAGCCACACCAGTCATGCGGAAGCGCGATGGTGGTGAGCTGGCCTTCAGCCTTCGCGGCCTTGACGAGATCGTCCAGCGAATCCGCGGACGAAATCACCGTCGACGCAAAGAGCGCCGCGGCCGAGAGGGAAAGCACTTTCCCCGTGAACTTGAACATGTGTTCTCTCCGTTGAACTGGCGCGTTTAGGCGCCTGCAATGCGGGTATCGTTTTCGTGTGACAGCCGGATGAAGGCTTTTTGAAACCCGATCCCCGCGGCGAAAAAAGTTAACTCTTTTTAACGGACTGTAGCAATTAGCCCGCGCTTAATTTTCCGGCTAATGGTTATTCACCTTGCCCTTTGCCCTCTCCCTTCCCCTTTGGAACGCCTCTTCAGTCAACTCTTCGGCATTGAAAGCCGGCTCTCAGACGGAGCCGGCGATCGCATTTTCGAGCAGCGTCAGCGCCGCCTTCTTGGTGAGCTTGACCGGGTTGCCGCCGGCCGTAGGATCGACCACCGCCATGTCGGCGATCAGCGTCTTGCGCTTCTTGTCCATGTCGAGGCCCTTGATCAGGCCGGGCAACGTATGCGGCACCTTGAGTTCCTTGCGCAGCTTGACGATCGCCTTGGCGAAGCCGTCGAAGCCGCCCTTGATGCCGCAATAGGCGGCGAGCCTGGCGATACGCTCGTCGATCGCCTCGCGGTTGAAGGCCAGCACATAAGGCATGAACACGGCATTGGTCATGCCGTGATGAGTGTCGTAGAGCGCGCCGATCGGATGCGACAGCGAATGGATGGCGCCCAGCCCCTTCTGGAAGGCGGCAGCGCCCATGGCGGCGGCGCTCATCATATGGGCGCGGGCAACCAGATCCTTGCCGTTGACGAAAGCCTTGGGCAGGTTCTCGAACACCAGCCGGATACCTTCCACCGCGATGCCGTCGGCCATCGGGTGATAGCCCGGCGCGCAATAGGCCTCGAGACAATGTGCAAGCGCATCCATGCCGGTGCCGGCGGTGATGAAGGCCGGCATGCCGACCGACAGCTCCGGATCGGCAATGACGATCGCCGGCAAAAGCTTCGGATGGAAGATGACCTTCTTGGTGTGGGTCTCCTCATTGGTGATGACGCCGGCGCGGCCGACCTCGGAGCCGGTTCCCGCCGTGGTCGGTACCGCGATGATCGGCGCGATCGCGTCCGAGTTGGCCCTGGTCCACCAGTCACCGACATCCTCGAAATCCCATACCGGGCGCGTTTGCCCGGCCTGGAAGGCGATCAGCTTGCCGAGGTCGAGCGCCGAGCCGCCGCCGAAGGCGATGACGCCGTCATGCCTGCCCTTCTTGAACACGGCGATGCCTGCAGTGAGGTTGGACTCGACCGGGTTCGGCTTCACCTCCGAAAACACGCCATAGGGAACCTTGGCGTCGTCGAGGATCTTCAGCGTCGAGGCGACGACCGGCAGCTTCGCCAGGCCCGGGTCGGTGACGAAGAGCGGGCGCTTGATGCCCGCGGCAGCCAGCACGTCCGGCAGTTCCTTGATACGCCCGGCGCCGAAACGGACGGTGGTGGGGTAGTTCCATTTGGAGATCAGCTTGGACATGTCTTGTCTTTCAAAAAGTCAGATTGCTTCGCGCAGGTGATAGGATTTCGGCCGGGTCAGATTGTCATAGCCGATGGCCGAGAGTGCGGCGCCCTTGCCGGTGTCCTTGACGCCGGTCCAGACCAGCGCCGGGTCGAGATAGTCGCAGCGGTTCATGAACACCGTGCCGGTCTCGACGCGGTCGCCGATGGCCACCGCGCGCTCCGTGTCGCGCGTCCAGATCGACGCCGTCAGTCCGTAGGGGCTGTCGTTCATCAGCGCGATCGCTTCCTCGTCATTGCGCACCTTCATGATGCCGACGATCGGCCCGAAACTTTCCTCGCGCATGACGCTCATCTGGTGGTCGACCCCGGTCAGCACTTCCGGCGCCAGATAGGGCGAGCCTGGCCTGTCGTTCTCGACCTTCATGCCGATATGGGCCTTGGCGCCCTTGCGCAGCGCCTCGGCCTTTTGCTCGCGGATCAGGTCGGCGAAGCGTGGCTGCGCCATCGGCCCCATGGTCGTCGCCTGCTCCAGCGGATTGCCGACGACATAATTCCTGGTCTCGGCGACAAAACCCTCGATGAACGCGTCATAGACCTTCTCGTGCACATAGACGCGCTCGATGCCGCAGCAGCACTGGCCGGAATTGAAGAAAGCGCCGTCGACCAGATTGGCGACCGCATGATCCATCTTAGCGTCGGGCAGCACATAGGCGGGGTCCTTGCCGCCGAGCTCGAGGCCGAGCGTCATGAAGGTGCCGGCCGCGGCCTTCTCGATGGCGCGGCCGCCGCCGACCGAGCCGGTGAAATTGACATGATCGATCTTGCCGGAGCCGAGCAGCTTCTCGGTCTGGGCGTGGTTCATGACCAGGTTCTGGAAGAGCCCCTTTGGCAGGCCGGCCTTGTCGAAAGCCTGCTGGAAGCGCTCGCCGACCAGCAGCGTCTGCGCGGCATGCTTGAGGATAACGGCACTGCCCGCCATCAATGCCGGCACGATCGTGTTGACCGCGGTGAGATACGGATAGTTCCAAGGCGCGATCACCAGCACGACCCCGAGCGGCACCTTCTTCACATAGCGGCGGAAGCCGTCCTTCGGGTTGGAGGCCAGCACCGGCTTCAGCGCGGCTTCGGCGATCTCGACCATGTAGTTGGTGCGTTCCTTGACGCCGCCGAACTCGCCGCCATAGCGTACCGGCCGGCCCATCTGCCAGGCGATCTCGGGCACGATCTCGTCGGTCATCGCAACCAGGGCTTCCAGCATCGCCAACATGTATTTGCCGCGCTCGACGACCGGCGTCTCGGCCCATTTTTCTTGCGCCGCCCTGGCGCGCTCGACCGCCGCGTTGATCGCCTGATCGTTCGCGACCGGCCGCTCGGCATAGATCGATCCGTCGATGGGGGATTTGAGTTTGACCGTTTCGGTCATTTCTTCCTCGCAGTTTTACAACAATCGAAAATCACTTGGCTTGGCGCCGCCCCTCATCCGCCTGCCGGCACCTTCTCCCCGTATAGTAACGGGGAGAAGGGAGAAGCTCCTGCGCGGGCGACCCCCTCTCCCCGTTCTTCACGGGGGAAGGGTAAGGGTGAGGGCGGCGCCGACCCTAACCCAGCCCCCTAGTACCTCTCAAAGCCCCTGTGCAGCTCCCAATCCGTGATGCGGCGGTCATATTCGAACTGCTCCCAGCGGGCGGTGTGCACATAGTGCTCGATCACGTCGTCGCCGAAGGCCTGCTTCAGCATCTTCGACTTCGAAAGTGTCTCGGTGGCGTCGCGCAGCGTCTTCGGGATCTCGGGCAGACGCGAGGCCTGATAGGCGTCGCCGACGAACGGCTTCTGCAGCTCCAGCTTCTCGTCGATGCCGGCAAGGCCGGACGCGATCAGGGCGGCGAAGGCGAGATACGGATTGAGATCGGCGCCGCCGATGCGGCATTCCATGCGGATGCCCTTGGTGCCCTCGCCGCACAGCCGGAAGCCGGCGGTGCGGTTGTCCTCGCTCCACATGATCTTGGTCGGCGCGAAGGTGCCGGCCTGGAAGCGCTTATAGGAATTGATGTAGGGCGCCAGGAACCAGGTGAATTCCTTGGCGTATTTGAGCTGCCCGGCCGCCCATTGTTGGCCGAGGCTCGACAGCGTCCAGTCGGCCGTCTTGTCGAAGAACAGCGGCGTCTTGCCGTCCGCGCTCCACAGCGAATTGTGGATATGGCTGGAATTGCCGGCCAGCCCGTAATTGTACTTGGCCATGAAGGAGATCGCCTTGCCCTCGGAATCGGCGATCTCCTTGGCGCCGTTCTTCAGGATGACGTGGCGGTCGGCCATCTCGAGCGCTTCGGCATAGCGCACATTGATCTCTTCCTGGCCGGGACCCCACTCGCCCTTGGAATTCTCGATCGGAATGCCGGCGGCTTCCATCTCGTTGCGAAGCCGGCGCATGACGCCCTCTTCCCTGCTGGTGATGCCGATCTGGTAGTCGCCGATATAGGGCGAGGCGCTGTCGAGCCCCTGCCAGTGCTTCTTGCGCGCGGAATCGTAGGTTTCGCTGAACAAATAGAATTCGAGCTCGGAGGCGAAATAGCCGATATAGCCGCGCTCCTGCAGGCGCTTGACCTGCTTCTTCAGGATCGCGCGGGGTGAGTGTGCCAAATCCTCATGGTCGTGATGGTCGAGCACGTCGCAGATGACCAGCGCCGTCTTCTCCAGCCAGGGAATGCGCCGCAGCGTCGACAGGTCCGGCTTCATGACGAAGTCGCCATAGCCCTTTGACCAGCTCGCCGCCTTGTAGCCCGGCACCGGCTCCATATCGATGTCGCAGGCCAAGAGATAGTTGCAGCCATGCGTCTCGCCATGCGCGGAATCGACGAAATACTGAGCCAAGAAGCGTTTTCCCGAGAGCCGGCCCTGCATATCGACGATGCAGGCCAGCACCGTGTCGATCTCGCCGTTAGAGACCGCTTTCTTCAACTGATCGATCGAGAAATTCCCGGCCATTCCTTTGGCACTCCAGCGCTTGTCGATTGAAAAGGGAGAAACAAAACCATGGCCGGCGTTGCGCCGGCCATGGCCATGAAGCGAAGTATCAGTGGCCGGTCTCGCCAACCGCCACTTCGGCAGCCGCAATTTCCGCCTGACGGCGAGCAATGTCGGCCCCGATCGGCGGGCCCTTGAACCGCTTGGATTCTATGCCGAACCACAGCACCGCAAGAAGGATGATCAAACCGATGGCATAGTTGATCAAGATATCGAAGGGCGGCTGGATACCCGCGTACATCAAAACCAGAACGCCGAGGATGGTGATGATGGCGAACGGCTTGGACCACACGCCCAGACGGAACGGGCCGAATTCGGTCCAGCTCTTGCCTTCAGCAAGAAGGCCAGCCGCCACCGGCATCGCATAGGACACATAGAGGAACAGGGCACAGCCGGCCGCCAAAGCCGCGAAAGCCGGCGAGTAAAGCGTCGCTGCGACCGAGAGGACGGCTCCGAGCCAGATCGCCGCCACCGGCGTGCGCCATGTCGGGCTGACGGTTTTCCACATGGAGGAGCCGGGCAGCCCGCCATCACGCGCGAAGGCGAATATCATGCGCGAGGTGGAGGTCAGTCCAGCCAGCGCGCAGATGTAGTTTGCTACCACGATCGCGATGGCGATGATGCTCTTCAACCAAAACGGCGCCGGCAGATTATTGAAGAGATTGAACCAGGCGTTCGCGCCGTCCTTGGCAGTCGCCGCCAGATCCGGGCTTGCCAGCACGAAAGAGACGGCCATGACGAAGCCGAAGACCAATGACCAGAGGACCGAATGGATCATGCCGCGCGGCACTGCCACCCGCGCGTTGTGGGTCTCCTCCGAGGTATGGGCGGAGGCGTCAAAACCGGTGATGGTGTATAGTGGATAGAGAAGACCGATCAGGAAGGCGACCAGCGCCGTCCGTGCCGTCGGCACATAGCCGCCACCCGCATCACCCGTGTTGTTGACGAAAGTGGTCAGTCGCGAGAAATCCCAGCTCGCGCCCCAGATCAGGAACATCGCGGTCAACACCACCGCAACGACCAGGATGAGATAGCCTGAAAAGTCGGTCAGCGCGGTGGTCAACTTGATGCCGAAATGGTTGAATAGCGCCTGCGTCACCGTGATGATCACGACCCCGATCACCTGCTCCTGATAACCCCAAGCCGACACATCGTGGCCGAACACGCCGGCCCAAACGAGGTCCTTGAAGAGCGCATAGACGCCGACATTGACCGAAGCGACAACGAAGATCAGCCCAAGCAGGTTGATCCAGGCCGTCGCCCAGCCCCAGCCGCGCCCGCCCAAGATCGACGACCAATGGTAAAGCCCGCCGGCGGTCGGATAGGCCGAACCGATCTGGCCGAGCGAAGCCGCGACCACAAGGGCGAACAGACCGCCTATAACCCAGCCGATGGTCGCTTCGAAACCGCTGCCCGTGGCCATGGCCAGCGGGAACGAGGTGATGCCACCCGCCAGGATGCAAATGATCGAGAAGGAAATGGCAAAGTTGGAGAAGCCGCTCATGCGGCGAGCCAATTCCTGGGCATATCCCATGCTGTGAAGGACTTTTACGTCCTCAGACTTGTCGATTTCTTCAGGTCTCATTTTGGAAGTCCCCTATCTGGTTCTTAGCTGGCCGATTGTACTGACTTTCCCATTGCGCGTTGTCGGGAGCCCCTGGCCTCGTCAGGCTCCAGATTCGAGAATATGCCGGTGAGCAGATCCGCCCATTTCCGCTGCCCGGTCTCGCCGGAGATTTCGTCGTTGCGGATTTCGATCATCGCGCAGGCAAGGCCGCGCGAACGCGCGTGCCGTTCCAGCGTGAAATAGACGCGGTCGGCCGGCGAATAGGGTTCGTTGACGCCGACGGTGACGCCGGAGAGCCGCTGCAGCGCCGATATCAGCGGCGCCGCCAACCGGCGATCCTCGTCATGGATGATGCCGATATGCCATGGCCGGTTCTTGCCCTTATAGACCGGCGTGAAGGAGTGCACCGACACCAGCCGCGTCTCCTGGCCGCGCGCCAGCCGCCCGTCGATGATCTGGGCGATCGTGTCGTGGAACGGGCGCCAGGCAAGGTCGACGCGCGCGGCGCGCTGCTTGTCGGATAGATCTGTGTTCCCAGGGATGGCCGTCGTCTCGCTAATCGGCGGCACGAGGTCCGGCGCGTCGAGCGGCCGGTTGCAATCGACGACGAGCCGCGACACGCGGGTCTCGATCAAGATGGCATTGAGCGCTTCGGCCATGCGGCGAGCGACAGGAAGCGCGCCGGGATCCCAGGCGATGTGGCGCGAAAGATCCTCGGCCGGCAGGCCGAGCGTCCCGAACTCGGCGGGCAGGACGTTGGAAGCGTGGTCGCAGGTGAAGACAAAGGGGCTTGAGCCGCCGGGGTTCGTCACCCTCACGGTTTCAGACGGTGCAAGGCTGGCGGGCCGTGCTCTCTCCATACTGCCGTCCCCTGGGGGCGCTGTATCGAATGTTACGTATTTTGTCTCATTGCGTCCCTATGAATGATTTCATACAGTTTGACCGGCTTTGTCAAACGCGAATTCGGGAAAACGGCGGCGGGGCGGCCAACGGGCGGGGGAAAACCATGATTTCCAGCATTGCCGAACTGATCTCGGACCGCATCGGGACGATGCCGGCCGGCGAGCGCCGCGCCGCCCAGACGCTGATTGCCAACTATCCCTTGACCGGGCTGAAGACAGTCGCCGAATTCTCGGCCGCGGCCGGCGTGTCCTCGCCGACGATCCTGCGCTTCGTGGCCAGGCTCGGCTTCCAGAACTACCCCGAATTCCAGTCGGCGCTGCAGGATGAGCTGGCGGCGCAATTGCAGTCGCCCGCTTCGCGCACGCTCGATCCAAGCTCGGCCGGCGGCGCCATCTCGCCGATGCTCGAGGCAACGCTCGACAACATGCGCGAGACCTTCCGGCACCTCACCGACAGACAGCTGGCGGACATTGCCACGAGACTTGCCGAGCGGCGCGGCAAGACCTTCCTCATCGGCGGCCGTTTCACCGATCCGCTGGCGCGCTACATGGCCGCTCACCTGGCCATCATCCAGCCGGATGTCTATCACCTCGCCGGCCAGGAGAGCATCTGGCGCGACCGGCTGATCGACATGGGCAAGCGCGACGTCCTGGTGATCTTCGATATCCGCCGCTATCAGGAAAGTCTCGTGCGCTTTGCCGAGAAGGCTCACCATCGCGGCGTGCAGATCATTCTCTTCACCGACCAGTGGCTTTCGCCGATCGCCCGCTTCGCCCGACACGTGATCGCCGGACGCACCGCCGTGCCCTCGGCCTGGGATTCGTCCGCCGCACTCTTCGTCGTCGCAGAAACGCTGATCGCCGCCGTGACGAGGCAATTGGAAGCCGCCGGCGCCAAGCGCATGCGCGACCTGGAGAGCTTGCGATAGAGCCGGATGATTTCAGGTCGGACAGACCTGAAATCTGAATCCGTCCCAAAGCCGCCTATATCAACGCGGAGCCGGCCGAGCAGCTACTTTACGATCCTGCCCTCGATCGACCAGCGCGCCGCCAAAAAGTTCAGCACGGCGGCCACCACGACGCCGACGATCTTGGCCGGCCAGACGCCGACAACCCCCGCCAGTACAGCGATCGACAGGCTCGAAACACCGAGCGAAATCAGCGCCCCGAGCGAGACGAAACGCAGGAAGGACCGATGCAGCCGGATGTCCGGGTCCCGCTCGAACGACCAGAAGCGGTTCGCCACGAAGGAGAAGAGCACCGCGACGAACCAGGCACCGACATTGGCGGCCAGAGCCGGCACCACGAGCTTGAGCAGCAGGAAGAATGCGGTGAGATCGATCCCGGTGTTGACCAGCCCGACCAAGGCGAAGCGGACGATCTTGTTGCAGGTCGAACGCCGCGGCTGGCCGGCGCTCATGCTTTGCCGTCCATGACGCGCACTCCGGCCCGTTCGAGGCTGGCGCCGAAATCCTCAGAACTGAGAATCGTGAACTCGACCTCACGCGCGCCCTGCATCGGGTCTCGCGCCCGTAAAATGTCATCGACTTGACCCGGATGACACATGAACACCCCTTGTTCGGGCAATGTGTCGACCGCCGCGCGCAGCGTCGGACCGAATTTTTGCGGCTGCCGCCAGTCATAGATCCCGCAGAGCGGCGTCATCACGTTAAAGCCAGCCCGCTGCATCGACCTGTTGAAGCCCGCGGCCAGCGTGGCGATCGCCGCGATCTTGGCCGCCGCGTCCAGGCCGCCAAGGCTGGGCGCGCCGCGCAGCGCCGGCTTGTGTGCGCTCTCCCCAAACCGGGCGAGCAACCAATTCCGTACCACGGGAAGAAAATGCACGTGCTGGTGCCCGTCGATGTGATCGGGCGGGCCAGTCAGCGCGTCGGTGAAGAGGTCGTACTGGGCGTCGAGCTCGGCATGAATATCCCGCTCGTCGATGCGCCCTCGACGGACCGGCAGCGCAAGAGAGGCAAGCCCAGGCAATTTGCCGTCTGGCGCCAAACTGGACGAGCCGGTTGCGGCGGTCTGATCGGTGAGGGTCAGGTGCAGCCCGATGGCGACCTGTTGACGCAACGGCCTGATGCGCGCCGCCGCCTCTTCCCATTCGGCAAACCCGGTCATGCAACTGGTCCCGGTCAGGCGGCCGCGCTCGATGAGGTCGAGGATCGCGTTCGATACCCCCGGCGCAAGCCCGTAATCATCGGCGATCAGGCGGATCGGCCGGGTCATTTGCCGGGGGCAACCTGCTCGGCGGCATTGCCATGCAGCACGTCGCGCACGATATAGACGGGCCGGTCCTTGCTTTCGCTGAGCGTGACCCAGACATACTCGCCGATCAGGCCGAGCAGCGCCAGGTTGAGGCCTCCAAAAAGCACGACGGCGACCATGATGCTGGGGTAGCCAGGCACGGCGATGCCATAGAACAGCACCTCGAAGAGCACCTTCACGCCATAGGCCAGACCCGCGAATGCCGCGAGCAATCCGATGAGGCTGATGACGCGCAGCGGGATCACGGAAAACGAGGTGAACCCTTCAAGCGAGAACGCGATCAGGTTGAACCTTGTCCATTTCGACGTGCCGCCACCACGGTTTTCCGGCGAATAAAGCACAGCCTTCTGGCGGAAGCCGGCCCAGGCGAACAGACCCTTGTTGAAGCGGCGCTTGTCGCGCACGCTGGTCAAGGCACGCGCCACCGCGCCGCGCATGACACGGAAATCTCCGGCATTCTCGGGAATATCGAAGCGCTGGCTGCTGTTGATCAGCCTGTAGAAGAGCCGCGCCAGCTGGCTGCGCCGCCAGCTCCCCTCGCGCCGGTCGTTCTGCGCGTAGACGACATCGATCTGCGGATGCTCGACCAGCTCGCCGATCATCCTCAGGCTGATATCCATGGAATGCTGGAGGTCCGAGTCCATGATCAGGACCATGTCGCCACGGGAATGATCGAGCCCGGCGAGCACCGCCGCTTCCTTGCCGAAATTACGGCTGAGCCGCACGATCTCCCAGGAGCCGGAGAGCGTGGCCGCGAACGTCTCGGCGCTGCCGTCGCGGCTGCCGTCGTCGACGAGTATCTTGCGGACTGTCATGCCGAAGCGCTCCGCCACGGCCACTTCCAGCTTGTCGAGCAGCCCGACAAACGCGATGGCGGATTCGGCCTCGTCGAAGAACGGCGCGATGATGTCGAGCATCTCAGCCATGCGCGACGGCCCCGGCGGCAGGCGCCTTCTGTCTGTCTTGCGTCCAGAACCAGCCGACGAGCACGCAGCCAATTATGGTGATGCTGATCGGCCGGAACCACGGGTGGAAAAGATCGTGCAGTTGCAGGTCGGCACTGGTCAGTCCGGTGACGAAGAGGAACGCCGCCAAGAACCAGCACATGGCCCCGGTTCCCTTCTCCCGCCAAAGCAGGGCGATTGAGAGGCCGGCAGGCACCGCCACCATGGCGTAAGTGTTCTGCTCGACCCGCGGATTGAAGACGCACATGTAGAATGCCGCGGCGAGGAAGATAGCGAGTCCGCTGATGTTGGCGTCCAGCCTGCGATCGAGCTGGAGCACCAGCCAAAGCGTGAGCAAACCCGCGACGACGCGCACGATCGTCGCGTCAAACTCGGAAATCGGGAGGCCAAATCGCATGAAAGGCGCCGTGAAGTCGGCCGGAACGAAGGGGCCGGTCGGGTCCACCGTCATCGAAGTAAGAAGCCGGAAGAAATCATGATACTGCGCGTTGACGTAGTCGCTCGACGCAAAGCCATAGGGTATCGCGAGCACGACGAGCACCGCCAGCACCAGCACCGGTATCAGCCGGGGACGCAGCGCCCCCGCCAGAAGCAGCATGATGATCGCGGTCGGCTTGGCGATGATCGCAAGCATGGCCCAGAAGAAGCTTTCGGACCGGCGCCCCTCGAGTGTCGACAGTGTAAGGAACCAGCACGCCCCTGTGAGCAGGATCGTCGCCTGGCCATTGCGAAGCGCCGCCAGCGCCACCGGCAAGGCAAGAAAAAGACCCAAGGACAGCAGCCATGTCTGCTCCTGGCCGCCAAGCTTGCGCACCTGACGCATTGCGGCAAAGGTCAGGACGCTGAAGCCCAGCATGTGCCACAAAATATTGCCCAGATACGGCCCGAGCTTCAGCAGGGGAACATAGAGGACGGCGAAGGCGGGAGCGTATAGATACCCCATGGCAACTTCGACCTGATACAGCGGTTGGCGATCCAGAAAAGCTTCACTGCCATGCCTGTAGATATGGACCACCGAACGCGCATCGGGCGACCATAGCGCCAGACCAAGCACAAGCAGAAACGACCCGGCCCAAAGCCAAAGCCCCAAACGGTCGAAAACCGCCTTGGTTACCATCATAGCGCACCCCGCATTCCGACCAGGACGGCTTTCCCATCGCCGCCTGGTTTTTAACCGCCGGCGAGATATCACATCGAATGGAATAAAACATCCGAACGTGGCTGTTACCGGCGCGAGGCAATGACGGCGCGACAGCGGCTTTTTTCCGCCGCTGTCGGGCCGATCACAGCTTTGTGTTCAAGGCTTTGGTCTGGTCTGAACAGCTGCGATCGGGCGCTCGGATTGCCTCACGGCCTGATGAACACCTTTCCATTTGGCTTGGCGAGCTCGGCCGGCAGCCTCGCCATCGCTTCGTCGAGCGGCACGACCGCGGTGACGTCGGTCGACCAGCGTCCATCGGAAAAGCGCTTCTGCGCTTCCAGCACCGCCGGGCCCAGCCTGTCGCGGAACTGGCGCATCCATTCGGCCAGCCAGAACCCTTCGACGCGCTTGTGCTGGAAGATCAGTTGGCCGGGCTCGCGGATCACCGTCGGCTCGGCGTCGAGCCTTCCATAGACGATCCAGCGCGCGCGTTTCGGCATGGCATTGAAGATGGTCGAAGCCAGCGGGCCGGTGACCGCGTCGAGGAAGATGCGCGGCTGCTCGGCCTTCATCGCCTCGCGCAAGACCGCCTCGAAATCCGCCGCTTTCTCGTTGAGCACATGGGCGGCGCCGAGCTCCTTCAGCGGCGGAATCTGCTCGTCGCGACGCACGGTGACGATCGGACGGAAACCTTCCTCCTTCGCTAGGCCGATGATCAGCTTGCTGAGCTGGCTGGCGCCCGCGGTCATGATGAAGGATTTTTCGCCCTCCTCTCTGACGATGTCGAACATGGCCAAGGCCGTCAGCGGATTGACGATCATCGCGGCGCCATCCTCGTCGCGCACGGTGTCGAGAAGCGGAATGCAAGACGCGGCCTCGGCAACCGCATAATCCGCCCAAGCGCCCCAGTTCGACACGCCGGTGGCGAAGGCCACGCGTTTCCCTGCAAGGCTCCTTGCATAGGGATCGTCGCCCGTGGCGACGACGATGCCGACGCCTTCGAAGCCCGCCGGCCGGCCCTTTACCCGCGGCTGGCCGTACTGGCCCTTGATGAAGGCGATGTCGGACGGGTTGACCGAGGCGAGGCTGACCTTGATCAGCGCCTGCGAGGGACCGGGCGCCGGCACCGCGATGCTGCCGGGCTGGAGGTAAGGCTCCATCGCCTCCAGCGCGGCCGCCGAGGGCGTCCTGGTGTAACCGTCGCCGACAAGCAGCAGACCCTGCATTTGCGAAGGAAGCGTCATGGCCGTCAGACCTTTTCCTGCGTGTATTTCTTCAGTTCCGTGCGCGCCACCTGCCGCCGGTGCACCGCGTCCGGCCCGTCGGCCAGCCGCAATGTCCTCAAATGCGTCCACGAGCGGGCGAGCGGCGTGTCCTGGCTGATGCCTTGCGCACCGAACATCTGGACTGCCTCGTCCGTGACCTTCAGCGCGACGCGCGGCGCCACCACCTTGATCTGGCTGATCCAGGGCGCGGCCGCGCGAGCGTCCCCCTGATCGATCATCCAGGCAGCCTTGAGGCATAAGAGCCTCGCCATCTCGATCTCCATCCGGCATTCGGCGATGATGTCGAAATTGGCGCCGAGCTTTGCCAGCGGCTGGCCGAAGGCCTCGCGCCGCACCGAGCGTTGGCACAGCATCTCCAGCGCCATCTCGGCCTGGCCGATCGCGCGCATGCAGTGATGGATGCGGCCAGGCCCCAGCCGCCCCTGCGCGATCTCGAACCCTCTGCCCTCGCCGAGGATCAGGTTCGTCGCCGCCACCCGTACATTGTCGAATCTCAGATGCATATGGCCGTGCGGCGCGTCGTCGTCGCCATAGACCTGCATGGGCCGCAGCTTGGCGATGCCCTTGCTGTCGGAGGGCACCAGGATCATCGAATGCCGGCGATGCTGCGGCTCCTCGTCCGATCCCGTCCTGACCATGACGATATAGATGGCGCAGCGCGGATCTCCCGCTCCGGAAGCCCACCATTTTTCGCCGTTCAGCACATAGTCCTCGCCTTGCCGCTCGCAGCGCATCGAAATGTTGGTGGCGTCCGAGGAAGCGACGTCCGGCTCGGTCATCAGATAGGCCGAGCGTATTTTCCCTTCGAGCAGCGGCTCCAGCCAGTCGCGCTTGTGCGCTTCCGAGCCGTATCGCTCCAGCACCTCCATGTTGCCGGTGTCAGGCGCCGAGCAGTTGAAGGTCTCGGCGCCGAGATGCGCCTTGCCCATCTCCTCCGCCAGATAGGCGTATTCGACGGTGGAAAGGCCGTAGCCGCGCTTGGAATCGGTGAGCCAAAAGTTCCACAGGCCGCGCTCGCGCGCCGTCTTCTTCAAGCCGTCCAGGATTTCCGTCTGCCTAGCGGTATAGGCCCAGCGGTCGCCATTCCTGCCGACTTCGGCGAGGAACTCTTCGCCGAGCGGCGCGATCTCGTCGCGCACCATCGCCGCCACGCGCTGATGGAGCGGCTTCAGCCGCTCGGTCATGCCGAGATTCATGTCCGCCATCGCTTCCGGCCTTTCCGAAGATAAACCTTTACCCGTGGCAAGGATGACCGTACTTCGGCTAGCCTTGTCAACGCGAGTCCTTGGGCGAGTCCCGGCCGGCCTGATGCGGAGAAACACGATGAGCTATCTGGACAAGCTGTTCTCGGTCGCCGGCAAGACTGCGCTGGTGACGGGTGCGGCGACCGGCATCGGCCGCATGGTGGCGACCGGGCTGGTGCGCGCCGGCGCTCAGGTGATGATCGCCTCGCGCAAGGGCGAGGATTGCGCAAAAGTCGCCAACGAATTGAACGCGCTCGGCGGCTCCGGCCATGCCGAGGGCTTTGCCGGCGACGTGTCCAGCGAAGCTGGCATCGCGGCACTGGTCGCCGAGGTCAAGGCACGCACGGAACGCCTGCACGTCCTGGTCAACAATGCCGGCATTTCCTGGGGCGCGCCGCTGCAGGATTTCCCCTACCATGCCTGGGCCAAGGTGTTCGGCGTCAACGTCACCGCCGTCTTCCATTTGACGCGGGAGCTCTTGCCGCTTCTCGATGCCGCCGCGAGCGACGAGGATCCTGCCCGCGTCATCAATCTCGGCTCGGTGATGGGCACCCAGCCGCTGGCCGACGACGCCTATTCCTACGCCGCCTCGAAAGCGGCGGTGCATCATTTGACGCGCACGCTGGCGATCGAGTTCGCCGCCCGCCGCATCACCGTCAACGCCTTTGCGCCCGGTCCTTTCCAGAGCCGCATGACGGCCTTTGCCACCGCGACCGAGGAGCAGGCGAAACATGTCGGTAACCATGTTCCGCTCGGCCGCATCGGCGTGGCGGATGACATTGCCGGCGCAACGCTTTATTTGTGCAGCCGAGCCGGAAGCTATGTCACCGGCGCCATCCTGCCTATCGACGGCGGCCAGTCGGTGCAGCATGGCATGACTTTGTTCAAGGAATAAGGTGCCCGGTTCGAGGAATCGCGGTCCGGGCGGGTTGCGGAGGACATCAGTGTGGAACCGATCAGTCTCGATACGCTTCTGGCAAGCGTCGGCAAGGAGGTCGGCGTCTCGCCCTGGCGAACGGTGACGCAGCGCATGATCGACCAGTTCGCCGATGCGACCGACGACCACCAGTTCATCCATTGCGATCCTGAGCGCGCCGCGCGCGAGACGCCGTTTGGCGGCACCATCGCGCATGGCTTCCTGTCGCTGTCGCTTTTGTCGGCAATGACCTTCGAGACCATGCCGCCACTGGAAAACAGCAAGATGGGCGTCAACCACGGCTTCGACACGCTGCGTTTCCTGGCGCCGGTGAAGACGGGTTCGCGCATCCGCACCCGCTTCGTGCTGGCGGACGTCAAGGTCAGGCCGTCCGGCTGGGTGCAGACGGCGCATGACGTGACCATCGAGATCGAAGGCTCGAAGAAGCCGGCGCTGACGGCGCGCTGGCTGACCTTGACGCTGATCGAGCGCCAACCCGAGAACGCATGAGCGGCGAGGCCGGTGCCATAGACCAGGCGGCCCTTGCGCCCTACCTCGAGGCGCATATCCCGGGTTTTGCCGGCCTGTCGGCGATTGAAAAATTCAAGTCCGGGCAGTCCAATCCGACCTATCTTTTGACAGCCGCCAGCGGCCGCTACGTGTTGCGCGCCAAGCCGCCGGGACAGTTGCTGAAATCCGCGCATCAGGTCGACCGGGAATTCCGGGTGATGCAGGCGCTTGCCGGCACGGCGGTGCCGGTGCCGCGCATGCTGCATCTTTCCGGCGAAGACTCCCCGATCGGCCGCATGTTCTACGTCATGGAGTTCCTCGACGGCCGCATCTTCTGGGATCCGTCACTGCCGGACGTATCCGGCAATGACGAGCGCGCCGCGATCTACGATGCCATGAATGCGACGCTCGCCGCCTTGCACGATATCGATGTGGACGCCGTCGGACTTGGCGATTTCGGCCGGCCCGGCAGCTATTTCGAGCGCCAGCTCGCGCGCTGGGCCAGCCAGTACAAGGCCTCCGAAACCGAAACCATAACAGACATGGACAGGCTGATTGCCTGGCTCGAAACGCATATGCCTGCCGATGACGGCCGCGTCTCGCTTGTCCATGGCGACTACCGGCTGGACAACATGATGTTCGCGCCGGGCGCGCCGAAGATCATCGCGCTGCTCGACTGGGAGCTGTCGACGCTCGGGCATCCCTTCGCCGACCTTGCCTATCAATGCATGCAATGGCGTCTGCCGCATGCCTCGGGCTTTCGCGGCCTCGGTGGCATCGACCGCGCCGCTGCCGGCCTGCCTTCCGAGGAAGCCTATGTCGAGGCCTACTGCAGACGGCGCGGCATCGAGAAGATAGACAACTGGACCTTCTTCCTCGCCTTCTCCTTCTTCCGGCTGGCGGCGATCTGCCAGGGCGTCTACCGCCGCGCGCTGGACGGCAACGCCTCCAATCCGGAAAAGGCAAGGACCTACGGCCAGGCGGTAAAACTGCTCGCCGCGCTCGCGGCGGAACTGATTGACGAGAACAGCTGAACGCGGAGAAGCCCGGCAATGGGCCGTTTCGATGGGATGACGGTGCTGATCACCGGCGCGACCGGCGGTCTCGGCAGCGGCGCGGCAAAGGCCTTCGCCGCGGAAGGGGCACGGCTCATTCTGTCCGACCTCGACGAGTCTGCGCTTGGCGATTTCGCCGCAACGCTCGACGCCGAGACGGCTCACCTTGCCGGCAACATCGCCGACGAAAAGCTCTCGGAGGATCTGGTGAAGCTGGCCGTGCAAAAGTTCGGCCGGCTCGACATCGCCGTCAACAATGCCGGCATCGTCCACTCCTTCGTACGCCTGCCGCAGGTCACCTCGGAGGAAGCGCGCCGCGTGGTGGAGGTCGACCTGCTCGGCGTCTTCTATGCCATGAAACACCAGATTCCTCAGTTGGAACGGCAATTCAGGGAAAGCGGCAAGGGCGGCGTCATCGTCAACATCGCCTCGGTCGCCGGCCTCTCAGGCGCGCCGAAGCTTTCGGTCTATGCCGCCGCCAAGCACGGCGTCGTCGGGCTGACGCGCTCGGCTGCCGTGGAATACGCCAGCAAGGGCATACGCATCAACGCGGTCTGCCCGGCCCACACCCGCACCGCGATGGTCGACGGCTTCGTGCGTTTCACCGGAGCGCCCGAGGCCGAAGCGATGGCCGAGCTCACGCGCGGCGTGCCGATGAAGCGTGTCGGCGAGGTCGACGAGATCACCACCGGCATCCTGTTCCTCGCCGACCCGGCCAATTCCTTCATGACCGGCCACGCTCTGGCGCTCGACGGCGGCATTGGCGCCATCTGAGCAATTTCAGGAAAAGTGCCTTAACGGTTTTCCGTCCGCAATTGCGTTAGGACGGAGAGTGCACGCAAGGGAACTGGAGGCGCCCTTGTCCGTTTCCGTACAGCGTATATAATTTCGTCAGGCAACCAATCACAAAGGCAAGCGTATATTGGCGCTAAGCGTTCAGAAACGCCGCGAAAAACAGAAGGCGGAGCTTCGCTCCGAACTGGTCGCGGCGGCTCACAAGCTGGTCCAGGAAGAGGGCTATGAGGGCCTGACCATCCGCAAGCTGGCCAAGCGGGTCGGCTACGCGCCGATGTCGGTCTATTCCTATTTCGCCGACAAGCAGGACATTCTGTTCGCGCTCGCCGAGGACGCCTTCGAAACGCTCGCCCGCCGCATCGAGGAGCACCCCGCCGACGATCCGATCGAGGCGCTCAAGGCGGTGATGACCGAATATGCCGCCTTCGGGCTCGGCAATCCCAATGAATACCGCACCGTCTTCATGACCGAGAAGACCAAGCTGCCTGAAGGGCGCAGCTACGCGGACATGGAAGAAGGCAATCCGGCCATGAAGGTGCTGATCAAACGCGTCGAGGCCTGCGTTGCCGCCGGCAGGCTCAAGGGCGACCCGCGCGCCATTGCCACCATGCTGTGGACCGTAGGCCACGGCACGATTTCGCTCTTGATCACCTTTCCCTTCTATCCGTTCGGCGACGCCCAGGCCTATGTGAAGCGCATGTGCGATTTCACGCTGGCGGGCTTGCAGGCGCAGGATATTCCGCCGCTGACCGCGACGCCCGTCAACTGCTGATCTCTTGATCGTCGGCTTGCACCGCTTCGCTTGATTTGCGGCGCCGAATTCCTGTGTTCAAAAAAATTTGTCGTACACGTACAGATTCCTCCTTGAATTCCGACTCTATTAACCGTATTTGTACACCGTATCGTACATGTACGAAAAAGATTGACTGGAGACGGAAAATGAAGAAGACCATCCTTGCTCTCGCCACCGTGCTGGCTTTCTCGGGTACCGCTTTCGCTGGCGCAAGCCAGCCGGCCAAGCACGCCCCCGCGGCTTGCGCTCAGACCAACGCCAGCGTGAAGCTCGACTGCACCCCGACCGGTTCGGTGGAAAAGGCCGACGCCAACAAGACGACGAAGAGCCCGCGGCTCGGCATCGATGTCAGCCCCTGGTTCGTGCCCGGCCTCTGAGCACTATTGGCAAGACTTCGAACGAAAACGGGCGGCATTTGGCCGCCCTTTTTCGTTTCTGCCCGCGCTCCTGAGGACCTGCTCGAGCCTATCTCTTGCGCGGTTTCGTTCCTGCCGCGGTCTTAGCCTTATTCTGCTTTGCCGGTCCGCCGGGAATGGAAGTGCTGGTGATCGATACCGGGTCGCTGGCGGGAAATGTGTCCTCGAGGCCTTCCTCGAGTTCCTCTTCCTCGACCTCGTGGCGCCGCTCCTGCTCCAGCGAGCGGACTGCAGCTGTCTTCTTGGATGACTTCGGCGCGGATTTGGACGGCATCGGCAATCTCCCTCGCAAGCCGCAGAAACGACATGGACTGGCGATGGTTCCTTGAAACCGACGCCGCGAAGCTCAGTTCGCCGCGTCGACCGCCGCTTCCGACAGCAGAGTGAAGACATAGTCCGAGAAGGAACGCCAGCATTCCACCCGGAACGCATCGGCCGCGCTGCGCAGCAGCACGATCTCGGATTTGCCGAGAATGGTGCGCGAGGCAGCACCGACCGGGAAAACCTCGAGCGATAGGTCCTGCGGACAACCCGAATTGACCGTCGCCGCGGCGGCAGGTCCGACAACGGAAATCCCGACATTGCGGTGCGAGATGCCGACCGCCGAATGCAGCATTGTCACCTTGGCGCAATCGGCGAGCGGATCCTTGCCCGCCTCGTCGATGATCATCCATTCGTCGGGCCCGAGCCACAGCGCCGTGCGCCCGTCCTTGGTCGCCGAAGTCTTGGGCTTTGTCGGCAGCGTGAGGCCGAGCGCCTTGGAAAGCGCTGCAAGGGAAGCCTGGGGGGCGCGCAGCGAGATGCGTTCAGCCGGCGGCAGCATCTCGACCTTGACGCCCGGCGCCGACAGCGTGCGGCCGGCAAGCGCGGGCCGACGCTCGACGGAGGTGGAAGCAGCAGCGGCTTTTGTCTTGGCAGCGGCCTTAGCCATTGAGGCGTTCTCCCTTCTCGTCGACGAACACCATGCCGGTGACTTCCACCTCGATCGTGCCGTTCGGCATCGGCACATAGAGCGTCTGGCCCATGCGGTCGCGGCCGCCGGCGACGAGCGCCAGCGCGATCGAGCGACCGCAATTCTCCGACCAGTAGCTGGAGGTGACGTGGCCGATCATCTTCATCGGGATCGCCTGCTTCGGGTCGGCGACGATCTGCGCGCCCTCTTCCAGCACGACCTTCGGGTCCTTGGTCTTCAGGCCGACCAGTTGCTTGCGGCCCTTGGTTACAAGGTCCGGCCGGGTCAGGCCGCGGATGCCGACGAAATCGGTCTTCTTCTTGCCGACCGCCCAGTCGAGCCCGGCATCGTTCGGTGTGACTGTGCCGTCGGTATCCTGGCCGACGATGATGTAGCCCTTTTCGGCGCGCAGCACGTGCATCGTCTCGGTACCATAGGCGGTCGCGCCATGCTTCTGGCCTTCGGCCCACAGCGCTTCCCACACAGCCTCGCCGTAATCGGCCGGCACGTTGACCTCGAAGCCGCGCTCGCCGGTGAAGGACATGCGGAACAGCCTTGTCGGCACGCCGCAGATCTTGCCCTCGCGCACCGACATATGCGGCATCGCTTCGTCCGACATGTCGATGCCCTCGATCAGCGGCGCGATGATGTCGCGCGACTTGGGCCCCTGCACGGCAATGACAGCCCATTGCTCGGTGACCGAGGTCAGCCACACATTGAGATGCGGGAATTCGGTCTGGAGGTAATCCTCCATGTGGTTCATGACGCGCGGTGCGCCGCCGGTCGTGGTCGTGACATGGAAGCGGTCTGGCGCCAGCCTGCCGACGACGCCGTCATCGTAGATGAAGCCGTCCTCGCGCAGCATGATGCCGTATCGGCAGCGGCCGGTTTCGAGCTTCTCCCACGGATTGGTGTAGAGCAGTTCCATGAACTTCGCCGCGTCCGGCCCGACCACCTCGATCTTGCCGAGCGTGGAGGCGTCGAACAGGCCGCCGGCCTTGCGCACCGTCACGCATTCGCGGTTGACGGCGGCATGCATGTCCTCGCCCGCCTTGGGGAAATACCAGGCGCGCTTCCAGTGGCCGACATCCTCGAACACAGCACCATGCGACGCCGCCCAGCCATGCGTTGCCGTGCGGCGGGTCGGGTCGAACAAGGCGCCGCGCGCGTGGCCGACGATCGACCCGAAGGTGACCGGCGTATAGGGCGCGCGGAACGTGGTGAGGCCGACTTGCGGGATCGGCTTGCCGAGTTCCTCCGCGGCGATCGCCAGGCCGTGCATGTTCGACGTCTTGCCCTGGTCGGTCGCCATACCGTTGGTGGTGAAGCGCTTGACATGCTCGATCGAGTGCATGCCCTCATGCACCGCCTGGCGGATATCCTTGGCGGTGACGTCGTTCTGGAAATCGACGAAGGCCTTCACCGTCGTGCCCGGGCCGGCACCGGGCGCCGCGCCCAACATACCGCGCGACCAGCTCTCGCCGGCGTCGACCTTGGGCTTGGCGCCCTTGCCAACCTTGCCGCCGGCCTCCTTCGCCGCCTTGGCGCCCGCCGCGTAAGCCTCGTCAACTGAGGCGGCCAGCCCGTCGGTACCGTTGCAGGCGCCGACCGAGACGCAGTCCTGCGCGTAGGTGCCCGGCACGAAGCGCTTGGTCTCGTCGTTGAAGGCGACCTTGCCGCGCGATTGCGAGAACAGATGCACCGATGGCGTCCAGCCGGCCGACATGAGGATCGCGTCAACCGGGATGGTCCGCTCGCCTCCGCCATTCTTCGGCTGCACGCTCATTGACGACACACGCAATTTGCCGCCGGCGCTGACCACCGCGCGGCCAAAATTGATCTCGATGCCGAGCGCCCTCGCCTCGTCGATCACCGGTCCGGCCGGGTTGTCGCGCAGGTCGACGATCGCCGCGATGTTGATGCCGGCCTTCTTGAGGTCGATCGCGGCGGCGTAGGCGGAATCGTTGGCCGTATAGACGCCGATATTCCTGCCGACCGCGACGCCATAATGGTTGAGGTAGGTGCGCGCCGCTGAAGCGAGCATCACACCCGGACGGTCGTTGTTGGCGAAGACCATGTGGCGCTCGATGGCGCCGGTGGCGATCACGACGCGTTTGGCGCGAACCTGCCACAGGCGTTCTCGCGCAAGCTCCCGGCCCGGGCTCTTGAGATGGTCGCTGACCCGTTCGACCAGTCCGACGAAGTTCTGCGCGTAATAGCCGAAGGCGGTCGTGCGCGACAGCACGCGCACATTGTCCATCACCTTGAGCTTCGCGATCGCCGCTTGCGCCCACGCATAGCCGTCCTGGCCGTCGATCCTGGCGCCGCTCTCGAAGCGCAGGCTGCCGCCGAATTCGGCTTGCTCGTCGGCGACGATCACCCGCACGCCCGTTTCGGCCGCGGCGAGCGCGGCCGCGATGCCGGCGGCGCCGCCGCCCAGCACCAGCACCTCGCAATGCGCGTAGCGCGCGGCATAGTGGTCGGGATCCGGCTTGTCCGGCGAAACGCCGAGGCCCGCGGCAGCGCGGATCTTCGGCTCGTAGAGGTCCTTCCAGGCCCATTTCGGCCACATGAAGGTCTTGTAGTAGAAGCCGGCCGAAAACATCGGTGATGCGATGTCGTTGACGGCGCCGACATCGAAGGCAAGCGACGGCCAGCGGTTCTGCGAGTTGGCCGTCAGCCCGTCATAGAGCTCCTGCACTGTCGCCCGCACATTCGGCGTCTTGCGCGCATCGTCGCGCACGATCTGCACCAGCGCGTTGGGTTCTTCCGCGCCGGCCGACAGGAAGCCGCGCGGACGGTGATATTTGAACGAGCGGCCGACCAGGTGCACGCCGTTGGCGAGCAGCGCCGAGGCCAGCGTGTCGCCCTCGATGCCGATATACGACTTGTCGTCGAAGCTGAAGGAGGCAGTCTTCGCCTGGCTGAGGCGACCGGCGCCGGAAATGCGGAAGGCGGCGTTCATTTCGAGGCTCCGGGCAGCTTCGCAGGCTTCGGCTCGCCGGCCTTGTAGGTCATGATGAACCTGTCGGTGACCGTGTCGCGCACCGCGTTGAAGAACCGCGCGCAGCCATGCATGTGCCGCCAGCGCTCATAGATGACGCCTTTAGGGTTGGCACGGATGAAGAAGAATTTCTCGAAATCGTCGTCGCTCTCGGCGGCGATGTTGGTCGGGCGCGCAATATGCGCCTCGCCGGCATTGCGGAACTCGAGTTCCGGGCGCTCTTCCTCGCAATAGGGGCAGCGGATGAGAAGCATTTTCGGTGGATCCTACAACTCGCCATGGCCGACGCAGGCGCCGGCCGGTTGATCGCAAAGCGGCTTAAGGGTCATTTGGCCCATCGTCAGTGCGCCACAGCCGCCGCGGCGGCCTCGTCGATGAGACGCCCCGTGCGGAAGCGCTCGAGCGTGAAGGGCGCGTTGATCGCGTGCGGCTCGTCCCTCGCGATCGTATGCGCGAAGACATTGCCCGAGCCGGGCGTCGCCTTGAAGCCGCCGGTGCCCCAGCCGCAATTGACGTAGAGGCCCTGGACCGGTGTCTTCGCCAGGATGGGCGAGCGGTCGGGGGTCACGTCGACGATGCCGCCCCAGGAGCGCAGCATCTTCATGCGGGTGAAGATCGGGAACATCTCGCAGATGGCGTCGAGCGTGTGCTGCAAGATGTGCAGGCCGCCGGTTTGCGAATAGGAGACATACTGGTCGGTGCCTGCGCCGATCACCAGCTCGCCTTTGTCCGACTGCGAGATATAGGCGTGCACCGTGTTCGACATCACCACACAGGGCACCACCGGCTTGACCGGCTCCGACACCAGCGCCTGCAGCGGATAGCTTTCGAGCGGCATGCGCACGCCCGCCATGTTCATGATGACGGAGGAATGGCCGGCGGCGACCACGCCGATCTTCTTGGCGCCGATGAAGCCGCGCGTCGTCTCTACCCCGCTCACAGCGCCATTGGCCGCGCGCTTGATGCCGGTGACCTCGCAATTCTGGATGATGTGCACGCCGCGCGCCGAAGCGCCGCGCGCATAGCCCCAGGCGACCGCGTCATGACGCGCCGTGCCGCCGCGGCGCTGCAGCGCGGCGCCCATCACCGGATAGCGCGCGTCCCTGGAGATGTTGAGCGGCGGACAGAATTCCTTCGCCTCTTCCGGCGTCAGCCATTCATTGTCGATGCCGTTGAGGCGGTTGGCATGGATATGGCGCTTGAACACCTGGACGTCGTGCACGTTGTGCGCCAGCATCATGACGCCGCGCGGCGAATACATGACGTTGTAGTTGAGTTCCTGACTGAGCCCGTCCCAAAGCTTCAGCGCATGGTCGTAGATGCCGGCGCTCTCGTCATAGAGATAATTGGAACGGATGATGGTGGTGTTGCGGCCGGTGTTGCCGCCGCCGAGCCAGCCCTTTTCCAGCACCGCGATGTTGGTGATGCCGTGCTCGCTCGCCAGATAATAGGCCGTCGCCAGGCCGTGTCCGCCGGCGCCGACGATGATGACGTCGTATTCCTTCCTCGGCTCGGGCGACGTCCACTGCTCTTCCCAGCCTCTGTGGCCGCGCATCGCCTCGCGGGCAATGGCGAATACCGAGTATTTCTTCACGTTAAGCCTCGCGCCAAAAATCGCGGATGTCGTTCGGGCCTCTCCCGTCACGCGAGGTGTATCACTAGCGAAACCGCGATGTCATCCTTGCGCTGTTTGCGACGGCGCTTGCCGTTTTGCGCCACGGTCAAAACGAAGCGTCTGCTCTGGCTTCCGAGATTCCGTTCGGCGACACTCCTGCCGCGTGATGCTGGAGGACGACAATGGGTAATGCCTGGTGGAATCTGACCCTGCGCTTCCTGCTGGAACTTGCAGCGCTGCTTGGGCTCGGCATGGTCGGCTGGAGCTTTGCTGTCGGTTTAAGCCGTTGGATTCTTGCCGTCGCCTTGCCGCTCGTCGCGGCGGTGCTGTGGGGCACTTTCGCCGTGCTCAATGATCCGAGCCGGTCGGGTCGAGCTCCGGTGCCGGTGCCCGGCGCCCTCAGGCTAGCGCTGGAACTTGTCATCCTGTGTGGCGGCGCCGCGGGATTCTATCTGACCGGTCACGCGGCCATTGGCATCGTCATGGCTCTGCTGATTGCCTTCAGCTACGCCTTCCCGCTGGATCGGCTGGCTTGGCTGTTGCGGCAGTAGGGCAATGGCGCCTTTGCCGGTTTCGGGTGGCCGCCGTAATCCTCATCTGCGACCAAGCATCCAACCGCCGACAAGCCCGGTACAGAGGAAGGATGCAAAGACATGTTCACCCTTACAAAGAAGGTCGCCATCGTCACCGGCGCGAGCTCCGGCATCGGCCGCGCCACCGCCAAACTGTTTGCCGAGCAAGGCGCATCCCTGGTCGTCGCGGCCCGGCGTCAGGCCGAGCTCGACGTGCTTGTCGACGAGATCGAAGCGGCCGGCGGCACGGCAGCCGCGCTTGCCGGCGATGTAAGGGAGGAGGCCTATGCGAAGGCGGTCGTCGAATTCGCCGTCGCAAGGTTTGGCGGCCTCGACATCGCCTTCAACAATGCCGGCGCCGTCGGCGTGATGGGACCGGTGACCGATATGGCGCCAGCCACCTGGCACGAGACGATGGACACCAATCTGACCAGCGCCTACCTCGCCGCAAGGCACCAGATACCGGCCATGCTGGAGCGCGGCGGCGGCTCCCTGATCTTCACCTCGAGCTTCGTCGGCTACACCGCCGGCATGCCGGGCATGGCGGCCTACGCCGCTGCCAAGGCCGGACTGATCGGCCTGACGCAGGTGCTCGCTGCCGAATACGGTCCGCAAGGGCTGCGCGTCAACGCACTGCTGCCCGGCGGCACCGACACGCCCGGCGCAACCACGACCACGCCCGAGGCGCGCGCTTTCGTCGAAGGCATTCATGCTTTGAAGCGCATGGCGCAGCCGGAAGAGATCGCCCGCTCCGCGCTTTACCTTGCCTCGGATGCGTCGAGCTTCACCACCGGAACCGCGCTGTTTGCGGATGGCGGTGTCTCGATCAACCGGACATGATCTATTTTGGCAGACGACAGACATGCCCATCCGGCCAAAATGTTGCGATGCGGCCTTGCATTCCCGTTCATTTTGACGATTTTCGTTTCCGTCAAAATTGGACCGGAACGATGCTGCTGATCAGAACCTATGTTGCCCAGAGCGCCATCGAAGGGGTCGGGGTCTTCGCCGCCGAGCCGATCCGTAAGGGCGCTTCGATCTGGCGCCTCGATCCGGATTTCGACCGGCTGATCCCGATGGATAAATATGAGGCGGCGCCGCCGCATCTGCGCGAGTTGCTCGACCGCTATGCCTATCCGAGCCCGGACAAGCCCGGCTTCATGGTTTATGAGGTGGACAATGGCCGCTTCATGAACCATTCGGAGCGGCCGAACACGGATTTCTCGCAGTATGGCGGCGCCACAGCCATTCGCGACATCGCTGCAGGCGAGGAAATCACCTGCGATTATGGTGAGTTTTTCGAGGACTTTGCGCGCCACCATCTGGCGACCGCGTAGCGCGAGCGAACATGCGGGCGCAGCGCTCGGGTTTTTGATCGCCGTTTCGCGCAATCGGAGGTGGACATCCCAGCCTGATTCTGCTATCAGCCGCCACAATTCGCGGTGCAATTCGCCGCGGAGGCATGTCAGCTATGGCTGTTTGCCTAATGATTTCAAACCCGAAGACAGGATTGCCCGTGCAGGTACTCGTCCGCGATAACAACGTTGATCAGGCGCTTCGCGCGCTGAAGAAGAAGATGCAGCGCGAAGGTATTTTCCGCGAAATGAAGATGCGCGGTCACTACGAGAAGCCGTCCGAGAAGCGTGCCCGCGAGAAGGCCGAGGCCGTGCGCCGCGCCCGCAAGCTGGCCCGCAAGCGCGCCCAGCGCGAAGGCCTGCTGCCGATGACCCCGCGCCCGGCTCCGGCTGGTGCCGCCGGCGCATCGCGCTCGCCGCGCTCATAACGCCTATTTTTCGTCCTTTTCGAAGGATACCGAAGGTGGCGCGATGCGGAATCGCCGCCACCTTTTTGTTTATGTATTGGAGCCGGTTCGGAGAGGGAACGGACTGACGGCGCTGCGGCAGTGAGGACAAAGATGAACGCAATTACCGTGGAGCGCAAAACCGCTTTTCGCGGCTTCGCCCTGACGGCGGCCCTGCTTTCGGGTCTGACGCTTGCAGCATGCCAGACGACCCCGACGGGCGAGTTCAACTCGATCGACAAGGCGCAGGCGTCGAGCGAGAACATCTCCTCGCTTTCGGCGGTCATCCAGCGCAATCCTCAGGATCCCGAGGGCTATAACGTGCGCGGCTCGGCCTATGGCCGCGGCGGCCAGTACCAGGCGGCGCTCAAGGACTTCAACCAGGCGATCCAGCTCAATCCGAACTTCTACCAGGCCTATTCGAATCGCGCGCTGATCCAGCGCTTCCTCGGCAATCAGGAAGCCGCTTTGGCCGACTACAACCGCTCGATCCAGATCAACGCCAACTACGACGCAGCCTATATCGGCCGCGGCAATCTCTACCGCAAGGCGGGCCGCACCCAGGATGCCTTCAACGACTTCCAGAAGGCGATCCAACTCGACACCACCGATGCCCGCGCCTACCACAATCGCGGCCTGATCTATCAGAGCCAGGGCCAGCACAAATTCGCCATCGAGGATTTCTCGACCGCGATCTCGCTGGCGCCGGACGCCGCCGAGCCCTACAACGGCCGCGGCCTCTCCTATCTGGCGACAGGCGACGAGGACAACGCCTTCTCCGACTTCAACATGGCCATCAAGCTCGACGGCAAGAACGCCGAGGCCTGGGCCAACCAGGCGCTGATCTACGAAAAGCGTGGCGACAAGGGAAGGGCCGCCAAGTCCTACCGCGAGGCTGTCCACCTCGACCCCAACTACCAGCCGGCCAAGGACGGTCTGTCGCGCACCGGCGGCAACGCCAGCTGATCTCAAGCCGACGCCGGAAGGGTGTATTGCAGGGCGCTTGGGCGTCGTTCCCGGTCGCCGTCGGCGGCCGCGATGATGCGCTGCGGAGACGCCGATAGCGATCCGTTAACCGCCCAGGGCAATGCGTTAACCCTTGCCATGTTCGCGTCAAAGTTTCGGCGGAACGCTCCGTGCACCTCGATCGTTTAAGCCGGGGCCAAGATTTTCGCGAAAGGGACTTTCCAATGATCAAGACACTTGCCTGTGCCGCTGCCGCGCTTGCCGCCACGGTCCTCGCTTCTCCGGTCAGCGCCGGCACGCTCCGGCTCGGCACGCTCGATTGCACCATCGACGGCGGTGTCGGCTATGTCATCACGTCGAACAAGGGCGTCTCCTGCGTCTTCCGCCCCTCCCATCACGGCCCGGCCGAGATTTATACCGGGATGATCTCCAAGCTTGGCGTCGACGTCGGCAAGACGCATCAGGGCCAACTCGTCTGGGCGGTGCTTGCCGCCACCCGCAGCCATGACGCGGGCGATCTCGCTGGCAGCTATTACGGCGTCAACGCCGAGGCGAGCGTGGTGACCGGCGGCGGCGCCAACGTCCTGGTCGGCGGCCTGGACAGCGCCTTCATGCTGGAGCCGCTCAGCGTCCAGGCACAGACCGGCCTCAACCTGGCCGTCACCGTAGCGTCGCTGGACCTCGTCCACTCCTACAAGTGAGCCCTCGGCTTTTCAAATTCATTGCACCGCACTCGGCCCGGAACATCTGTTCCGGGCCGAGTGCTTTGGAAAGCCCTTCGGCGCAAATGGTGGCTTGCCTCGAAATCCGCGAAAAAGCCTCTTGAGCTCAACTGCGCTTGAGGTTCTACAAGCCCTGCCGAACTGGATCTTGCCCCTCGTTCGCAACGCGGATGAGGTGCGCAAAACAAGCAGGAGATCGGCGTGACGGCAGCGAGCGGCAACAAGGTGGCCAGCAACAGGGTGGCCAGCAAGAGGGTGGATTGGCGGGCGCTGTGGGCAAGCGGCGATCTGGCGCGCTTCTGCTTCGTCAGCCTCGGCATCCTGCTGCATGCCACCAACGAGACAATGGTGGCGACGGTGATGCCGGCCATGGTCGGCGAACTGGCGGGCGTGCAGCTGGTCGGCTGGTCGCTGGCGATCTACGAGCTCGGCGCGATCGTCGCCGGCGCCGCTGCGGGCCGGCTGGTCAGTTATGTCGCCCTGCGCTCCAACATGGTGGTCGCGGCCCTGCTCTATGCGACCGGCGCGCTGATCTGCGCCGCGGCGCCGTCCATGCCCTTGTTCCTCGTCGGGCGTCTGGTCGAAGGGCTTGGCGGCGGCGCGCTGGTATCGCTGGCTTTCGTCTCGGTCGAGCGCCTGTTTCCACGCAACATCTGGCCGCAGCTCTTCGGCATCATGTCCGCGATCTGGGGCGTCGCCGCCTTCAGCGGCCCGATGCTCGGCGCTCTCATGACCGAATTCCTGTCGTGGCGCTGGGCTTTCGGCGTCTTCACCTTCGGCGGCGCGGCGATGGCGCTGGCAAGCTTCGTCGTGCTCGACACGCCTGAAGCGAGGAAGCCGCAGGCTGGCGGCGGCAAGGCACCGCCCTTTCCCTATCCCGCGCTCGCCGTTCTCGCCCTCAGCGTCGTGCTGATCGCCGCCGCCGGCATCGATATCGCCCTGTTGCGCTCGTCGCTGCTCCTCTTCCTCGGCCTGATCGGCCTGGCGCTTTTCTTCCACGTGGATGCGCTTAGACCGCAATCCCGGCTCTTCCCGTCGCCTCTGTTTTCATGGCGCTCGCCGCTTGGCAGCGGCATGACGATGGTTGCGGCTTTCTCCGTGGCGACCTGCACCTTCACCATTTACGGGCCGCTGCTTCTGACCACGTTGCACGGCATTCCGATCCTGACCACCGGCTACATCATCGCCGCAGAATCGATCGCCTGGTCGATCCTGTCGATTCTTGTCGCCAATGCACCGCTGGAGCGCGAGAGGCTGATCATCGTCGTCGGCGCCCTGATGATCGCCTCCGGCCTCGCCGGCTTCGCCTACACAATCCCGGCAGGCTCGATCCCGCTGATCCTGCTCTGCGCCCTTTTGCAGGGCGGCGGCTTCGGCGTTTGCTGGCCCTTCCTCACGCGCGTCATCGTCGCCTCGGCCAGCGACGGTGAGCAGACCATCGCCTCGGCCGCCGTGCCGACCATGCAGCGCATCGGCTATGCGGTAGGCGCAGCGCTTGCCGGCATCGTCGCCAATGCCAGCGGCTTCTCGGAAGGTCTGAGCCGTGAAGCGGCCGCAGGCGTCGCCAGCTGGCTGTTTCTGGCCTTCGTGCCCCTCGGCGTGTTCGGCTGCCTGGCGGCGCTGAGGATATTTTCAGCGACAAACCGCGCGAGATTGGCAGCGGGTTGACGGGGATGTCACGGCGGCCGCGGCCGAGGCGCCGGCTTGCCGCTCGGGCTCAGACGACGACAGTCTGCTGCAGCCGCTCGGCAATCAGCGCGGCGAGCCGCGCCGCCACTTCGTCCTTGCCCATTTCCGGCCATTCCTCGACGCCGGTCCTGGAGACGATGCGCACCTTGTTGCGGTCGCCGCCCATCACGCCGGACGGCCCGATGCCGCTTTCATGCGAGACGTCATTGGCGACGATGAAGTCCGCGCCTTTCTTTTTCAACTTGGCCTCGGCATTGGCGATCAGATCCTGTGTCTCGGCGGCAAAGCCGATGACGAGTCCGGGCCGCTGAACGTGATGTCCGATGCCGGCGAGGATGTCGGGGTTCTCGACCATCCGCAGCGATGGCGGTCCCTTGCCCGCAATCTTCTTGATCTTCTCGCCGGCGGCGTTTTCCGTGCGCCAGTCGGCGACGGCGGCAACGAACACGGCGGCATCCGCCGGCAGCAGGCTCTCGACCGCTTGCTTCATCTGCGCGGCCGTTTCGACGTGGGTGGTCGCGACACCGGCCGGATCGGCGACGGTGACCGGGCCGGAGACAAGCCTGACATCGGCGCCGAGCTTAGCCAAGGCGGCCGCGATGGCATGGCCCTGCTTGCCGGACGAGCGGTTGGCGATGTAGCGCACGGGATCGATCGGCTCATGCGTCGGGCCGGAGGTGACGATGATCCTGCGGCCGGCAAGCGGTTTCGGCTTCTCATCGAGCATCGCCTCGATCGCGGCGACGATCTCCAGCGGCTCGGCCATGCGGCCCTCGCCCGCTTCGTTGCTTTCGGCCATCTCGCCCTTGGCGGGGCCGACAAAGGCGACGCCGTCCTTCTGCAAGGTGGCCCGATTGCGCCGCGTTGCCGGATGCCCCCACATCTTCGGGTTCATCGCCGGCGCCATCAGCACCTTCTTGTCGGTGGCCAGAAGCACCGTCGAGGCAAGGTCGTTGGCATGACCATTGGCGAGCTTCGCCATCAGGTCCGCGGTTGCCGGCGCAACGACCAGCAGGTCGGCCGCGCGCGACAGCCTGATATGGCCGACATCGTGCTCGTCATTGCGGTCGAACAGCTCGGTGAAGACATGGTCGGCCGAAAGCGCGCCGACCGACAGCGTGGTGACGAATTCCTGCGCGGCCGACGTCATCACCACCCGCACCGAAGCGCCTCGCTCGCGCAACCGTCGGATCAGATCGAGCGCCTTGTAAGCCGCGATGCCGCCGCCGATAATGAGCAGGATGCGCTTTCCGGAGAGCGAGCCTCGCGAAACTGATTTCGCGGATGCGGCGACAACCGGCGCCGCCTGCTCCTTTGAGCCTGTCAGCGCACGCAGCTTTTCTTCGATCTGACCGATGCGGTCGGCCTGCCCTGCCCGGCCTTCGACCGCGGCGCGTATCATCGCTCGTGCCTGCTCCTCCATCGAGCAGCCATTTTCGGCCGCGAGTTGCCGGAGCAGGTCCTTCACCTCGTCATCCAGATTGCGGATCGTGATGCTGGCCATGTGATTGCACTCGCTTCAAGTAGCGCTTGCAACGATAGCAATGCAATCAATCGGCGGCAAGCCGCAGACGGTCAGAGCAATTTCCACGCGACGTAAATCAGCGTCAGCGCGATCACCCACAGCGCCACGCGGCCGGAGCGGGTGTGGCGCGCTTCCGCTCTCCCTATCGCGCGCGCGGTCGCTTCGTCGAAGCGCAGGCCGTTTTCCGCCATCAAATCGATCTCGCGTGACAGCCGCTCGGTGCGGGCCACAAGATCCGGCGCCTGCCTTGCCAGCGACACAAGGGCTCTGCCCGCGTCGCGCGCGTCGGTGAGCATGCCGCGCGGGCCGAGATTGCCCGCGATCCAGTCGCTGACCACAGGCTCGGACGTCTTCCACATGTTGAAGGCCGGATCGAGCGTGCGGGCGACGCCTTCGACAACCACCATGGTCTTCTGCAAAAGCACCAGCTCGGTCCGCGTCGCCATATCGAACAGCTCGGTGACTTCGAACAGCAGCGTCAGCAGCTTCGCCATCGAGATGGTCTCCGCCGACTGGCCGTGGATCGGCTCGCCGATGGCGCGGATCGCCTGCGCGAAGGCCGAGACATTGTGTTGGCGCGGCACGTAGCCCGCCTCGAAATGCACCTCGGCGACGCGCTGATAGTCGCGCACGATGAAGCCGTAGAGGATCTCGGCGAGGAAGCGCCGCTCCTTCTTGCCGAGCCGGCCTGCAATGCCGAGATCGACCGCGACGATGGTGCCGCTCGCCTCGACGAACAGATTTCCAGGATGCATGTCGGCATGGAAGAAGCCGTCGCGCAACGTGTGCCTGAGGAACGACTGGACCAGATTGGCGGCGATCGCCTTGAGGTCGTGGCCGGCGTCGGCAAGACCGGCCAGATCGTTCATCTTGATGCCGTCGATCCACTCCATGGTGAGGACATCGCGGCCGGTCCGCTCCCAGTCGACCGCCGGCACGCGGAAGCCCGGATCGTCCTTGGTGTTCTCGCCGAGTTCGGAAAGCGCGGCTGCCTCGAGCCTCAGATCCATCTCGATTCTGGTGGTCTGTGCCAGCGTCTCGGTCACTTCGACCGGGCGCAGGCGACGCGACGCGGGGATGTATTTCTCCTGCAGGCGGGCGGCAAGGAAATAGCTTTCGAGATCCTGGAAGAAGCGGTGCCGCACGCCGGGCCGGATAACTTTCACCGCCACCTGCGAAGCGCTACCCTCGCGCACGATTTCGGCGCCGTGCACCTGCGCGATAGAGGCCGCCGCCACCGGTTCGCCGAAGCTCGAATAGAGATCGTCGATCCTGCGCCCGAGCGAGGCTTCGATCGCATGGACCGCCTCCACTCTCGGGAAGGTATGCATCTTGTCCTGCAAAAGCGCGAGGTCCAGCGCCATGTCGTTGCCGACGACATCGGGCCGCGTCGCCAGGAACTGGCCGAGCTTGACGTAGGAAGGTCCCAGCCGCACCACTGCCCGCGCCAGCCTGTCGCCCCGCTGATAGCTCAGCGCCCGGCGGCGGGTGAAAAGCCGCGCCACGCGCCAGCCGAATTTCGGCATTCCGGAAAGCTCTTCGCCCGGCAGCGCCGCGACGACGCCCTCGCGGACCAGCACCCAGCCGGCCCTGGCGAGCCTGAAGGCGGCAGCGACGCTGCTCATAGCGCTGCCTGCTTCAAAGGGGCCTGCTGCAAGGTGCCGCGCCTCAAAGCTTCCAGCCGGAATGAAGGGCGGCGATGCCGCCCGAATAGTTGCGGAAGGTGACGCGGTCGAAGCCGGCGCGGGTGATCATTGCTGCGAAATTCTGCTGGTCGGGGAACTTGCGGATCGATTCGACGAGATAGGAATAGGGCTCGCCATCGCCGGTCACCGCCTTGCCGATTTTGGGGATGGCGTTGAAAGACCAAGCCTCATAGGCCTTGTCGAGCAGCGGCATGTCAACCTCGGAGAACTCCAGGCACAGAAACCGTCCGCCCCGCTTCAGCACCCGATAGGCTTCGTCAAGAGCGACCTCGATGCGCGGCACGTTGCGTATACCGAACGCAATCGTATAGGCATCGAAGCTGTCGTCCTCGAACGGCAATTCCTCGGCATTGGCCTCGACGAAGTCGGTGTTTGCGGCAAGCCCCAGCTTCTCGGCGCGGTCGCGGCCGACGGCCAGCATCGAGCCGTTGATGTCGAGCACCGTGGCATGGGCCTGGCGCTGGCTGGCCTCGATGATGCGAAAGGCGATATCGCCGGTGCCGCCGGCAACATCGAGCACCTTCCAGCCTGCCTTTTTGGGAGGATTCAGCCAGGCGACCATCGCGTCCTTCCACAACCGATGCAACCCGGCCGACATCAGATCGTTCATCAGGTCGTATCGATTGGCCACCTTATGGAAGACGTCGTTGACCAGGGGCTGCTTCTCGCCTTCCCCGACCTTCCTGAAACCATAGGAGGTTTCCATGCCGCCCGCGGCCGTGGTTCTCTCAACCGACATTATTTTGATCCGCCATAAAACCGGCGGGACCATAGCCGATCGATGGTGCCGACGCTATTGTCCAAGGCGCGGTTTTCGGCCGCGCCTTCAAAACCCGGCAGGGAAAGGCCACGCATGATTTTCCGGCCAGAATCTGCGCGAGAGCAGCATATCGGACGGGATGACCGCATGACTTTGAAGGCCGAACTGCACTGCCACATTGAAGGGGCGGCGGCGCCCGAGCTCGTCGTCGCCCAAGCCCGCAAATACGGCAAGGACCCTTCGCCCTACATCCGGGACGGCTCCTTCGTCTGGCAGGACTTCACCTCGTTTCTCGCGGCTTACGATTTCGCTTCCGACCTGTTTCGCACGGAGGAGGACTATGCCCGCCTCGCCGACTACTATCTGACCAGCCTCGCCCGGGACGGCGCCATCTATTCCGAGATTTTCACCTCGCCGGACCACGCCAAGAAGGCCGGCCTGTCGCCAAAAGCCTACACGGATGCGCTGGGCGAAGGCATGACCCGCGCCAAGGCCAAGACCGGTATCGAGGGCCGCATGATCGTCACCGGCGTGCGCCATGTCGGGGTCGAGGCGATCGAGCAGGCGGCGCGCTTCGCGGCACGTTGCGGCCACCCGCTGGTGACCGGTTTCGGCGTCGCCGGCGACGAGCGCATCGGCGATTTCGAAGATTATGTGCGCGCCTTCGAGATCGCGCGCGAAGCGGGCCTCGGCATCACCATCCATGCCGGCGAGCTGATGGGCTGGGAAAGTGTGGCCGCGGCTCTCGACCACATCCGCCCCTCCCGCATCGGCCATGGCGTTCGCGCCATCGAGAACCCCGACCTTGTCCGCCGCATTGCCGACCAGGGCCTAGTGCTGGAATGCTGCCCAGGCTCCAACATCGCGCTGAAAGTCTTCGACAGCTTCGCCGACCACCCCTTTCCGGCACTGCGCGCCGCCGGCTGCAAGGTGACGCTCAACTCCGACGACCCGCCCTACTTCTGGACCTCGCTGAAGCGCGAATACGATATCGCCGCCGAGCATTTCGCCTTGAACGACAAGGCGCTCGCGGGGATCACCAAAACAGCCATCGAAGCGGCCTTCGTGGACAAGAAGACCAAGGCGGTGCTGCTAAGCCGGTTGGACGCGAAGGTGCGGTGAGTGAGTAGGGGAGTAGTCGGTAGTCAGTAGTTATGCATTTGGCCGAGCGCGCATAGATCGGTTGAAGGCCGGAGCTTTCCCCGAGGCGAGGACTCGCAAATCGGCTCACTATTCACTACTCACTACTGACTACTACCCCGAACCAGTCGGAGCACATCATGCAGGGCGTCACCGTCGTCGACCATCCCCTCGTCCAGCACAAGCTGACCATCATGCGCAAGAAGGAGACCTCGACGGCCGGCTTCCGGCGGCTGCTGCGCGAGATTTCACTGCTGCTCGGCTATGAGGTGACCCGCAATCTCGAACTGACCACAACCATGATCGAGACGCCGATCGAGGAGATGGAGGCACCGACGCTGGAAGGCAAAAAGCTGGTCTTCGCCTCGGTGCTGCGCGCCGGCAACGGCCTGCTCGAGGGCCTGCTCGACCTGGTGCCGGCCGCGCGCGTCGCCCATATCGGCCTCTACCGCGACCACGAGACGCTTGAAGCGGTCGAGTATTTCTTCAAGGCGCCGAGCGATCTTGCCGACCGCCTGGTGATCGTCGTCGATCCGATGCTGGCGACCGCGAATTCCGCGATCGCCGCGATCGACAAGCTGAAGGGGCGCGGCGCCACCAACATCCGCTTCCTCTGCCTGCTTGCCGCCCCCGAAGGCATCGAGCGCTTCACCAAGGCGCATCCGGACGTGCCGATCTTCACCGCCTCGATAGACCGGCAGTTGAACGACAAGGGTTACATCATGCCGGGCCTCGGCGACGCCGGCGACCGCATGTACGGCACAAAGTGAGCGCCGTTCTTAACTGGCCGTTTACGCAAGCTTGCGGTTTCCCACACGCGTTAAAGTCGCACACACCATATCGGCATAAGGATGCAGGCCTTCGGGAGCAATTCCAGCAAAAGTGTGAAGCGGTTTTCCTTTCGGGATTGCTCCAAACCAAAGGGATAGAGCGGTTCAACGTTTTCGTGAAACGGTGAAAACGCTTTAGGGGCATCCATGCTGCGCAAGCTTCTCATCCTCGGCATCTTTGCCGGAACTTCGGCTTCGATTCCGATCGTCTATCAGGCTAACCCGCATCTGGTGGACGGCCTCCTGAAATCGGCCGTCGCCCCGCAGCCGGCAGCCCCGGAGGCTCAGCCCCTGGTCAATCTCGCTTCGGTCCCGAACAAACCAGCCGCGCCGATGCCGCTCGGCCGCCAGGTGCTGGTCAATGCCGATGCGCGCGGCCACTTCGCGTCGCAGTTCAAGCTCAATGGCCGCCAGATCGACGGCATGATCGACACCGGCGCGACGCTGGTCGCCATCAACACCTCGACGGCGCGACGGATCGGCGTCTCGCTCAATCCGTCCGACTTCAATCGACAGGTGAACACCGCCAACGGCGCGGTAAAGGCCGCCGTGGTGACTGTCGACCGCCTGCAGATCGGCAAGATCTCGGTCGATAACGTCCAGGCGATGGTGCTCGACGACAGGGCGCTGCAGACCAACCTGATCGGCATGAGCTTCCTGCAGCGGTTGCAGAAATACCAGGTCCAGGACGGCTCGCTGCTGCTCGTTCAGTAAATCCGACGTAAACAATTCCAGGAAAAGTGCGCAACGGTTTTCCGTCCGGAATTGCGTCAGCCACAAAGGATAGAGCAGTTCACCGTTTCCGCGAAACGATGAACTGCTCTAGCGCGGCAGTATCCGCCTGAGCACGGTCTTTTCGGCGGGCGGTTTGGAACCGCCGATCGCATAAGCAGCTCGCACGGCCGCCGCCGCTGCCTCGGCCTCCGCATTGGTACGGGCATGCACCAGCGCCAGTGCCTCGCCCGGGCGCAGCTCGGCGCCGACCGGCAACAGCCGGGTCAGACCGACGGCATGATCGATCTTGTCGTCCGGATGGCTACGCCCGCCACCGAGCGTGACGACGGCAAGCCCGATATCGCGCGTGCCGATGCCGGTCACGAATCCATCCTGTTCCGCCCTCACGGCCAGTTCGACGGGCGCAGTCGGCAAATATTTTTCCGCGTTCTCGATGAAATCGGCGGGACCGCCAAGCACGGACACCATTCGCGCGAAGACGGCCGCCGCACGGCCTCCGGCAAGCGCTTCGGTGGCGCGCCTGATGCCGTCCTGGTTGGACGAGACGAGCCCCGTCGACTGCAGCATCTCGGCCGCCAGCGCCAGCGTCACCTCCTCCAGCCGCCGGTCGCGATATCGCCCGGTGAGGAAATCGACGGCATTCTTCACCTCGACCGCGTTGCCGGCGGCCGAGGCCAGCGGCTCGTTCATGCCGGTCACCAGCGCTGAGGCGCTCAAGCCGGCGCCATTGGCGACCTCGACAAGGCTGTTCGCCAGGGCGACGGCATCGCGCGACTTCTCCATGAAGGCGCCGTTGCCGACCTTGACGTCGAGCACCAGCGAGCCCAGGCCGGCGGCAAGCTTCTTCGACAGGATCGAGGCGGTGATCAGCGGCACCGATTCGACCGTCCCGGTCACGTCGCGGATCGCATAGAGCCTGCGGTCGGCCGGCGCGAGATCGGCGGTCTGGCCGATGATGGCGCAACCGGTCTCGAGCACCGTCTTGCGGAAAAGCGCCACGTCCGGCTGGCTGGCATAGCCGGGGATGGCATCCATCTTGTCCAGCGTGCCGCCGGTGTGGCCGAGCCCGCGGCCCGAGATCATCGGCACACAGGCGCCGCAGGCCGCGACGATCGGCGCCAGCATCAGCGAGACATTGTCGCCGACGCCACCCGTGGAATGCTTGTCGGTGACCGGGCCCGGCAGGTCGGACCAGTCGAGCACATCGCCGGAATCGCGCATCGCGATCGTCAGCGCCACCGCTTCCTCGCGGCTCATGCCGTTGAGGAACACGGCCATCGCGAAAGCGCCGACCTGGCCCTCGGAGATGGTGCCGGCCGTCAGCCCCGCGATGAAGTCCGCGATCTCGTCGGCCGAGAGCCTGTGGCCGTCGCGCTTGCGGCGGATGATCTCCTGCGGCAGCATCAGTCGGGCAAGCCGTCCTGGAAGACGCGCCGCAGGATCGTCGCCAGCCGCGCGCCGCCGACCGGCGCCATATCCTTGGTTTCCTGGTGCGAGAGTTCCGCTCCGGTCATGCCGGCCGCCAGGTTGGTGATGACCGAGCAGGCGGCGACCTTGAGCCCGAGGAAGCGGGCAAGGATGACCTCCGGCACGGTCGACATGCCGACGGCGTTGGCACCCATGACGCGCGCCATGCGGATCTCGGCCGGCGTCTCGAAGTAGGGTCCGGAAAACCACATATAAACGCCTTGATGCAGCGCGGTTCCCGTTGCCTTCGCCGCCTTCTCGATCGCTTTGCGCAGGCCGGCATCATAGGCCTCCGTGAGGCCGACGAAGCGGCGGTCGCTCGGCTCGCCGATCAGCGGATTGGAGCCGGAGAAATTGATGTGGTCGGTGATCAGCATCACCGAGCCCGGCCCCATTTCAGGATCGACGGAGCCGGCGGCATTGGTGAGGATCAAATGCGAGATGCCGATGCCGGCAAGCACCTCCAGCGCCGGCCGCATCGCCGCGGCATTGCCATGCTCGTAATAATGCGCGCGTCCGGACAGCATCAGCACCGGCGTGCCGGCGAAATGCCCGGCAACCACCTCGCCTGCATGGCCGGAAACACCGCTGCGCGGGAAGCCCGGCAGTTCGGCATAGGAGATGCGCCTGGCATCCTTGACCTGGTCGACCAGCCCGCCCAGGCCCGAGCCCAGCACGAGCGCCGCGGTCGGCGCCAGTCCGTCCAGCTTCTCGACCAGATGATCCAGCGCTTCCTTCATTTCAACCCGCTCTTCATTTCAAGATGTCGCCCCTGAAGCCGTAGGGCAGCATGTCGCCCATGGTCACCGTCTCGGCCACGCCGGCGTTGTCGCAGAGATAGAGCTTCGTGTCCGGCCGGCAGAATTCCGCCAGCCGCTGCCGGCAGCCGCCGCATGGCGAGCATTTGGCCATGCGTTCGGCGATCACCGCGATCTCCACGATCCTGCCGCCGCCGCCCATGATGTAATGGCCGAGCGCCGTCGTCTCGGCGCACCAGCCTTCCGGATAGGATGCCACCTCGATATTGGCCCCGGTGAAGACGCGCCCGTCCTCGGTACGCAGCGCTGCCCCCACAGGGAACTTCGAATAGGGCGCATAGGCCTTTGCCATCGCCGTCTTCGCCGCCTCGAAAAGATCATGCGACATCCGGTTCTTCTCTCCCACGATCTTGTTCAAATACCGGTCGCCGCCGCACGAAAATCCCGCCCCGGCATTCTCCGACCTCAGCGTTCCTTCACATAGGGCACGCCGCCGGCGCGCGGCGGGATGGCTTTGCCGATGAAGCCGGCGAGCAGGATGACGGTCAGCACATAGGGCAGCGCCTGCATGAACTGCACCGGCACCTTGCCGATGATCGGCAGCGGCGAGCCCTGCAGGCGGATGGCCGCAGCATCGAGGAAACCGAACAACAGGCAGGCGAACATAGCGTTGACCGGCTTCCATTTGGCGAAGATGAGCGCAGCCAGCGCGATATAGCCCTTGCCCGCAGTCATGTCCTTCACGAAGCCGCCATTCTGCACCATGGAAAGATACGCGCCGGCGACGCCGGTGAGGATGCCGGTGCAGATCAGCGCACGGTAGCGCAGCCAGGCGACCGAGATGCCGGCGGTGTCGACCGCGGCCGGGTTTTCGCCGACCGCGCGCATCCTGAGACCGAAGCGGGTGCGAAACAGCACCCACCAGGTGAACGGCACCATGGCGAAGGCGAAATAGACCAGGATCGAATGGCCGGAGATCAGCTCGGCATAGATCGGGCCGATGATCGGCACGTCCTTGATCGCCTCGGCGCCGGGCCAGACGATCGCCTCGAAGCGTTCGGCCGGCTGCAGGGCTGGCGTGCGCCCGCCCTGCTGGAACCACGCCTGGCCGAGGATGATGGTCGATCCGGCGGCGATGAAATTGATCGCCACGCCGGAGACGATCTGGTTGCCGCGATGCGTGATCGAGGCGAAGCCGTGCACCAGGGCGAAAGCGACCGAGATCAGCACCGCCGTGCCGAGGCCGATCAGCGCCGAATGGAAGACGGCGGCGGCCGAAGCGCCGGCAAAGGCGCCGACCAGCATCTTGCCTTCCAGCCCGATGTCGAAGATGCCGGCCCGTTCCGAATAAAGACCCGCCAGACAGGCGAGCAGCAGCGGCACCGAAAGGCGGATGGTCGAATCCAGCACCTGGATGATGGCGTTGAACATGTCCATCTCAGGCCCCCTTACCGTTCACTGCCTGCATGCCGACCGATTTCGGACTGACCGAGGCGAACAGCGCCTGGATGTAAGGCCTGAACATATGTTCCAGCGCGCCGGCGAACAGGATGACCAGCCCCTGGATGATGACGATCATGTCGCGGCTGATCGCCGGCATCTCGAAGGCAAGCTCCGCGCCGCCCTGGTAGAGCATGCCGAACAGGATCGCCGCCAGGACGATGCCGACCGGATGCAGCCTGCCCATCAACGCAACCGCGATGCCGACATAACCGGCACCGGACACGAAATCGATCGCGACATTATGCTGGTCGCCCATCACCGGGTTGAGCGCCATCATGCCGGCCAGCGCGCCCGAGATCATCATCGCGGTGATGATGATGCGGGTTTCCGATATGCCGGCGTAGCGCGCCGCCTTCGGGCTGTGGCCATAGGTGCGCATCTCATAGCCGAGCCTGGTGCGCCAGATCAAAAGCCAGACCAGGAAGGCCATGACCAGCGCCAGCAGGAAGCAGATGTTGAGGGGTGCGGAACGGATCTTGGCGCCGAACAATTCGATGATCCAGTTGAGCTTCGGCAGCTCGGCGCCGGCGAGGAAATTGCGCGTCTGCGGCGCCTGCGAGCCGGCCGGCTTCAGCGCACCGACCAAGAGATAGACCATCACCGAGGCGGCGATGAAGTTGAACATGATGGTGGTGATGACGATGTGCGAGCCGCGCTTGGCCTGCAGATAGGCGGGGATCAGCCCCCACAGCGCACCGAACGCCGCCGCGGCTACGATCGCGATCGGAAAGATCGCCCACCAGGGCAGCACGCTGTCGAGACTCAGGCAAACGAGCGCGATGCCGAGGCCGCCTATATAGGCCTGGCCCTCGGTGCCGATGTTGAACAGGCTGCAATGCGCCGCCACCGCCACCGACAGCCCGGTGAAGATGAAGGTCGTGGCGTAGAAGAGCGTGAAGGCGATGCCCGTGCCCTTGCCGAAGGCGCCTTCGACCAGGATGACGGCGGCACGAAACGGGTTTTCGCCGACCAGCATGACGACGAAGCCGGCAACGATGAAGGCAACCGACAGATTGATCAGCGGAATCAACCCATAATCGGCCCAGGCAGGCAGCTTGGCGTAAGGCGTGCTCATTCGGCGGCCTCCTGGTGCTCGACGCCGGCCATCAGCAGGCCGAGCTCGCCTTCGGTCGCGTCAGGGCCGCGCTCGCCGACGACACGGCCGGCGAACATCACCAGGATGCGGTCGGACAGCGAGCGGATCTCGTCGAGCTCGACCGATACCACCAGCACGGCCTTGCCCTGGTCGCGCATGGCGATCAGCCGCTTGTGGATGAATTCGATGGCGCCGACGTCGACGCCGCGCGTCGGCTGGCCGACGATCAGCACGCCGGGATCCTGCTCCATCTCCCTGGCCAGCACGATCTTCTGCTGGTTGCCACCGGAGAAGTTCGCCGTCTTCAGCCGCGGATTGCCGGGGCGGATGTCGTATTTCTCGATCTTGTCCTTCGCGTCGGCCATGATGGCATCGACGTCGAGGAACGGCCCCTTGAGGTACCGCTCGTCGTCGTGGTAGCCGAGGATCGAATTCTCGTTCTCCTCGAAGGCGAGCACCAGCCCGACATGGTGGCGGTCCTCCGGGACGTGGGCAAGCCCCCGGTCGCGCAATTCGCCGGGATCGGCCTTGCCGGTGAGATCGATCGGCTTGCCGTCGAGCATAACCTCGCCGGAAACCGCATGCCTGATGCCGGAGATCGCTTCGAGCAGTTCGGACTGGCCGTTGCCGGCAACGCCGGCGATGCCAACGATCTCGCCGCCGCGCACGTCAAAAGAGACATTGTCGACCATGGTGACGCCGCGCGAATCCTTCACCGTCAGGTTCTTGACCGAGAGTTTTACGGCGCCAGCGTCCGACTGGCCCTTCTCGACCCGCAGAAGCACGCGCCGGCCGACCATCAGCTCGGCCAGTTCGCCGACCGTGGTCTCCTTCGTCACCCGGGTCGCCACCATCGTGCCCTGGCGCATCACCGAAACCGTGTCGGTGATCGCCATGATCTCGCGCAGCTTGTGCGTGATGAGCACGATGGTTTTTCCTTGATCCTTCAATTGCTTGAGGATGCGGAAGAGGTGGTCGGCCTCGGCCGGCGTCAACACTCCCGTCGGCTCGTCGAGGATCAGGATCTCGGCGCCGCGATAGAGCGCCTTGAGGATTTCGACACGCTGCTGCAGGCCGACCGGCAGCTCTTCGATGACGGCGTCGGGATCGACCTCGAGCCCGTATTCGCGCTCCAGCCGGTCGAGTTCCGAGCGCGCTTTGGCGATGCTGCTCTTCAGCAGCACATCGTTTTCGGCGCCGAGGATGACGTTCTCCAGCACCGTGAAATTGTCGACCAGCATGAAATGCTGATGCACCATGCCGATGCCGAGTGCGATGGCGTCGTTGGAGGTGTTGATCGACACCGGCTTGCCGCCGACGTGGATCTCGCCGCTGTCGGCCTGGTAGAAGCCGTAGAGGATCGACATCAGCGTCGATTTGCCGGCGCCGTTTTCGCCGACGATGCCGTGGATGGTGCCGCGCGCCACTTCCAGGTTGATATCGCGGTTGGCGCGCACTGCGCCAAAGCTCTTGTTGATGCCTATGAGCTCGATTGCGGCTTGCGCCATGCAGCCTGTTCCCACTGTTATTTTTTATCGCTTGGTCAAAAGGCCTAGCATGATGCCCCGCTTATGCCAATCGGCCGTTCACTCTCGACAAATCGCCGCGCCCTTGTCAATTTCGAACCTGAGCAAGTTCCGCAAAACTGTCCACGGTTTTGCGATCAGAACCTGCGAGAACCAACAGGGCCTAAGCAGATATTCGGGCATCCCACGAATATCTGCTTGGGTGGAGGCTTCACATTCGAAGGGTCGGTTTTGCATGGCCATGCCTGACGATCGGTTGACGACGCTGGAAATCCGCGCCGCCGAGCAGGAAAAGACCATCGAGGAACTGTCCGGCCAGATCGCCGAACAGTGGAAGGTGATCGAGCGCATGGAGCGCAAGCTCGCAGCCCTCGCCGACCGTTTCCTGGAATTGGAGGAGCAGACCGCCTCCGACGTGCCGGTGACCAAGCCGCCGCATTGGTGAGAAGCCATGGGGAAAGACGGCCATGTCCAGTGAAAGCGACAACGTCGCCAGGGCCGGCGATTATGTCTTTGGCCTGATGAACGACAGGGAACGCGCCCGCGCCGAGCGCGACCTCGAGATTGATCCCGCCTTTCGCGACACGGTGCTGCGGCTGGCCGAGCGCTTGCGCGCCTTCGATCCCGCGGCACCTGAAGGGCGCGACAATCGCTGGGAGCTGGTCACGCAGGGCCTTGCCGAATTGCCGCAGATGCAGGCACGGCTCGCCGGCATTGCCGCCGAGGCCGAACCGCCGCCGCCGATGATCCACCGGCTCGAGCGCAAGCCCTATCGCGTCGGCCTCCATCCGCGCGGCAGGCTTGGCTTTGTTATTGTGCTTGCCCTGCTGGCCGCCTTTGCGCTCGGCTATCTCGCCGGCACGCTATAGCTCATGCGACATGAGAAGCATCGGCGCGCCGTCCTGCTCGAAGGTCTCGACCGCCGTCCATCCAAGCGCCTCGTAGAAGCCGCGCGCCTGCCAGGTGTAGAGATAGAGCTTGCCGATACCGGCCGAGACAGCATGAGCCTCAACGGTTCTGACCAGCGCCGTGCCAACGCCGCTGCCGCGATATCCATCCTCGACGATCAGCCCGGCCAGCCATGGCGAGAAGTCGTGCGGCGAACTGATTTCGCTGCGGACGAGCAGGCAGCTCCCGATCGGCCGGCCACGGTCGCGCGCAACGAAGGCTGCCTCGGAGCCGTCGCCGGCGATCAACCCGCGCAACCCGGCCATGTCCTCGTCGAGTGTCCGGTCCGTGCCTTCGAAGAAAGCCGCGAGGCGAAGCCCCGCGATTGCTTCGACGTCGCCTTCAGCCATGGCCTCGATCGTCGGCCGCATCGTTCCCTCTCCAAAGCGAAACCGCCGGGCGTTGGCCCGGCGGTTCAAACCTTGCTTCAGCCGCAGATCAATACGGGCAGGCGTTGTCGGTGGTGTAGTCGTGCACCTGGACCTTGCCCGAGATGATGTCGGCCTTGGCCTTTTCGACGGCCGCCTTCATCTCATCGGTCACCAGCGCCTTGTTGTTGTCGTCCATGGCGTAGTCGACGCCGCCTTCCTTGAGGCCGAGATTTTCGACGCCGCCTTTGAAGGTGCCGTTCTTGCCGTCCATGAAGGCATTGTAGACGGCAACGTCGACGCGCTTCAGCATCGAGGTCAGCACCTTGCCAGGCTGCAGGCCGTTCTGGTTGGAATCGACGCCGATGCCGAGCTTGCCCGCATCCGCCGCCGCCTGGAGCACGCCGACGCCGGTGCCGCCGGCAGCCGCGTAAACCACGTCGGCGCCCTGGTCGATCTGCGTCTTTGCGATCTCGCCGCCCTTGGCCGGGTCGTTCCATGCGGCCGGCGTGTCGCCGGTCATATTCTGGATGACGTCCGTCGCGCCGGCCGACTTGGCGCCGCCGACATAGCCGCATTCGAACTTGCGGATCAGCGGGATGTCCATGCCGCCGACGAAGCCGACCTTCTTCGACTTCGACGCCATCGCCGCCAGGATGCCGACGAGGTAGGAGCCTTCATTCTCCTTGAACACCAGCGAGCGGACATTGGGCAGGTCGACGGCATCGTCGATGATGGCGAAGTTGAGATCGGTATATTCGGCCGCGACCTTCTTCAGCGCGTCCTCCCAGGCAAAGCCGGCCATGACGATCGGGTTGCGGCCGTCCTCGGCGAAGCGGCGCAGCGCCTGCTCGCGCTGCGAGGCGTTGGAGACCTCGAATTCGACATAGGCGATGCCGGTCTCGGCCTTGAACTTCTCCGCGCCATGATAGGCGGCCTCGTTGAAGGATTTGTCGAACTTGCCGCCCAGATCATAGAGGATGGCCGGCTGGACATCCGCGGCGAAAGCCGGAAGAACCATTGCGGTTGCGGCCAGAAGGCCGAGAACGATACGTTTCATGTGATCCACACCCTGTCGGTTATTTTTCCGTTATGCGCCGCCTGCCCGCCCGGTTCTCCGGCAGGCTTGCGGTGCCAGGCAGGAAGTGTTTTGCCCCTCCCGCTCGCGGTCAATCTGGCACGGCGCGAAACAAAATTCACGTGGAATTTTGACCTGTTGGAAAAAGCGGTTACCGGCGATTTCGCCGTGGCCGTCCGTCCGCAACAGCGTCAAAACAAGAGCCTTCAGGGACTTGGGGCGAATTCCGCGCCGCGGCGCTTGCGCCGGTAGCCGATGGCGTAGAGCAGGAAGGCCAGCACCGCGAAAACAGCAAAACCTGGTTGTGCGAGCACCCATGCGACGGCGCCGTCCCAGACCAGCGGGCTTGCCTTGGTGCGCACGAAAGTCTCGAAGGCCGCACGGGTATCGGGCGAGACCGCGAGCCAGCTTGCATTGAGCGGCGTCATCACCAGCGAGGAGGCTGCGACCGAGCGTGTCGTATCGATCACCGCCATGATCACCGAGATCGACAGCGCAACCATGGCTGCCAGCCGAAAGATGAAACGCAACATCGACGCTCTCCCCGGGAACGCTCCCGTCTGCTCCGCAATCGACATAGAGCGTGCGTGGTTTCCGCGCAATCGCGGCCCGTGAAATTAGCGAGCCCGCGCCGGCTTGCGCCGGTTCACCCGCCAGATGGCGAAAATGCCGCCGGCGACCGCGCCGACGATCATGCCGCCCAGGCCGACAAAAGCCGCGAAAAATCCGCAGGCGCCCTCGAAACAGCTCATATGCGTCAGGTCCGCTATCAGGGAACCGGCGAAGAAACCGGCGCAGACGCCGATCGCGCCGCCAAGGACGATGCCGAGCAGCGCGGCAAGGATCGAGACGAAGACCGGCGGCCGCTCGGTCTCCGGATTGGCGTAGATCGTCTCGGCGCCGGCCCCGTTGCGCAGCAGGTAAATGCAAAGCAGGCCGATGGCGATCTCGGCGACGGTGAAGCCCAGCGCCTCGGCCGAGAAGACGAAGTCGGACACGAGCAACACATAGGCCTGGCGCACCAGGAGCCAGATGATGATGGCGATCTGCCAGATCGTGTAATGGCGCGGAAAGCGGGCCGACCGGTTGAAGGCAAGGCCAAGCAGGTACAGCCCCCACAGGATGGTGATGACGCCGCCGGTAAGGCCGCCATAGACCAGGAAGAACACGCTGTCGGGCAGGCTGAAGTCACCGATCAGCCGCCAGGAGGAGATCAGCCCGTAGGCCGACAGCCCCATGATGATTACGAGCCACGCCACCGGAATGAGGGAAAGCCCGCCGTCCGGCCGCCCCGCGGGTTGCTGGTCGATCGATGCCATGTCGGGACGATGCCCCTCGCCCAGGCAATTCCGCGAAAGCCGCCTCGCGGCTTTCCGGCGGGAACTGCAAAACCGAACCTGCAGTTCCAGGGAAAGCTCGCAACCGTCCACCGGGACTGCATGAAAACAAGATTGGCGCAGTCGACAGCCGGGCGGAGGCGAAGTCAAGCATCACCGGCGCGTCGCCATCGCCTGTGCACATCATTCGAACGCATCGCCCTGACCCTGCCTTTGCGCCCATACACGGCAAAAGCCGCGGCAATGCCAATATGGCTTGGCATTCGCATTAGGATCGACTAGATGAGCCCCGCGCCTGTTTGCCTAGACGGCTAGCGGTGCGGGGAAGGGTTGCCTGCCGGTTGAGGGCACACCAGATATCCGTTGAGGACTTCCCATGGGAGCATCTCCCCAACCCGCGCGGCAAAACTGGCCGACGCGAGATGCCAAGACGGAGAGGTGGCCGAGTGGTTGAAGGCGCACGCCTGGAAAGTGTGTTTACGGGAAACCGTAACGCGGGTTCGAATCCCGCTCTCTCCGCCAGCAAGCTTCATTGATTTCTATATTTTTCGGAGCAGGCCGAGCCTTCATGCTCGACCAGGTGATATCTGAAACGGTCGCGAACGAATTCGTTGAAGAACTGCCCTTTTGAGAAGGCCGCCTTGAAAGCCGTGTAGACCTCGGGTCCTACGTCCTCATAGTCATAGCGCTTGCCGGTCGGGACGAACCATACCGAGAGGACCCGCCTCGACGGATCGTAATGGATAGTCCGGATCGCGGTGGAAGGCATGTGCCGTCTCCTGCTTCCAACGCTCAATCCTCCTTGCGCCGCGAGGTTCCGCCATGCCGGCTTGCACAAGGGGCCCGATTGCCTATCTGAGCCGCATGACATTATTGAAAAACCGAGCTGCCGGCGACGCTTTCCAGGGCGATCTGTTCGGTGGGCCTGCAAGCCAGCCGCCCATGCCCGTAGGCTTCTCCTACCAGCCGGACCTGATTGCCCGCGACGAAGAACACGAGCTGGTCCGTCATATCCGGGGCCTGCCCTTCAAGCCGTTCGATTTCCACGGCCATCTTGCCAACAGGCAGGTCGTCGGCTTCGGCTTGCGCTACGATTACGAACGCCGCCAGGTCGTGGAAGCGCCGCCCATACCGGACTTCCTGCTGCCGCTTCGCGCCAAGGTCGCCGCTTTTGCGTGCATCTCCGCAACAGAGTTCGCGCAAGTGCTGATCAACGAATATCGCCCGGGCGCGGGCTTAGGCTGGCATCGGGACAAGCCGCATTTCGAGCTGGTCGCCGGCGTTTCCCTGCTGGCGTCCTGCAGCTTCCGGCTGCGCCGCAAGAACGGCGCGGCGTGGGACCGTGAAACGATCGAGGTCGAGCCCAGATCGCTCTACCTCATGGCAGGGCCGGCCAGGCACGAGTGGGAGCACAGCATCCCGCCCGTCGAACGCCATCGCTATTCGGTGACGTTGCGGACAATGCGGGCTCTTTAAGCAGCCGCGCCGGCGATTATCCGGGAACCATCGCCGGGTGCCAGGGTTGTGTCGTCAGGTTTTCCAGATGGAAAGGAAAGACGATGCGCATGTTGACGATGGTCCTGACGCTGTCGGCAATGGCATTGGCGCAACCCGCTTCCGCTCAACGCGCCGATCCGCAGCCGCCGCAAGCGACGCCCCCTGCCCAGGAGCCCATCCCCGGCCAGCCGCAGCCCGGCCAGGACGATGCCGCCCAGAACGTCACCAACATCGTCGTGGTGGCGATGGAGGACCTGCCCTCGGAAGTGAAGGCGCAGGCCGAAGCCATAGTCACCAGGACGACCGCCAAGGGACTGGCCAAGCTGCAGAACTCGGTCGACGCCTCGCCCGAGGCGACGTCGGTTCTGCATGCGAACGGACTGAATTCCTCGCAGGTCGTCGCCGCCAACATCGACGGTGACGGCACGCTGACGCTGATCATCCAGACGACGGCCTGACCTTTGGGGGCATGACCCAGCCGAACGGCGGCCGACGGGCCGCGGTTCGCCTTCGATCCTCACTCTTGCGGAGGCCGTCATGACCGAAGCCGCGGTCCGCAACTTCATGCTCAACTTCGGGCCGCAGCACCCGTCGGCGCATGGCGTGCTCAGGCTGGTGCTGGAACTGGACGGCGAGATCGTCGACCGCGCCGATCCGCATATCGGCCTGCTCCATCGCGGCACCGAGAAGCTGATCGAATACAAGAACTATCTGCAGGCCCTGCCTTATTTCGATCGGCTCGACTACGTCGCGCCGATGAACCAGGAGCATGCCTTCTGCCTTGCCGCCGAAAAGCTGCTCGAGCTGTCCGTTCCCCGGCGCGGCCAACTGATCCGCGTGCTGTTTTGCGAGATCGGGCGGCTCTTGTCGCATCTTCTCAACGTCACCACGCAGGCCATGGATATCGGCGCCCTGACGCCGCCGCTATGGGGTTTCGCCGAACGCGAGAAGCTGATGGTGTTTTATGAACGCGCCTCAGGCGCGCGTATGCACGCGAACTATTTCCGCGTCGGCGGCGTCCACCAGGACCTGCCGGAAAAGCTGCTCGACGACATCTGGGATTTCTGCGATCCGTTCCTGAAGGTCTGCGACAATCTCGAGGGCCTGCTCACCGACAACCGCATCTTCAAGCAGCGCAATGTCGATGTCGGCGTGATCTCGCTCGACGACGCCTGGGGCATGGGCTTCTCCGGCCCCATGGTGCGCGGCTCGGGCGCCGCCTGGGATCTGCGCAAGGCGCAGCCCTATGAATGCTATCCCGAAATGGATTTCGATATCCCCATAGGCAAGCACGGCGACTGTTACGATCGCTATCTGGTGCGCATGGAAGAGATGCGCCAGTCGGTGCGGATTATGCGGCAGTGCCTGGAAAAGCTGCGCTCATCCGATGGCCGGGGCCCGGTCGCGGTGCCCAACCAGAAGATCACGCCGCCGCCGCGCGCCACCATGAAGCGCTCGATGGAAGCGACCATCCATCATTTCAAGCTTTATACCGAAGGCCACCGCGTACCGCCCGGAGAGGTCTATGCCGCGGTCGAGGCGCCGAAAGGCGAGTTCGGCGTCTATCTGGTCTCGGACGGCAGCAACGTTCCCTACCGCTGCAAGATACGCGCGCCATCCTTCGCCCATCTCCAGGCGATGGATTTCCTGTCGCGCGGGCACATGGTGGCCGATGTCGCGGCGATCATCGGCTCGCTCGACATCGTGTTCGGCGAGATCGATCGCTGACGCGGAGGAGAGCCCGGCGCCTCTCCTTCGTCTGCGTCAGCCAGCGAGCCCGACGCGATCCCGCCGACGGAACCGCTCTAACGCATGAACACCGCTCTCAGCCACGCAAGAATGCCGGCGCCCGGGGAGATCGCCGCGCGCACGCGCGAGGCCGCCCAGCGGGCCGGCATGTTGGCGCCGACATGGCAATGGCAGACGACTTCATGCAGCTGCCAGTCGCTCATTTCGAAGAAGCGCTTGGCTTCGCCGTAAGTGTCGTCCCGCAGGCCTTGCGCGCGGAAGATCGGATCCTCGAAAGCGATGGTGATCGCCGAGCCGTCGATACGCATTCTTTGGCGCACATCGGCTGAGGCGTATTCGGTGCCCGCCAGCGCCGTGAGGCGGCGGCCGGGATTTTGTTCAAGAAGCTGCGCCCAGCGCTCAAGGCGCTGACCGCGATTAGCGATGAGAGCCGGTGCTTCGGTATGAACGTCGGCAACGGCGTTGATCTGATCAAGGGTTTGGTGCTTCACGGCCGTCTCCTGTGTCGGCAGATGGCCCCCGTCCACAACGGGATTTAAGGCGCCGACCGACGCCGGCAAGAGCCGAAACAGGCAGGTGGAATCATTTGATCATTGTCTGCCGCCGTCGCGCGCCGCGATCGTGTTGGAACCATCCGGGGGCGTGGCCGTTCTGCCAGCTTGCGCCGCCGATCGCTCCAGACGAAGCGTCCGAATGCAGCGGTCACCTCCATCAGTTCAGGTCGGGCAGGACATCCCGGTTTTTGGGATTCGCAGCAGGCCTTGCCAAGGCATCGAACGGAAGGAAAACGCGATGGCCATTCTCCCCAATCCGGACCCATCTCCCACGCCCGTGCCCACGCCGCCGCCCATCCCGGAACCGAAACCGGTGCGCGAACCGGAGCCGGACCGGCTGCCCGACGAGGAGCCGATCCCCAATCCCGATGAGAATGACGCACCGCCCAGGCATTCCGCAACCAGGCGGCGCCGGATCTGAGCGGCTCGCGGGAGGGCGCCTGATGCGCCGCCCGCCTGATCATTCCCCGCGCATCGTCGCCTGGAAGGTCGGCAGGTGCTTCTTCTGCGCCTCGATCATGCGTTCGCGGTAGACGCCGTAGATGACGTCGGTGTCGTGCAGCGTCACGCCCGCAATGGTCGGCGAGGCGAAGACCGGCAGCTCGATGCCGCGCTTCGACAATTGCTCGGCCGTGCGGGCGAGCAACTCATGCGCCATGATCATCGCCAGCACCGTCGACGAGCCCGACACCGGGCGGCTCCAGCCTTCGATCGGCACCACCGCGTCCTCGATCGGCGAGCAGGTGTCGATGACGAGGTCGGCGGCGTCCGCCAGCCGCTTGCCGGAGGAATGCGTGGCTGGCTTGTCGAGATTGTTCTTGCTGGTGACCGCTACGACGAAGATGCCGCGCTTCTTGGCGTAGAGCGCGGTGTCGATACCCGAGGAATTGCGGCCGCTATGGCCGAAGATGATGATGGAATCGCCCGTGTTCAGCGGCTGATGGTCGAGGAACTTCTCGGCATATTTCTCGGTCCGCTCCAGCCACAAAAGCTCGCGCACGCCGCCGGCGCCGAGCACGTTGTGCCACATCACACGCGGGTCGGTCAGCGGATTGAAGCCGACGAAGCTGCCATAGCGCGGAAACATCTCCTGCGCCGGCAGCACCGAATGGCCCGAACCGTAGAGATGGACCAGCCCGCCGTTTTGCAGCGTGTCGGCGAAACGGCTCGCCGCCCGGCCGAAGGCTTCTTCATTGGCCTTCGATGCCTGTTCGATGAGGGCGGCGAGACGGGGAATGTAGAGATCGGACACTTCGGTACTCCTGTTGATCGTGTCAGCTTCTGGTGTTTGGGAGACGGCCGGCGCGCAGCGTCGAGCGTATCTCGTAGCGGTCGCCGCGCATGACCGAGACGGTGAATTCGAACGGGCCGCGCTCGTCGATGGTGATGCGCTCGACGACGAAGGCGGGACTGCCCGCGGGCAGGTCGAGCAGCTCGGCGTCGGCGCCGCTGACCGCGCCGACGCGGTAGTTCTCGCGCGCCTCGGCCGGCACGATGCCGTACTGACGCTCCAGCGCCTCGTAGAGCGAGCCCTTGAGCAGGCCGGAATCGAGAAAGCCCGGCACGCGCGCGGCCGCCAGTTGCGCCGTCTGGATGCCGATCGGCTCGTTGTTGCCCAGCCTCAACCGCCGGATCCGCACGACAGGATCGCCCTCCTCGATCTCCAGCGCGCCGGCCGCCGCCGCATTCGCCGTCGTCAGGCTGCAGTCGAGCAGGCGCGAGCCGGCGACCACGCCGATATTGCCCATCTCCTGGGTGAAGGAGGTGAGCTCGCGCGTGCCGGCGACCAGCGTCGCCGAGCGCACGAAGGTGCCCCTTCCATGCTCGCGTCTGAGCAGTCCGCTTTCCTCAAGATTGCGCAGCGCGTGGCGAAGCGTGATGCGGCTGACGCCGAATAGCGCGCAGAGCCGGTCCTCGGCCGGGATCTGGTCGCCGGTCGCCCACTCGCCGCTCTTGACGATGGCGCGGATCGCCTCCTCGACCTGATACCAGAGCGGCTCCGGTCGCCTGCGGTCCGGCTGCTGAAAGGTCGCTTCGCTCATCGGATCTGTCTCCACCCGCTTCCCGCCTGTCCGGCAAGCGCAGCACCAACCAGGCCGGCGCGGGAGCCGAATTTTCCAGGCCTAAGTTCGATGCCGCGCAGATGCGGCGGCAATTGACGCCGTAGCGCCGCAAGCAATGGCGGCGCAATCACATCCAGTGCGTCGGCCAGGCCGCCCGAGACCAGGATGACGCCTGGATCGAGCAACCCGACCGCGCCGGCCAGCGCCGTGCCGAGTTGGCGCGCCGGCACCTCGAGCAGGGTCTGCGCGGCAAGCTGGCCCGCTTTGGCGGCGGCGATCAGCTGGCGGCTGTCGGCCAGTCCGATCTGTGCGGCAAGGGCGTCCAGCGCACGGCCGGAGGCGACACGTTCCAGCCAGCCGCTGCGATCCTCGCCGTGGTCCCTGACGTCGGCGCTGGCCCAGCCGAAGGAGCAGGCGCCGCCATGCGCGCCGGCGACGATGCCGCCATTGGCCAGCACCGCCGAGCCGATGCCGGTGCCGATGGCCAGCAGGATCGCATCGGAGACGCCCTTGGCCGCGCCTTGCGCCGCTTCCGCCAGCAGCGCGATCTGCGCGTCATTGCCGACCGCCACGCGAAGGTCGGGAAAGAGCGCCGCGACGTCGACGCCGTCGAGCCAGGGCAGATTCGGTATCCAGCGGCATGCGGAGCCCTCGACAAGTCCCGGCACGGCAAGCCCGAGCGCTTCGGCCTCGCCTGCGGCCGCAAGCGTGCGGACGCGCGTCACGAACGCGTCGAGGCTCGCCGGCGCCGGCTCACGGACCTGGGGCACAAGGACGCCGATATCGCCCGTATGGACCGCGGCGCGCAGATTGGTGCCGCCGAGATCGATGGCGAGAACCCGTGTCATGTATGGCGGCTCCGGTCAGCATTTTTTCAGATGTCATTATAACGACATGATGCCGCTCGCAAGAGCCGCAAAGACGTCGACGGCTGCTTATTGATCGGTGATCGGCCGGGAAACCGCGTCTTATCCTTCTGATTTATTTACGTAAACCTGACTAGATCGACATCATCGAGTTTTTCATCTGCAAGCATGATCCGCACGTCCATGTGCGAGGGGGCTTGCGCCTTTGCTCAAAGTTGTCATAACGTCATCCACTCTGGTATGGCTTATGTGGAGGACGCCGATGTCGCTTGCCTGGATCTCGAAGCTTGGATTCGCCGCGGGGCTTATTGCGCTGCCCGCGACCGGCTGGGCGCAATCGGTCAACATCTCCTACCTGACGCATTGGTCGCCGGAGACGGTGGCCCTGCTCGAAGCGGCGGCCAAGGATTTTTCCAAGGAGCACCCGGATGTCGCCATCACCGTGCGCGCGGTTCCGTTCGGCGACCTCTTGACCACGCTGCGCTCGCAGGGCGGATCCTCCGACGGTCCGACGATCGGCGGCATCTACGATCTGTGGCTGCCGGAACTGGCAAAGGACAAGCTCGTCGCCCCCGCTCCCGATGCGGTGGCAGCCGAGGTGAAGAGCGCCTGGCCGGCGGGCGTCGTCAGCGCCGCCTCGGTCGGCGGGACGCTCTACGGCATTCCGAACGAGATCGACGTCTACGCGCTGAACTACAACAAGGAACTGTTCAAGGAAGCGGGCATCGCCGCTCCGCCCAAGACCTGGGCCGAACTCAAGGATACCGCCGCGAAACTGACCGACAAGGCCAAGGGCCAGCAGGGCTTCGGCATGATCAACTCATGGGCGGCGGGCGTGGTCCATCCTTTCGCCTCGCTGCTCGTCTCCAATGGTGGCAACCTGGTCAAGGACGGCAAGCCGGCGCTGGACAGTCCCCAGGCCGGCGAAACCTTCGCGCTCTATGAAGACTTGATAAAGTCCGGCGCGAGCAATCCGGCGATGGCAACGGCGGACGCCAACACCACGGGCCCGTTCCTCGACAATTTCGTCTCCGGCAAGACCGGCATGATCATCATGGCCAACTGGTGGGAAAGCGCGCTGAAGACCGGCATGGGCGACAAGTTCGCAAACATCGCCACCGCTCCCATCCCTGTCGGCCCAAGCGGCGACAAGCCGCATTCGATCTCCTATTCCTGGATGACCGTTGTCAACGCCAAGGCCGGCGAGGCCGAGCAGAAGGCGGCCTGGGAATTCCTCGCCTGGCTGAACAGCCCGAAGTCGGGCAAGAACGGCGCCTCGGCCATGTCCGACATATTGATGTCGATGGGCATCCTGCCGTCACGCACCTCCGACATCGAAGCGCATAAGGACAAGCTCGGCTCCGAATTCCTGTCCGGCTACGTCTCGGTGCTTGCCGATGCGCGCCCCTTCCCCGTCGTGCCCGGCGGCCAGGAGTTTAGCGAGTCGCTGCAGCAGACGCTCGAGGCATTGCAGTATGGCCAGGTCTCGGCCAAGGATGCGCAGGCGAATGCGCAGGCCGACGCCACGTCGATCCTGGAGCGCGCGGCGAAATAAGCTCGGGTCTTTGACCCGGAGCCATCGGAAGCAGGTGAATGGCCAAAGCTTTTCGTGCCTCGGCGGGCATCATGCTTGCGCCCGCCGTGACATTGATCGGCGTGTTCGTGCTGCTGCCGATGCTGCTGACCGTCTGGCTGTCCTGCCAGGACTGGTCGACGCAGACGCCCTTTTCCGAGGCGAGCTTCACCGGCCTCGGCAATTTCCAGGAAATCTTCGGCCCGACCTCGGTCGGCCGTGATTTCAAGACGGCGCTGCTCAACACCACGATCTACACCGCGCTGTCCGTCGTTCTCATCCTGCCGCTGTCGGTCGTCTTCGGACTGCTGGTCTACCAGCGCGAAATCGCCGGCGGCACGGCGCTGCGCACGGTGCTGTTTTCGACCTACATGGTGCCGATGATCGCGGTCGCGCTGGTCTGGTCGAAGCTTTATTCGCCAAGCGAGGGACCGCTCAACCAGCTGCTCGGCCTGGCCGGCATCGGTCCGCAGCCCTGGCTCTCCTCGCCGCGCTCGGCGCTGGTCTCCATCGTCTTCCTCAATGTCTGGCAGCAGGTCGGCTATTTCACGGTGCTCGCCATCGCCGGACTGACGCAGATCCCCGGCAGCCTCTATGAGGCGGCGTGGCTCGACGGCGCCAACGGACGCGAGCAGTTCCGATTCATAACGCTGCCCTTGCTTCGCCGCACGCTTCTGTTCAGCGCGGTCATTGCCATCATCAATGCGGTGCAGGTGTTCGAGCCGGTGGCGCTGATCACGCAAGGCGGACCGGTCGGCTCGACCAACGTGCTCACCTACCACATCCGCCGCGTCGGCATCGAACGCGCGCAGGGCGGGCTGGGCTCCGCCATGGCGGTGATGCTGATGCTGTCGCTGATCGTCTGCGTCTCGGCGCTGTTTGCCTTTGCCAATCGCAAGGACAGCGAATGAGCGCGGCTACCCGATCGCTCACCCGCAAGCGCCCTTCGGGTCGCAAGGCGCTGCTCGCGACCGCAATGCTTCTAGTCGCCGTCGCCTCCGCCTTCCCGCTGGCCTGGATGGTGCTCTCCAGTCTGAAGACGCCGGCCGAGACCATGCAGGTGCCGCCGGTCTGGATCCCGCATACGCCGACCCTGGAGGCCTATGGCAAGGTCGCCGGCGTGATCAATGTCGGACGCTCGATGTGGAATTCCTTGGTCATCGCCACGGTCGCCACCGCCGGCATCCTGGTCACCAGCATGATGGCCGGCTACGCCTTCGCCAAATATTCTTTCCCCGGCCGCTCGCTGCTCTTCTCGCTGCTGATCGCCACCATGTTCCTGCCGCCGATCGTGACGCTGATCCCGCTCTACCGCATGGTCGGCTCGATGGGCCTGAGCGCAAGCCTTGCCGGCATCATCGTGCCCAACCTCGCCAACGCCTTCGGCATCTTCCTGATGCGCCAGTTCATCGCCGGCGTGCCGGACGAGTTGATCGACGCCGCTCGCATGGACGGCGCTTCCGAGCTGCTCATCCTGTTCAAGATCGTGGCGCCGAGCGTGGCGCCGGCCATCGCGGCGCTGGCTCTGTTCGCCTTCGTCTATCACTGGAACAGCTATCTGTGGCCGCTGACCGTGCTGCAGGGCAACGCCGACGCCTATCCGATCGTCATCAGCCTGAGCCGGCTGCTCAGCTACAACCGCGGCGCCGTCAACACCGGCCTGGTGATGGCCGGCGCCACGCTCGCCGTGCTGCCGCCGCTCATCCTCTTCGTCTTCCTGCAGCGCTTCTTCGTCGATTCGATCGTCGGCTCGGCAATCAAGGGGTAGCCATCAGCACGACAGCAGTGTTCATGATTTGATGCCCCGCAGGTAATGAAGGCCCAACCAGTTGAGTGGGCCGCCTTCTATGCGCTCGAACCCGGCTGCCGCCAGCGGTTCGCGAAGGCGGTGCAGGTCGAATTGGCCATGCAGGCCGTGCTTTGCCGACAGGTGTCTGCGCTCGCCCGCCGGTCCGGCGTAATCGATCACCAGCAGCCGCCCGCCGGGGGGCAGAACGCGCGCGGCCTCGCGCAGACAAAAACCGCGCCTTGCCTCCGGCACCATGTGCAGCACGGTCGTGAAGGTGACGACATCGAAGCGACCTTCCTCGAACGGCAGCTCGGCCGCATCGGCGTGGTGAAACGCGATGTTGAGGCCCGCCCGGCTCGCCTTGCGGCGCGCGGCGGCAAGCATCTTTTCGGAGACGTCGACCCCGACCACCGATCCACCGGGCTGCACGCGGCGCCAGGCCGAAATCGCCTGGGTGCCGGTGCCACATCCGACGTCCAGCAAGTGAAAGCCCGGCGCCAGGCCGGCCAGATCGAGCAGGGCCTCGCGATAGGCGCTGTCGCGCCCTCGGGTCAATATGAGCACCAGCAGATCGTAGAGGCGCGGAAAGCCGATGCCTCTGTTGGCCTCAGGGCCGATTGCGGCCCCCGTGTGTGCTTCGCTTCGCATATGGTGCATGTTCGTCACGTCCTTTCTTCAGCAACGCAAGGTCCGGCCGACACCGGCACAGCGACCGCGGCTGGCGTAGTTTCGAAACAGCTCGTAGGATAATGGACAGCTTGTTCGGGATTTTCGACGGAAGAAGCGGGTGGACCGTTCGCTACCGGACAATCCGAGCCCGCTGTCCCGGAAAAGTCGCCCAATCCGTGCGACGGCAAAAGGAGCGAACCCATGCCTCGGGAAATCGACCGGAGGGCGGCCCGCACCCGCAAAGCCCTCCACCAGGCGCTGCTGGCGCTGATGTTGCGCAAGGGCTACGAGACCCTTTCGGTGCAGGACATCATCGACGAAGCCGATGTCGGCCGCTCGACATTCTATGCGCATTATACCGGCAAGGAGGACTTGCTGCGCAGCGGCTTCCAGATGCTTCGTGAGGAGCTCAAGGAGGCGCAGTCGGCGACGCGTGCTGGAGCCGAAGCATCGCACGACGATCCGCTAGGTTTCAGCACGGCCATGTTCGAGCATGCGGCTCGATATGCCGATCATTACCGCACGATGATCGGCGGGCGGGGCGGCGCCGTGACGGAGAGCGAAATCCGCCTGATCCTGTCGGAAATGGTGCGGCAGGAATTGCCCCCTACCCTCCATGGCGAGGCCATCCCGCGCGACTTCGTCGTGCAATTCATCGTCGGCGCTTTTCTTACAGCGTTGAACTGGTGGTTCGAGCGAAAGCCGAAATTGTCGCCGTCCCAGGTAGACGCCATGTTCCGGCGCCTGGCGCTGGAGGGGCTTTCACACCTGATCGGCGGCGAGCACCGGCAGGTCGGTCGCCCGACCGCAAGCCGCGACACCGATTGATCGGTCTCAAGGACGCAAGAGACGCAGCGTTTATCCAAACCTCGCCGCCGTCCAAGCCCCTCCCGCCGCGTTCGACTCCACCGCGGCGGCGACAAACTTCACGCCGCGCGCGCCGTCGACCACGTCGGGTACCTGCGCCGCGCGCCCGGCGTCTACGGCACCGCCCGAGCGATGCGCGCGGATGATCTCGGCGGCATCACGATAGAAATTGGCGAAGGCCTCGATATAGCCTTCCGGATGGGCAGCCGGCATGCGCGAGACGCGCCGGGCTTCCGCCGTCGAGCCATGGCCGCCGCGCACCAGAGTGCGGGTTTCCTCGCCATAGGGCGAGAAGCGCAGTTCTTCCGGCCGCGATCCAAACCATTCGAGCCCGGCCTTCTCGCCATAGATGCGCACCGAAAGGTCGTTGTAGTGGCCGGGCGAGGTCTGGCTGGCGAGGATCGTGCCGCGCGCCCCGCCCGCCCAGCGCAGCAGCACATGCGCGTTGTCGTCGAGCCGCCGTCCCGGCACGGCGGTGAAGAGGTCGGCGGAAACCGCCTCGGCCTCGAAGCCGGAGACGAAGCTTGCCAGGTTGAAGGCATGCACGCCGATATCGGCGAGCACCGCCGACTGCCCGGCGCGCGCCGGATCGGTGCGCCATTCCGCCTGCTTCTGGCCCTCGGCGTCGATCGGCCTGGTTAGCCAGTCCTGGATGTAGGCGCCATGCACCGAAACGATCCGGCCGAGCTCGCCCGCCGCCACCATTTCGCGCGCCTGGCGGACCATGGCGTAGCCGGTATTGTTGAGCGTGACGACGAAGCGGCGCTGCTTTGCTTTTGTCAGCGCAACCAGCGCCTCGGCCTCGGCAAGCGTCGTCGACAGCGGCTTGTCGCAAATGACGTCTATGCCGGCCTCGAGGAACGCGGTCGCGATCGGCGCGTGCAGATGGTTGGGCGTGACGATGACGACCGCCTCGATGCCGTCGGCCCGCGCCGCTTCGGCCTTCGCCATGGCGCGGTAGTCGGCATAGCTGCGCTCAGGCGAAATGCCGATTGCCGCGGCGGAGGCTGCGGCATTTTCCGGATCCGAGGACAGCGCACCGGCGACCAGCGCGATCTGGTCGTCGAGCCGCATCGCCAGCCGATGCACGGCGCCGATGAAGGCGTTGCGGCCGCCTCCGACCATGCCGACCCGCAGGCGTTGACGCGAGGTTCCGTCGGCGGTTGCATAGACCATGATTCGATTCCTCGCGGATAACTGTCATTGGCAGCGCGGGACTATATGGGGCTTCCCACCAATTTCGAACAGTTTTTCCAGATTTTGTTTTGTAAAACGATCGTGCCGCACTAGGCTTGTAGAAAAGACGGAGGGTCTGGGTGATGAAGCGTCGGATGGCTGCCCTTTTTCCGGGCGCTGGAGCCGCCCCTCACCTGCCTGCCGGCATTCTCTCCCCGTATAGTCTCATCACCGGTTTCGCCAATCGCCAGCCTCGCGGAAAAGGCGCCAAGGCTGCGGCCGCTCCCCTTCTCTCCGTCACTATACGGGGAGATGGTGCCGGTAGGCGGATAAGCGGCGGCGCCAACTTCGACAATTGGCGGTCTTCACCTTCCTGCGCGGTACTTCAAACCCGGCCCATGCCATGAGCGGCGTGCGAACCTCACCCGGCCAGGCCGGCGACAGCGCTCCCCGCAAACAAGGCCGTTCGCTGGCAGCACTTGGCTACACGAAACCGCAAACCTACGAGGAATTGCGGGCCGTGCTTGCGTCGGGAACCGTGCATTTCCCGAAGCGGCTTCGCCAGGTGGCGATCTTCCTCTGGCAGCATCCGAGCGAAGTGGCGTTGGGCACGATCGCGCAAGTGGCGGACCAGGCCGGCGTGCAGCCTTCGACCCTGGTGCGCTTCGCCCAGATCTTCGGCTATTCGGGCTTTTCCGATTTCCAGCTCCTGTTCAAGGACCGCATGAAGGGCTCCTGGCCGGACACGCAAGGCGGCCAGGACAAGGCCGCGGAGCCGAACGCCAACCTGCATTTTCTCAACGGCATGGTCGGTGCCTGCCAGGCCTCGCTCGGCCGCATCGGCAACGATCTCGATATCGCCGCTTTCGAGACGATGGTCGATCATCTGGCGGCGGCGGAGCTGATCTATGTCATCGGCAGCAAGCGCGCCTTCCCCGTCACCACCTATCTGTCGCTGACGCTCTCGCAGCAGGGCGTGCGCAACGTGCTGGTCGACAATGTCGGCTCGACCGCGCTCGACCAGGTCGGCTGCATCACGCCGCGCGACGCGGTGCTGGCCGTCTCCTTCAGCCCCTACAACTCGATCACGCCCGACCTCGTCGCCGTGGCGCATGAGCGCAAGGCGCGCATTCTCACCATCACCGACAGCACCTTTTCGCCGTTGGCAAAACTCTCCGACACCTGGCTGGAAGTGGTCGAGCAGGACTTTGGCGGTTTCCGCTCGCTTGCCGCCTCGCTCGCGGTTGGCATGGCGTTGGTCCACGGCGTCGTCGCGCAGCGGACAGGCTGACAAGAGCAATTCCAGGAAAATATGAGCGGTTAAGTTCGGCGTCTTCGCCGTAACCTTCCGTCCGGAATTGCGAAAGACAAGGAGATAGAGTGGTTCACCGGTCCCATGAAAACGGTGAACCGCTCTAGCACGATTGACTAAAGAGAACCGTCGTTCCATATTTGAAAAAATGGAAACTTTGTTCCGGGAGGAGGAATGGAGGTTCGTCTCGACGGCAAGGTGGTGCTGGTCACCGGCGCGACGCAAGGCATCGGCCGGGCGATCGCTGAGACGCTTGCGCGTTCCGGCGCCGCCGGACTGCTGATCACCGGGCGAGACCAGAAGCGCGGCGACGCGGCCACCGCCGAACTCTCGGCCATGGGCACTCCCGCCGCCTTCGCTGCTGCCGATCTCGGCGACCTTGAGGCTCCGGCGCGACTGGCGCAAACCTGCATCGAGCACTTCGGTCGCATCGACGGCCTAGTCAACGCCGCCGGCCTGACCGATCGTGCCTCTTTCGTCGACGCCACACTCGACGACTGGGCATCGCTTTTTGCCGTCAATGCACGCGCCCCCTTCTTCCTGATGCAGGCGGCCATCGCCGATATGAAGAAACGCGGACAGGGCGGCTCGATCGTCAACATCCTGTCGATCAACGCGCATTGCGGCTCGCCGGAGCTTGCCGTCTATTCCGCCACCAAGGGCGCGCTGGCGACGCTGACCAAGAACGCCGCCAATGCTCACCGCTTCGACCGCATCCGCGTCAACGGCATCAATGTCGGCTGGACCGACACGCCGGCCGAACGAGTCATGCAGGCCGAGACGCTCGGCCACGGTCCGGGCTGGCTCGACGCGGCCAATGCGACGCAACCCTTCGGCCGGCTGTTGTCCGTAACCGACATCGCCAATCTTGCCGTCTTCCTGCTTTCCGACGCGGCCGGCCCGATGACCGGCGCGCTGATCGACCAGGAGCAATGGGTGATCGGAGCCAATCGGTGAGCGTGTCGCCGCCCGAAAATCTCGGCCCTGCCCTGCTCGGCCTATTGCCGTCGGAGGTCCGCACGCCGGCTTACGACCGCGCTGCGCTGAAGCCAGGCATCGCCCATATCGGCGTCGGCGCCTTCCACCGTTGCCATCAGGCCGAATACACCGACGATCTTCTGGCGAAGGATTTCGACCGCTGGGGACTGGTCGGCATCAACATCCGCCCTCCCCTGCTGGCCGGCACGCTGGGGCGCCAGGACGGTCTCTACACGCGGCTCATCCGCCAGAACGACGAGGTCGAGGCGCGCGTCATCGGCAGCATCGTTCGCGTCGTCGACAGCCAGGACAGCGCGGCGCCGGCGCTGGACGTGCTCGCCTCGGCCGACATCGCGACGGTCACCATGACGGTGACCGAGAAAGGCTATTGCCACATCCCCTCGATCGGCGCGCTCGACCTCGACCATCCCGATATCGTGCACGATCTCGCCAGCCCCGAGACGCCGCGCAGCGTTCCCGGCATCCTGGCAAGGGCGCTGGAACTGCGCATGGCCACGCATAGCCGGCCGGTGACGCTGTTGTCCTGCGACAACATCCCGACCAACGGCATCATCCTCGGCAATGTCGTACGCACATTCGCCGAACGGCGCGGCAGGAGGCTGGCGGACTGGATCGAAGCCAATGTCGCCTTTCCCTCGGCCATGGTCGACCGCATCGCGCCGGCGACGACCGAGGCCGATATCGACGCCGTCGAGCAGCGCTTCGGCTATCGCGACGACGCCGTGGTGGTGGGCGAGCGCTTCCGCCAATGGGTGATCGAGAACTGCTTCGCCGGTCGCGTGCCGCGCTGGGACATTGTCGGCGCGACCTTCGTCGACGACGTTACGCCATTCGAGCACCTCAAGATGCGCGTGCTAAACGGTGCCCAGACGACGCTCAGCTATCTCGGAGTTTTGGGCGGCTTCGAGCACACGTTCGAGACCATCGCCGACCCAGTTCTGGCCCGTTTCGTCCGGCGCATGCTGACCGAGGAAACATTGCCGACACTGACGCCCGTGCCCGGCATTCAGCCGGCGGCCTATGTCGAGCAGAGCCTGTCGCGCCTCACCAACACGGCGATCCGACATCGCAACCACCAGATCGCCACTGACGGCTCGCAGAAGATCGTGCAGCGCCTGCTCAACCCGATCCGCGATCGGCTGGCGAAGGGCGGGAGCATCGCGCTTCTCTCGGTGCCGGTTGCCGGCTGGATGGCTTATCTGATCAAGGCTTCTGCCCGCTTCGGCCGCGCCTGGCAGGTGTCCGATCCGTTTGCCGACAGGATTGCCGCCATTGCCGACCGCATCGGTGCGGACAGCAAAGGGCTCGTCGATTCGATCCTCGCCATCGATGCTATCTTCAACCCGTCCTTGGCCGCCAACGCGACATTCCGGGCGCATATCATCGCCGCGCTTGATGGTTTGCTTTCAGGCGATCCGATGGGCTTTGTCGGACAGGTCTGCGCTGGGCCAACCGATGCGCGGTTGAAGCAACCGACGCGATCTGCATAGTTAGCAACCGGGAGGGATCATGAAGCTTGGACTGCTGACAGCACCGTTTCCCGACACGCCGCTCGGCGAGGTCGCCGACTGGGCGTGCTCGGCCGGCTTCGAGGCGCTGGAAATCGCCTGTTGGCCGAAGACCTCCGGCGCCAGCCGCCGCTACGCCGGCACCAGCCATATCGACGTGGACGTCCCGGCCGCTGAGGCCAAGGACATCGCGGCCGAGCTTGCCGGCAAGGGACTGGCCGTCTCGGGTCTCGGCTTCTATCCCAATCCGCTCCATCCCGACCAAGCGCATCGCGAAGCGGTGATCGACCATCTGAAGAAGGTGATCGTGCTTGCCAGCCGCATGGGCGTGCCGCTCGTCAACACCTTCTGCGGCGGTGACGCTTCGAAGACTATCGACGCCAACTGGGAGGATGCGAAGAAAATCTGGCCGGCGATCGTCGCCCACGCCCGCGAGCACGGCGTCAAGCTCGCCTTCGAGAACTGCCCGATGATCTTCAGCTATGACGAATGGCCGGGCGGGCACAATATCGCCTATTCGCCCTATGTCTGGCGCCGCATCCTCGAAGCATGGGGCGGCGATGTCGGCATGAACTTCGATCCTTCGCATCTCGTCTGGCAGATGATCGACAAGGAGCGCTTCATCCGCGAGTTCGGCGCAAACATGCTGCATGTGCATGCCAAGGACCTGATGATTGATCATGATGGTTTGTACGAGCGCGGAATCCTTTCGGCTGGCATAGGCTGGCAGGTGCCGCGCATGCCGGGGCTTGGGGACATCGACTGGAGCAGGATTTTTTCGGGCCTCTATCGGGCCGGCTATGACGGGCCGGTCGTCATCGAGCATGAGGACCGGCGCTTCGAGGGGACGGATGAAAAGGTCAAGCGCGGTTTCCTGCTTGCCCGCGACGTGCTGCGCCCCTTCATCAAATAACGAAAGCTTGGCTCCGACTGAATCAGAGCCTGGAACCGAACTGAAAAGATCAATGTGGAGGAGTACTGAAATGAAAAGACATCTGACCGTGGCCTCGCTCCTTGCCGGCGCCGCGCTGCTTGCCTCGGTGGGCGCCTCGGCCGCCGCCGGCAAGTACACGATCGGCATTTCCAACACCGTGCAGGGCAATGGCTGGCGCGAGGAAATGATCTGCGCGATGAAGGCGCAGGCGCTCGCATCCGGCGAGGTGGCGAAGCTCAACATCGCCCATCGCAACACCGATGCCGCCGGCCAGCTCGAGGACATCCGCAACCTGATCAGCGCCAAGGTCGACGCCATCGTCGTCAACCCGGCCGATCCGGCAGGCATCAAGGCCGGTCTCGAGGAAGCCACCAAGGCCGGCATCGTCGTCGTCGCCGTCGACCAGGCGGTGACCGAGCCGTCCGCCTACATCATCTCCAACAACCAGGAACAATATGCCTATCTCGGCGCCAAGTGGCTGTTCCAGCAGATGGGCGGCAAGGGTGAGGTGCTCTACATGCGCGGCGCCGCCGGCGCTTCGGCCGACTCGGATCGCGACAAAGGGTTCAAGAAGGCGCTGGCCGAATTCCCCGACGTGAAGGTCGCGCAGGAAGTCTTCACCGGCTGGCAGCAGGATCAGGCCAAGCAGCAGATCCTGTCCTTCCTCGCCACCGGCACCCCGATCAACGGCATCTGGACCTCCGGCATCGACAACGTCATCGTCGACGCGCTGGTCGAGCAGCAGGCGCCGATGGTGCCTGTGGTCGGCGCCGACAATGCCGGCTTCGTCGGCCAGTTGAGCTCGGTCAAGGGCCTGGTGGGCGCGGCCGTCACCAATCCCGGCTCGATCGGCGGCGCCGGCGTGACGCTGGCGCTCCAGATCCTCGACGGCAAGAAGCCGGCGCAGCAGACCGTCCTGGTCGAGCCGCAGCTTTGGGAAAACGCCACCGACGAAGGCAAGGCCAAGCTGAAGAGCGTCGTCGACCCCTCGCTCAGCCCCGAATGGCCTGTCTCGATCTCGATCCCGGATTGGACGACCTACACCAAGGATCAGATCATCGCCTGCAAGGGCCCGGGCGAGTAAGAGACGAGACGCCTTTCTGCCTTCTCCCCTTGTGGGAGAAGGCGGATCGGCGCATAGCGCCGAGACGGATGAGGAGTGTTCCAGGGAACGCCAACGTCTCACGCCGCTGGAACACCCCGCGCCTTCGACCACACCTTCTCCCACAAGGGAAAAGGGGAAGTCGGTTGCTTCAGCCACCGCCTGCATTAATTTCTGGAACGAGAACCACACCATTTGACAACAAACCCGTTGCCGCAAAGCCCTCTCCTCGACGCCTCCGGCGTAGCGAAGAACTATGGTGCGGTTGCCGCGCTGCGCAACGCCTCGCTGTCCGTGTTGCCGGGCGAGGTGCACGCGCTGATGGGCGCCAATGGCGCTGGCAAGTCGACGCTGGTGAAGATCCTGACGGGGGCGATCAAGGCGGACGCCGGGCGCATCCTGATCCGCGGCCAGCAGCTCGATGTCCGCTCGCCAGCCGCCGCCCGCCGCGCCGGCCTGCTGCCGGTCTACCAGGAACCTTCGCTGATCCCCGACCTCGATGTCCTATCCAATCTGCGGCTCACCGGCACGCCGGTCGAGCCGTTCCGTGCATGGGTGCGCGAGCTCGGCATTCCCGACCTCGATATCCGCGAGACGGCGCGTCATATCCCCTTGGCAATCCTGCGCGTGCTCGACTTGGCGCGCGCGCTCGCCGTCGAGCCCGACGTGCTTCTTCTCGACGAGATGACCGCCGCACTACCGGCGAACCTCGCTGAGAAAGTGCTGGAAGTCGTGCGCCGCCAGGGCGACGCCGGGCGCTCCGTCATCTTCATCTCGCACCGTTTCGTCGAGATCTCCGCACTCTGCGACCGCGCCACCGTGCTGCGCGACGGCGCAACCGTCGGCGTCGTCGACATCGAGCCGGGCATCGAGGAAAGAATAGTCGAGATGATGCTCGGCACCCGCATCGAGAAGACGCGCGTCGCCGCGCGCGCGGCGAATGACGGGGCGGTTGCCGGCGAAGGTCGTCCGCGATTATCGGTCCGCAACCTGCAGCTAGGCACCAAGCTCAACGACGTCTCCTTCGATCTCGCCAATGGCGAGGTCGCCGGCGTCTTTGCACTCGAAGGTCAGGGCCAGGACGAGCTCTTCGCCGCGCTTGCCGGCTCGATCCGTCCGACCGGCGGCAGCATCGGCGTCGACGGCGCGCCGGTCAAATTCTCGCATCCGAGCGACGCCATCCAGGCCGGCATCGCCTATGTGCCGGGCGACCGCGCCGAGGCCTTGGCCATGCAGCGTTCGGTGCGCGAGAACATCGCGCTGCCCTTCAGCGCGGCGCCGCGCAAATGGGGCCCGATCCGCATGCGCCGCGAGCAGGTGGTGGTTTCCGGCGCCATCGGCAGGTTGCAGATCGACACCCGCGCCCAGGGCGAAGTGCAGCGCCTGTCCGGCGGCAACCAGCAGAAGGTGACCATCGCTCGCTGGATCGCCGCCAACGCCCGCACCATCCTTTGCTTCGACGCGACGCGCGGCATCGATGTCGGCACCAAGCAGGAGATCTACAAGCTGCTGCGCGAGCTCGCCGGCCAGGGTAAGTCGGTGCTGTTCTACACGTCCGAGATGGAAGAGGTGCAGCGTGTCTGCGACCGCGTCATCGTCATCTTCGGCGGCCGCGTCGTCGACACTTTCCCGGTCGAAGACGCCGACGAAGCGGCATTGATGCGGGCCGCCTACGGCCTGCCGCGCGGCGCCAGGGCCGATGTCGGCATCCTTGCCGAGGTCAAACCTGGTTCCAGTGCCGAGGCCGCGTCATGAGCCGCTTCTTGCGCAACCAAGGCTGGGTGGCAGGCCTGTTCGCCCTGCTGATCCTTGTCTTCGTCGTCACCAAGCTGATCCAGCCGGGCTATGGCAGCGGCGACTTCGGTTCGCTGGCGCGGGCGGTTCTGCCTTACGCCTTTGCTGTCGCGGCCCAGACCGTCGTCGTCATCGCCGGCGGCATCGATCTGTCGGTCGCCGCCATGATGGCGCTGACCAGCGTGACCGCTGCCTCGATGATGAACGGCGCCGGCGAGGAATATGCATTGTTCGTCGTGCCCTTCGTGCTGGCCATGGGGTTGGTGCTCGGCGCGCTGAACGGCGTGCTTATCGTCGTCACGCGGGTGCCCGACATTGTCGTCACCTTGGCCATGCTGTTCGTGCTGCAGGGCGCAGCGCTGCTGGTGCTTGGTGCTCCCGGCGGCGCCGCCGCCGAGTGGCTGAAGGCAAGTGTCATCGGCACCGCGCCCATCCCCGGCCTGCCGGACTGGGCCGACGCCTGGGTTCCGAAGGCCCTGGTGCTGCTCGTCGTCTGCCTCTGCATCGTGTGGATTCCGCTCAGGCGCTCGCGGCTTGGCCTCTCCATCTATGCCATAGGCAGCGACGAGCTCGCCGCCTTTCGCAGCGGCGTGCCGGTGGCGCGCACCAGGATCGTCGCCTATGCGCTCTCCGGCCTGTTCGCCGCGATGGGCGGATTGTCTCTCACCATCAGCACCGGCATCGGCGCGCCCATTCCCGGGCCTTATCTGCTCGCCAGCGTCGCCGCCGTCGTGCTGGGCGGCGTCGCGCTCGGCGGCGGCAAGGGCGGCCTGCTCGGGCCGATCATCGCCGTCTTCGTGCTGCGGCTGGTGCGCACCGATCTGACGCTTCTGGCCATCGATCCGAACGTGACCGCCATCATCGAAGGCGCGATCATGGTCGCGGTCGTGATGTTCGGCGCCTTCATCACCATCCGCGGCCGTCCGGTAGGAGCAACGCCATGACCGACATCGCGACCATGCCCCAGCCGGTCTCGTTCGGGCGCCGCTTGAAGCGCTTCATGGCGGACCGGCCGCTCATCCCGCTGATCATCCTTTTGATCATCCTCGTGGCGATCCTGCAGGTCCTGCGTCCGGGCATCGTCAACGAGCGCTGGATCGCCAACACGGCGAAATTCGCCATCCCGCTGGCGATCCTCGCCGGCTGCCAGACCATGACCATGCTGACCGGCGGCATCGACCTTTCGGTCGGCACCGTGGCGACGATGAGCGCCTTCATCATGGCGACGCAAATCGTCAACCAGGATCCCGCGGTGGCTTTCCTGCTGGCCATGCTGCCCGCCGTGCTGATCGGCCTCGTCAACGGCATCGGCGTCGGCGTGTTTCGGGTGCATCCGCTGATCATGACGCTGGGCACCAGCCTGATAGGCACCGGCTTCCTGCAGGTCTACCAGCGCACCGTGATCGCCTCCGGCGCGAAAATCCCGGATTTCCTCAACTGGCTGGGCACCGGCCTCACCTACGGCTTTCCCAACGCGCTCTTCCTGTTCGTGCCGGTGGCGGTGCTGATTGTCTTCATGCTGAACCGCACCGGCTTCGGCCGCCTGCTCTATGCCGTCGGCGACAACGAACGCGCCGCGCGACTGTCAGGCGTCCGCTACTGGCAGGTGATCACGGCGCTCTATGTCCTCTCCAGCCTGCTCGCCGGCATCACCGGCCTGCTCTATATAGGCCTGATCAAGGCGCCCTCGCTGTCGCTCGCCGAGCCGCTGGTGCTGCCTTCGGTGGCGGCGGCCGTCATCGGCGGCACCTCGATCTTCGGCGGCCGCGGCGGCTACACCGGCACCATCGTCGGCGCGCTGATCCTGACGGTGCTGACGACGCTGCTCACCATCCTGCAGATGCCCGAAGGCGGCCGCCGCATTTTGTTCGGTTTCATCGTGCTGTTCGTGACGGCGGCGTATTTGAGGATCATCGAGGACCGGTAGTATTTGAGCTAAGGCATGTCGCGCAAAAGTGTGCAGCGGTTTTGCGGCAACGACATGGACAAAATAAGCGGCTCATCCCTGTCGCATCGGAGAGGCACCCCTTATGGCCGAGCGTTCGCGTGCTGCTGCAAACAGTCCCACCGACGATGACCCTCGTCTTGCGTTCATCTATCAGGAGGCGGTGAGAGGTCTCACCCATCAGCAGACCGTGGTGGAGAACATGAGCACCCGCGCCGGGAGCCTGATCTTCGCCACAGCATTCGCGAACTCGCTGCTCGGCGGCGCGGCCCTTTCCGACGGGCTTGGGCTTTGGGAATGGATTGCGGTGTCGCTGCTGTTCAGCATCGGCGGGCTCATCGTCTTCATGCTTTGGCCCTATCACCAATACTCATTCCGCTTCGATCCGGAAGAATTGCTGCATCAATATGTCGATGGCGACGGGCCTGCATCGATGTCGGCGATGCACCGCGCCCTTGCTCTTCGCATCAAGGCGGACATGGCCGCCAACTGGCGAATCATCCAGCGCCTGCGGGTGGCTCTGCAGATAGCGCTGCTCTTTCTGTTGCTCGACATTCTGGCATGGCTCTTGGCGATCGCGGGCGTCTGAGCCAAAACCGCGCTGTGGCCTTACGCGGGGCCAGCACAGGAAGGTCGAAGTGGAACGTTTCGAAGCGGGCGACGGCGACACGCATGAATTACTCGGCGGCCTGCACACGGCGGGCGTCGATGATCGCCCTGATCTCCGAGCGGCATGAGCCGCAATTGGTGCCCGCGCGCAGCGTCGAGCCGATCGCTTCGAGGCTGTCGCATCCCGAGGCGACCGCCGAAGCGAGCTGGTTGGCGCCGACATGGAAGCAGGCGCACACGACGCGCCCGATCGCAGGCATGGGCACCGGCGACCGGCCGGACAGAAGCGCGTGGCGATCGGTCGTCGACAGCGGCTGGCGCGTGGCGAGCAATGACACCAGCCAGTCCCGTATGGGCAATTGATCCGGGGCGGCGACCAGCAGGGCTTCGGCCATAGCGCCGCCATCGTCGATCGCAGCGGCACGATAGGCGAGCCCGCGACGGTCGGTGTATTCCAGGAGCTGATCCCGTCGCTGCGCGCCGAGCAGCTTGCGCGCCAGGAGAATGCCCTGGTCCGGCGGCTCGGTTCCGGTGAGCTCGTAAACCCATCCGCCCTCGACAGCATGCCGGCTCCAATGGACGAAACCGGTCGGCCTGAGATCGCGCCGCGTGATGAGCACGCCCGCCCAGCCAGCCTCTTCCCGCGCGATCCTGGCGGGGACATGCTTGAGCTCCGGCTGGCCTGAATGCGGATCGGTGACCGGTGAGGACAACAGACCGGCTGCTGCCCTGGCCGCGAACTGGCCGCTCCAATGCATGGGCATGAAGGCTTGGCCGCGCCGCTGCGCGTCGGCCACACGCACCCTGGCGCGGACGAAGCCGAAGCGGGTTGAAAGATGAGCGAGGTCGCCATCCTTGAGATGATGCGCGGCCGCGTCCGCCGGATGGAGGTCGACCGCGGGCTCCGGCGCATTCGCCATCAAACGCGGCACGTTTCCGGTGCGCGTCATGGTGTGCCACTGGTCGCGCAGCCGGCCGGTGTTCAGGGCAAGCGGATAGTCCGCGTCGACCGTAAAGGCCGTCGCCTCCTGCCGCACCGGCACGAAACGCGCGCGGCCGTCTTGTGTCGGGAAGCGACCATCAGAAAAAAGTCTCGTCTGCTGCTCGTATCGCTCCGACGCGGGCCAATGGCGCGGCGCGAAGGCGGAATAATCTTCATCGCCGAGAGCAGCCACGCCGCCAAGGTCGAACAGGCGCTTGCCGTTGTTCTCGAAGGCGGACAGCGCTGCATGCTCGCGGAAGATCGCGGCCGGCGTCCGGTAGGCGAAGGCCTCGCCAAAGCCCATGCGCGCGGCGACCTCGCAGATGATACGCCAGTCGGCTTTCGCCTCGCCGGGCGGCGGCAGGAACGGCCGCTGGCGCGAGAGGCGCCGTTCCGAATTGGTGACGGTGCCGTCCTTCTCGCCCCAGGCGGCGGCCGGCAGCAGCACGTCGGCATAGCGCGTGGTGTCGGTGCGGGTCACATCCGAGACGGCGACGAAATTGCATTTGGACAACGCAGCGCGCACACGCGAAGCGTCGGGCATCGAGACGGCGGGATTGGTGCCCATGACCCACAAGGCCTTGATGCGGCCGTCGGCGACCGCCTGGAACATGTCTACGGCCTTCAGGCCGCCGCGCCGGGCGATGTTGGGCGCATTCCAGAAGTGGGAGACCCGGTCGATACTGGCCTCGTCGGCAAAATCCATATGCGCGGCAAGCTGGTTGGCCAGACCGCCGACCTCGCGGCCGCCCATGGCGTTCGGCTGCCCGGTGACCGAGAACGGCCCGGTGCCGGGCTTGCCGATGCGGCCCGTGGCGAGATGGCAGTTGATGATGGCGTTGACCTTGTCGGTTCCATGCGCCGACTGGTTGACGCCCTGGCTATAGACGGTGACCGTCCGCTCGGTCTCGGCAAAGAGATCGTAGAAGGCCTGGACGTCGGCTGCCGCCAGTCCGCAGCCTTTCGCGACGCGAGCGATCGACGGCGCATCGGCGCCGGCGAGCGAAGCTGCCGCATCGAAGCCCGATGTATGGTCGCGGATGAAATCAGGATCGATCTTCCCGGCCTGGACGAGACGCGCGAGCAGCCCGTTGAACAGCAGCACATCCGTGCCCGGATCGAGCGCCAGATGCAGGTCGCACTCGTCGGCGGTTGCGGTGCGGCGCGGGTCGATGACGACGATCCTGGTTCCGCGTTCCTTTCGCGCCGCGAGCATGCGCTGGTAGAGCACCGGATGGCACCATGCGGTGTTGGAGCCGGTGAGCACGATGAGGTCGGCGCGCTCGAAATCCTCATAGACACCGGGAACGATGTCCTCGCCGAAAGCGCGGCGGTGGCCGGCGACGGACGACGCCATGCAGAGCCGCGAATTGGTGTCGATATTGGCCGAGCCGATGAAGCCCTTCATCAGCTTGTTGGCGACGTAATAATCCTCGGTGAGCAATTGGCCCGAGACGTAGAAGGCGACAGAGTCCGGGCCGTGCTCGGCTACGGCCTGCGAGAATTTCGCGGCTACGAGGTCGAGCGCTTCGTCCCAGCTCGCCTGCCTGCCGCCGATTTCCGGCCGCAGCAAGCGGCCTTCGAGGCCGAGCGTCTCGCCGAGAGCCGAACCCTTCGAGCAGAGCTTGCCGAAATTGGCTGGATGATCGGGGTCGCCGCGGACGGTCGTCGTGCCGTCCGCGGCGACCTCGGCGAGCACGCCGCAGCCCACCCCGCAATAGGGGCAGGTGGTCCTCACCTCGCGTGCTTCTTGCATGCCTCAGGCCGCTTTCGAGGCCAGCGCTTCGAGCGCGATGAACAACCGTTCGCCCTCGACCTTGACCGGTATAGTCCGTACCGAACCTTCGTCGGCGCCAAGCGCCTTGCCTGTCTCCAGCGAGATCACCCAATTGTGCAGCGGGCAAGTCACGGCAGCGCCATGGACGATGCCCTGGCTGAGCGGCCCGCCCTTGTGCGGGCAGTGGTCGTCGATGGCAAACACCTTGTCGTCTGCCGTGCGAAAGACGGCGACCTTGCCTTGCGGTGTCGCAACGCAACGCGCACCGCGCGGCGGAATATCGGTGATGGAGCCGATGGCGATCCAGTTCATATTGGTCACTCCGCCGCCTCCGCGAACCCGACCGACGCCATCGGCCTGAACTCATGCTTGTCCTTGCCGGAGACGCGCTCCGACCACGGATCGACCTGCGCGAATTTTTGGCTGAAGACGAAGCGGTCGAAGAGCGTCCTGCGGCGCTCGGCATCGTCCAGGATCTGCTTCTTGATCTCGGCGGTGCCGATCCGCTTGGCCCATTTGTAGATGCGCTCCAGATAGCGGGCCTGCTCGCGATACATCTGGACGAGCGCCACGATCGCCTCCAGCGCCTCGTCCTCGGTCTTCACCAGCCCCAGCACTTCCGTGCCCTTGATGTCGAGGCCGGCGGCGCCCGCGAAGTGGATCTCGTAGCCAGAGTCGACGCACACCACGCCGACATCCTTGCAGGTCGCTTCCGCGCAGTTGCGCGGGCATCCCGACACCGCCATCTTCACCTTGGCCGGCGTCCAGGAGCCCCACATGAACTTCTCGATACGGATGCCGAGCCCGGTCGAATCCTGCGTGCCGAAGCGGCACCAGTCCGAGCCGACGCAGGTCTTCACCGTGCGCAGGCCCTTGGCATAAGCATGGCCGGAGACGAAGCCCGCCTTGCCGAGATCGGCCCATACCGCCGGCAGGTCTTCCTTGCGGATGCCAAGCATGTCGATGCGCTGGCCGCCCGTCACCTTGACCATCGGGATATCGAACTTGTCGACCACGTCGGCGATGGCGCGCAATTCGCCGGCGCTGGTGACCCCGCCCCACATGCGCGGCACCACTGAATAGGTGCCGTCCTTCTGGATGTTGGCGTGCACGCGCTCGTTGATGAAGCGCGACTGGTAGTCGTCGGCATATTGGTCCGGCCAGTCGCAGACGAGATAGTAGTTGAGCGCCGGCCGGCACTTGGCGCAGCCGCAGGAGGTCTTCCACTCCAGCTCCTGCATGACAGCGGGGATCGTCTTCAGGCCCTTTGCCTTGATCAGGCGCCGCACGTCGTCATGGCCAAGGCTCGTGCAGCTGCACATGGGCTGCACCGCTGCCGGATTGTAGGCGTCACCCAGCGTGAGCTTAAGCAGCTGCTCGACGAGACCCGTGCACGAGCCGCACGAGGCCGAGGCCTTGGTGTGGGCGCGCACGTCGTCGAGGCCGGTCAGCCCCTTGGCCGTGATCGCGCCGGTGATCTTGCCTTTGCAGACGCCGTTGCAGCCGCAGATTTCCGCATCATTCGCCAGTGCCGCAACGGCCGCCAAAGGGTCCGAGGAAACGCCCCCCTGGAACGCCTGGCCGAAGATCAGCGTGTCGCGCATCTCCGAGATGTCGGTCGCCTTCTTCTTGAGGTCGTTGAACCACGCGCCGTCGGCCGTCTCGCCGAACAAGACGGTGCCGATGATGCGGTTGTCCTGCAGCACCACACGCTTGTAGATGCCGGCCGACGCGTCGCGCAGGATGATCTCCTCGCGGTCGTCGCCGTCGGCGAAGTCGCCCAGCGAATAAAGGTCGATGCCGGTGACCTTGAGCTTGGTCGGCGTATCGGAGTGGACGAAGCGCCTGTCCTCACTGTCCGTCAGTTTGGCTGCCGCCACCCGTGCCATCTCGTAGAGAGGCGCGACCAGCCCGTAGACATGGCCGCCGACCTCGGCGCATTCGCCGAGCGCCATGATGGCGGGATCGGAAGTCCGCATGCGGTCGTCGACGACGATGCCGCGATTGACCTCGAGCCCAGCCTCCTTGGCTAAAGCGGTGCTCGGCCGGATGCCGACCGCCATCACCACCAGCGTCGCCGGAATGATCGTGCCGTCCATAAGCTCGACACCCTCGACCTTGCCGTTGCCGACAATGGCCTTGGTGTTGGCCTTGGTCATGACCTTGATGCCGCGCGCCTCGACGGCTTTCTGCAAAAGGTAGCCGGCGGCGGGATCGAGCTGGCGTTCCATCAGCGTCGGCATGACGTGCAGCACGGTGACGTCCATGCCGCGCTCCTTCAGGCCGGCCGCGGCTTCGAGGCCGAGCAGGCCGCCGCCGATGACGACCGCCTTGGCGCGCGACTGCGCGGCAAGCAGCATGGCGTTGACGTCGTCGAGATCGCGGTAGCTGAGCACGCCGGGCAAGTCCTTGCCTGGCACCGGAATGATGAAGGGCACCGAGCCGGTGGCGATGACCAGCCTGTCGTAGCTCTCGGTGACGCCGTGGTCCGAGGTGACGGTCTTGGCCTCCCTGTCGATGGCGACGATCCGGTGGCCCTTGTAGAGGGTGATGCCGTGCTTGATGTACCAGCCATCGCCATGGATGACGATCTCCTCGAACGCCTTCTCACCCGAAAGCACCGGCGACAGCATGATGCGGTCGTAGTTCACGCGCGGTTCGGCGTTGAAGATGGTCACGGCGTAGCGGTCGGGCGCGGCTTCCAGCAGGTGCTCCAGCATCCTGCCCGGCGCCATGCCGTTGCCGATGATGACGAGTTTCTCGGTCACGTCGCTCTGCTCCGATCTATTCGGCGGCGTAGGAAAGGGATGCGTTGTTGACGGCGGCGGCGCGCTCCATCCGGCGGATGGTGACGTGCATCCAGACCAGGCAGGAGACGACGATGAGGAAGAGCAGCATAAAGCAGCTCGACCAGACCCCGGTCAGATCGTTCAGCGCGCCGAAGGCGATCGGCAGGATGAAGCCGCCGAGCCCGCCGATCATGCCGACCACGCCGCCGACCGCGCCTACGCTCTGCGGATAATAGGCGGGGATGTGCTTGTAGACGGCCGCCTTGCCGAGGCTCATGAAGAAGCCGAGCACGCAGGCGACGCCGATGAAGGCGAGCGGGCCGATCTCGAAATGGAAAGGGATCGGCCCGCTGATGCCGCGCACGACATAGTCTGCCGAGGGGAGAGACAGAACGAGTGTCGCGACGGCACAGACGCTGAAGGTCCAGTAGAGCACGGTGCGGGCGCCGATGCGGTCGGAAAGCACGCCGCCATAGGCGCGGAAGATGCTGGCGGGGATCGAATAGGCGGCGCCGATCATGCCGGCGGTGGCGATGCCGAAACCGTAGACGCCGATCAGGTAGCGCGGCAGCCAGAGCGACAGCGCCACGAACGCGCCGAAGGAGAAGAAATAGTAGAACGCGAAGCGCCAGACCCGCAGGTTCTTCAGCGGCGCGAATTCCTGCCAGAAGCTTCTTGCCGGCGCCGCCTTGCCGGCGCGGCGCTCGCGGATGACCGGATCGTCGCCGGTGGTGAACCAAAAGATGGCGGCCATGACGACCAGCGCCGCGGCCCAGATCAACGCCACCGACTGCCAGCCCCAGGCGAGCAGCACGAAGGGCGCCAGGAACTTGGTGACAGCGGCGCCGACATTGCCGACGCCGAAAATGCCGAGCGCGGTGCCCTGCTTTGCGGCCGGGAAGAAGCGCGAGACATAGGCGACGCCGACGGCAAAGGAGCCGCCCGCGAGCCCGACGCCGAGTGCGGCCAACAGCATCTGCTCATAGGTATGCGCAAAAGCGAGCAGGAAGGTCGCGATCGCCGCGGCGAGCATAGTCGCTGTATAGACCAGGCGTCCGCCATAGCGGTCTGTCCAGACGCCGAGCACCATGCGCACGAGTGAGCCGGTCAGGATCGGCGTACCGACGAGCAGGCCGAACTCGGTCTCGTTCAGGCCGAGCTCCTGCTTGATACGCACGCCGATGATGGAAAAGATCGTCCAGACCGCAAAGCACACGGTGAAGGCGATGGTGGACATCACGAGCGCCTGCCTGGGAGCATTATCCTGGCTGGGCGAGGCTGGGAGGTTTGCAGTCATGGTCGGCTCCGGTTTGCGGCGTGGGAGGCACCGCGCGTTGTGTTGATCAGAGGCGTGGCATCGGTCAGTGCGGCGAGACCGGGACTTGCGCGGTCACTTGTGGGCTTTTGCCTTCGGTTTGGTGATTGGCGGGAAACAGCAGGAGCGCGGCAGCAAAGAGCGCCGCCGTCAGCGCGCTGCTCGCCAGGAAATCGCGGCGGGTGAAATCCCTGAGCAATGTCGTTGCGTTCCGTTTGGTCATCGTCGTCTCCGGTCCAAAACGAAAAAAGCCGCCGTCCAAGCCTCGCGCGTCCGTACATCCGGGATCGCGCATTGACCTGAGCGGCAGCTTTGCCTGTGGCGCCCGCCATTGGACGCCTGTTCCATTGCCCGCGAACGGGCTCGATTATTTCAAAGCACGAAGCGTGCCAGTTTCGCTCGAAAGCTGAATTTCAAGGAAAATCAATGACGTGGGAGCTTTGCCCTTCGACCGCGCCGAGCGGCGACGCGGTCAAACATTGATCAATGGCACAGGCATTGCGCATAAATTTTGTGCAATGCACAAGAATGGCGCGCAAATGATCAGGGGCGCCGCTGGCCGGCAATATAGGCGTCTATCCGGTCCGGATCGAAGATCTGGCCGTCGAAAAATCCGTCGGGGCCAAGGACCAGGCTTGCCCCCGCTGAGCCGACCGGCGTTGCCATCCTCAGCGCGCCTTCCACCTTGGCATTGGCGCCTGGCAAGGCGACGCCAAGCGGCCTCAACGCCGCGCGGTAGAGGTCAGGCCGATAGCAGTCGCGGGCGATGGCGAGGTTTTGCGGCGTATGCGGCAACTGCCCCCAACGCACCATCTGCGTGTAGAACCAGAGCGCATGGCTCTTCCAGGGAAAGTTGGCCGCCTTGTCGAAGGGCAGGAAGAAATCCTCGACGCGCCGTGCCGCGCCCCCGCCAAGTTGAAGCTGCCCGGTCAGGGCCGGCATCTGGATCGCCTCCGGCTGGCCGAGAAAGTCGGGCCTCGCCATCAGCGCCGCCAGCTCGCCGCGGTGTGCCGGATCCTGGCACCAGCGGGCGGAATGATGCAGAGCCCTCAGCAGCGCTGCCAGCGCGTCCGGGTTCTGTTCGGCCCACAACTTGCGCACCCCGATCACCTTTTCCGGACTGTTGCGCCACAGCAGCGCCTTCACGGTGACGACGTGGCCGGTGCCCGCCGCGACGGCGGCGCTGTTCCAGGGCTCGCCGACGCAATAGCCGTCGATGCGGCCGGCGGCCAATGCGTCGGCCATGAAAGGCGGCGGCACGATGACGATCTCGATATCGCGGTCGGGATCGACGCCGCAGGCGGCGAGCCAGTAGCGCAGCTCATAATTGTGCCCGGAATGCGGATGCACGACGGCGAAACGCAGCGGTTCGCGGCCGGCGGCCGCCCGCTCGCGGATCAGTGCGCCGAGCGCTGCTCCGGCGCGCGCCGGATCGAGGTCAGGTGCTGCGCCATGCGCCGCCATGCCTTGCCACACCGCATTAGAAACAGTGACGCAGTTGCCGCCGAGCCCGAGCGAGAACGGCACGATGGTCTCGGAAGCAAGCGGCGTGAGGCCGAGGCTGCAGGCGAGCGGCATCGGCCCGAGCATATGGGCGACATCGAAGTGGCCGATGGCGATGCGGTCGCGGATATTGGCCCAGGAGGTCTCGCGATGCAGCTTGAGCTCGATGCCCTCGCGCGCGGCAAAGCCCATCTCGCCGGCTGCGACCAGGACGGCGCTGTCGAAGAGCGGCATGAAGCCGGCGGTGATCTGATGCGCTGCCGACATGCTCATTCGCCCTCCAGCGGTCCCAGCAATCCCGCCGCCGTCACCAGGCTCTGGGCGATGTCGGCGATCTTGCGGTTCTGGTTCATGGCGGTCTTGCGCAGCAGCGCATAGGCCGCCTCCTCGCTTAAGCCCCGCGACTTCATCAATATGCCCTTGGCCCGGTCGATGACCTTGCGGTTCTCGAGCTCGCTGCGCACCTCCTCCAGTTCGCGCGCCATGCGCGAGAAAGCATTGAAGCGACTGATCGCCATGTCGAGGATCGGCTTGATGCGCTCCTTCTTCAGCCCGTCGACCACGTAGGCGGACACGCCGGCATCGACGGCCGCTTCGATCGAGGCCTGGTCGGAGCGGTCGACGAACATCGCGATCGGCCGCTTCACCACGCGCGACAGCTGGAACATGTTCTCCAGCATGTCGCGGTTGGGATTTTCGAGATCGATGACGATGACGTCCGGCTCGATCTCGGCGATGCGCCGGGCGATGCCGGCGACGTCATGGACGACCGTGACATGGCGATGGCCGGCGTCCCGCAATCCGGCCTCGATGATCGAGGCACGGATGCGGTTCTCGTCGATAACAAGGATGGTCAACGAACCGGCGGACATGCGCCTATTGTGCAGGCCGGGCGGAATTGTGCAATGCGGCAATCGACTGGGGTGGATCGCAACCGCTCCCAATGAATGAACTGCTGCGCTATCGCGCCCAACCCTGTGTTGCGGCCAAGGGAGGTTGGCCGCCTTTCTCACTCCTCTCTGAAGGCGTGAGCAAAACTGTCGGCGACCGGCTGGAAGAGATACTCGAGCATGGTTCGCTTGCCTGTAACAACGGAGACCTCCACCGGCATTCCCGGATATAGCTTCACCTGCGGAAGCTTCTTAAGCTCATCGGCGCCCACCTCGACGGTCCCCCGGAAAAAAGTCGCGCCGCTGCGCTCGTCGATCTCTGCGTCGGCCGAAACACGGGTAAGGGCGCCCTTCACCGTGGGCGTGGTTCTCTGCTTATAGGCGACCAGCCGCACCGTCGCCGGCAGACCTGGGCGAACGACATCGATATCCAGGGGCTGAAGCTTGACATCCAGCACCATCTTGTCCTGATCGGGAACGAGATCGAGAATAATCCCGCCGGGGGGTACAACTCCGCCCGGCGTGAAATATCGAAGGTTCATCACCGCCCCATCTTCCGGCGCAACGACATCACGGCGCGCCGCGCGCGCGTCGGTCTTCTGAAGCGCCTTTTCGAGCTCGGAGCGTTTGGTCTGGACGTCACGAAGGTCCTCGGCAGCCTTCTTGACATAGGAGAGCCGGCCATTGTCGATCTGTGCGTCCGCCTCAGCGATCTGCTGCCGCAGGCTTTCTATGTTCCCACGGTTCGACTCAGCCTCGCCTTGTGCTGCGATGATCTGCCGTTCGAGCTGGAGCACGCGGGACTTCACCCCATAGCCTTTCTTGAGCAGCGTGCGGGCGTCCGCCAACTCTTCCCGCAGAGACGGCAACTGGATCTCGAAGGCCGCAACTCTCGCAGCGAGCGCCGACATCTGGGCATGGTACTGGGCGATCCGCTGCTGCCAGACTTCGACCTCCGACGCCTGAACCTTGGCCTGGTCCTGGAAGATACGCTCCTGACCGGCAAGGGCCTCGGCGACGGTCGGTTCGCTTCGCCGGGCCGACAGGTCTGCCGGGAATGGAATCGTGCTCAGGCCGTCGCGCTGCGCGATCAGGCGGGCTTCGCCGGCGAGCGCCGCATCGAGTTCACCGCGCACGGCATCGCGGTCGGATTCCGCGTCGAGCCCGTCGAGGCGGACCAGTATCTGGCCCTGCCTGACCTGGTCTCCTTCCCGGACCAGGATTTCCCGGATGATGCCGCCTTCCAGGTGCTGTACGGTCTTGCGATTGCTGTCGACCTTCACCACCCCGGGCGCGACCGCAGCGCTTGTCAGCGGCGCGGTGGCTGCCCAGAGGCCGAAGCCGCCGAACAGCAGGCCGATGACGGTCAGGCCACCGAAGACATGGGCGCTCACCGCCGGCCAGGCGGTCGGTGGCGGCGGCATTTCCAACGACAAGGTGGCTTCCGTCACGATCCGGTCCTTTCGGAGCTCACGACCCGAACCTGTGGCGCAGCCGACTGCTGCTCGGGGCGGCGCAGTTGCGCAAGCACGACGTCGCGCGGGCCGAACATCTGCGACTGGCCTTCGTTTAGCACCAGGACGCAATCGACGTTCACCATCAGCGACGGGCGGTGGGCGACGATCACCACGGTCGAACCTGCCTCCTTCATCGCGGCAATCGCCTGGTTCAGGGCTTCCTCGCCGACGGCATCGAGATTGGAGTTCGGCTCGTCCAGCACCAGCAGCGCCGGACGGCGATAGAGCGCCCTGGCAAGCCCTATGCGCTGGCGCTGCCCCCCGGAGAGCACCGAACCCTGCTCGCCTATCTCGGTATCATAGCCATTTGGGAGCCTGAGGATCATCTCGTGCACGCCCGCCATCCGGGCGGCGGCCACGATCTCGGCCGGATCGCCTTGCTCCATGCGGGCAATGTTCTCGCGGACGGTTCCGGGAAAGAGTTCGACGTCCTGGGGGAGATAGCCTACATAGGAGCCGAAATCGGCGCGGTTCCAGGCAAACACGTCGACACTGTCGAGCCGAACCCGCCCCTGCTGTGGCGAAAGCATGCCGACGATCAGGCGGGCAAGCGTCGACTTGCCGGCGGCCGACGGCCCGATCACCGCAAGCACCTGGCCCGGCGGCACGGCGAAGGAGAGGTTCCTGAGCACGGGCTCCTTTGCGCCAGCCGGCATATATGTGACGGCGTCGACCGAGAGCTGTCCCTGGGGACGCGGCAATTCCATCCCCGGCGGGCGCAGCGACGGAGTCTCGAACAGCCGGTCCAGCCGGCGCCAGGCCTCGCGCGCGGCGGTGGTCTGCTTCCAGGTGGCGATAGCCTGCTCAACCGGCGCGAGCGCGCGCGACATGATGATCGACGCCGCGATCATGGCGCCGGGCGAGACTTCGTGGCGCAGCGACAGCCAGGCGCCGAGCCCCAGCACCGCGACCTGCAGGAACATCCGGAACGGCTTGGTGAATGCATTGATCAGGCCGGCCCAGTCGCTGGCGGTTGTCTGCAGCGCGAGCACGGACGCATTGGCCGCGTCCCAACGTCGGGCGAGCACCCCGCCCATGCCCATCCCGTCGATGACTTCGGCATTGCGGAAACCGGCATCCGCCGCTTGGTAGGCGCGCGCGGAAGCGGCGTTGGCCTGCTTGAGCGTGTTGGCCGTCAGCGCGTTGTTGGCAAGGGCGAGGCCGAACAAGATGATCGCACCGCCCAGCGCCAGAAGTCCGAGCAGGGGATGCAGCAGGAAGACGAAGCCGAGATAGAGCGGCATCCATGGCGCGTCGAACAGCGCCATGATGCCGCCGCCGCCAAGATAGCCGCGCAGCGTGGCGAGGTCGCGCAGCGCCTCGGTGCGGTAGGATGAGCCGCGCAACGCGTTCTCAAGCCCGCGGCCCAGCACCTGCGGCGACAGCATGCGGTCGATCCAGGTGCCGAGTTGCACCAGCAGCCGCGAGCGGAAGAATTCGAGCGCGCCCATTGCAGCCAGCGCCGCCGTCGTGATCAGCGTCAGATAGACGAGCGTTTCCACGCTGCGTCCCGTCAGCACGCGATCATAGACCTGCAGCATGTAGATCGAGGTCGAGAGCACGAGCAGGTTGATGACGAAGCTGAACCCCGCCACCGCGGCGAAACCGCCGCGGCAGCGGGAGAGAGCAAGCTTGAGCGCAGAATGGTCCTGCATCATCTTATCTGCCGCCCTCTGTCACTTTTCATTGTTGTCAGGCGCTCAGGTTGAAGTCGTTGGCAGTGAGCGTGGATACCCCCATCAAATGGATTTCGATGATGTGGGCTCCACCCGCCACACTCTCGGCCGAGGTTCCGGTATTGGCATAGACGATCGTGTTGCCACTCCCGTCGCTCTGCCAGGCAACGGTATGAGCAGCCAGATTTCCACCCGAGACCGTGCCTGTTGCCGTTAGGCCAAGGGTGCTCGCAAAGTCGATGAAGTCGTGACTCGACACGCCCGTCCAGTGCTGGAAATCGAGAATGGTGTCGAAGGCCGCATGGGTTGACTCGCTCACCGCTTCGAATCTGAAATGATCATCCCCGGCTCCGCCGCTCAACCAGTCGGTGCCGCCAAGGCCCTTGATCGTATCGTTGCCGCTTCCGCCGAAGATGTAGTCGACGCCGCTGGAGCCTGTCAGCCCGTCGGCGCCGGCACGACCGTCCGCGATGTTGGGGTTCGTGCTGCTGAGAACGATTCCGTCATCCCCGCTTCCGCCGCTGCTGCCGTTGCCGATCCAGACATTGAAAGTTAGCGGCGACGAGGAAGCGGCATGGTTGTCGGTCGCGGTGACTGTGAGCGTCCCGTTCAGTGTCTGCCCCGTAGGCACGTTGACAATCAGCGAGCCGTTGCTGGCAACGGAGACCGAGCCATTGCTGTTGAGGCCGGGCGTGAAAGTGCTCGTGAATGTGACGGTGTCCTGAGCATCGGGATCGGTCGAAACAAACGAGCCTAGGCTCGGAGCCTGTCCATCCGCCGATGGCGCCGAGCTTGGGATGAAAACCGGGGCGCTCGGCGCATGGTTGGTCACAGGCTCGTCGGCACCGTTCACCGTGATGTCGATGACGTGGTCCGTGCCGTCGGCCGACGCCACATGGATCTGATCGTGTTGATGGTCCGCCGAGGTCAGAGCCTGGACGTTGGCGGCGGCATTGTTGAGCGTATAGACCCAGTTTCCGCTGGCATCGATGGTCAGCGACCCGTAGGTCCCGGCAATTGGATTGCTGCCATTGTGCACCTGGAAGGAGCTCTGGCCCGCGTCGGGGTCTTTGGCGGTCAGAGCGCCGTTGACGGTCAGCACGGCGTCCTCGGTCACTGAACCGCTGCTGTTGCCGGTAATCGAGGCGGCGTCGTTGGTGCCGGTGATGTTGACGACGATATCGTGGTGAGCGGTGCCGTCGGCCGACCACACCGTCAGCGTGTCGGTCGCCGGCTCGCCGCCGTTGAGCGCCTGGGT
>NZ_JAIUHJ010000049.1:0-1001 GCF_020165105.1 Mesorhizobium sp. CA5 | reverse complement strand
ATGGCAAAAGGTAAATTCGAGCGCACCAAGCCGCATGTGAACATTGGCACGATCGGTCACGTCGATCATGGCAAGACGTCGCTGACGGCGGCGATCACGAAGTATTTTGGCGAATACAAGCGCTATGACCAGATTGACGCGGCACCTGAAGAGAAGGCGCGCGGCATCACGATCTCGACGGCGCATGTCGAGTATGAGACGGCCAACCGTCACTATGCCCATGTCGACTGCCCCGGCCACGCCGACTATGTGAAGAACATGATCACGGGTGCGGCGCAGATGGACGGCGCGATCCTGGTGGTTTCGGCGGCCGACGGCCCGATGCCGCAGACCCGCGAGCACATCCTGCTTGCCCGCCAGGTCGGCGTTCCCTCGATCGTGGTGTTCCTGAACAAGGTCGACCAGGTCGACGACGCCGAGTTGCTTGAGCTGGTCGAGCTCGAGGTTCGTGAGCTTCTGTCGAAGAACGAGTTCCCCGGCGACGACATTCCGATCGTCAAGGGTTCGGCGCTGGCTGCGTTGGAAGATTCCAACAAGACCATCGGCGAGGACGCCATCCGCGAGCTGATGGCGCAGGTCGACGCCTATATCCCGACGCCGGTTCGTCCGCTGGACAAGCCGTTCCTGATGCCGATCGAGGACGTGTTCTCGATCTCGGGCCGCGGCACGGTTGTGACCGGCCGCGTCGAGCGCGGCGTGGTCAAGGTCGGCGAGGAGCTGGAGATCGTCGGCATCCGTCCGACCACCAAGACGACCTGCACGGGCGTTGAGATGTTCCGCAAGCTGCTCGACCAGGGCCAGGCCGGCGACAACATCGGCGCGCTGCTGCGCGGCGTCGACCGTGAAGGCGTGGAGCGCGGCCAGGTTCTGGCCAAGCCCGGCACGGTCAAGCCGCACAAGAAGTTCGTGGCCGAAGCCTACATCCTGACCAAGGACGAGGGCGGCCGTCACACGCCGTTCTTCACCAACTACCGTCCGCAGTTCTACTTCCGCACGACGGA
>NZ_JAIUHJ010000048.1:0-1016 GCF_020165105.1 Mesorhizobium sp. CA5 | reverse complement strand
AGGTCGACCTTCGCCTCGCCCACGGTTAAGTGCCGGATGACGATGTTGTCGATGCCTATCGGCAACCGTGGGCGTTCGACATTGATCTCGCGCTTCCAACCATCGATGCGGATCCCCAGGCAGGCCTGCAGCATCATGAACGCGGAACCGGCCGACCATGCCTGCGGCAGACAGGCGACGGGATAGGCGATCGGCGCATCCCCGATCGCCCGCGTAAAGCCGCAGAATAGCTCCGGAAGCCGCATATTGAACCGGACCGCCGCCTCGAACATGCTGCTCATAAGCTTCACGACGCTGGTGCGCTCCTGGTAGCGGGCTAGCCCGGCGGCACAGATCGCCGTGTCATGCGGCCAGATCGAGCCGTTATGATAAGACATCGGATTGAACGGAATCTCATCGTCGGCCAAGGTGCGAACGCCCCAACCGCTGTGCAGATGCCCCGACAGCAACTGCTCGGCAATTGATTTCGCCCGTTCTGCCGAGGGCAGCCCTACATAGAGCAGGTGACCCGCGTTGGAGGCGCGCACCGCGCATTGCCTGCCTTCTCCATCGATTGCCAAAGCGTAGAAATTGCGGTCCGGCATCCAGAACCGGGCCTCCACTGCGCTGCGTATTTTTTCTGCCATGGCGCTCCAGTGCGCCGCCTTGGCGGCGTCTCCGCGTTTGGCTGCCAAGGCGGCCATGCCTTGATAGGCTGCGAAGACGTAGCCTTGCACCTCGACCAGTGCGATCGGACCGCGAGGTATTTTGCCGTCGGCATGGAAGATAGCGTCGGCGCTGTCCTTCCAGCCCTGGTTGAAGAGACCCGTGTCCGCCGCCCTATTATAGGTCACGAAACCGTCGCTGTTGCGGGCACCGACTTCCTCCATCCACCCGATTGCTGCGCACAGCGAATCCCACATGCGATCGACGAACTCGTCATCGCCCGTACGATCGGCGTAGGACCAAGCCAGGTAGACATAGAGCGGAGTGGTGTCGACGCCGCCATAATAGCGGCCGAACGGCAGCTCGCGCAG
>NZ_JAIUHJ010000047.1:0-1157 GCF_020165105.1 Mesorhizobium sp. CA5 | reverse complement strand
GGGCCTGTTGCGTAATTGGCTGGTTGTGATTCTCTGAGAGGAAGCTCGGAGGGAATCGCGATGGCTGTGAAGCAGACGGGACAGTTGAGCCTGGCGGAGGCGTTTCTAGGCGACAAGCTTGCGGGCGGTTCTTCGCCACTCGACCGTCTGTCAGGTCTGGTGAAGTGGTACCGCTTCGAGAAGCTGCTCAACCCGCTGCGCGATGGTGGACCTGGCCGGGCAGCTTGGCCGCCACTGGTGCTGTTCAAGGCGCTGTTGCTGCAATCGCTCTATGGCCTGTCTGATCGCGAGTTGGAGGAAGCGCTGGGCGACCGTCTGTCATTCCGGCGCTTTGCCGGGTTGGGGCTGGACGATACGATCCCCGACCACACGGTTCTGTCGCGCTTTCGCAATCTGCTTGTCGGCGAAGGGCTGATGGAGAAGCTGTTCGGCGAACTGGACCGGCAGTTGGAGAAAGCCGGCGTGATCCTGAAGCGCGGCACAATGCTGGATGCCACACTGATCGATGCGGTTTCGGCGCCACCGACGCCTGAGCGGCCGTCGAAGGACACAGACGCTCGCATCACCGCACGCAAGGGCAAACGCGGCCTCACCTTTGGCTACAAGGCTCATGTCGGGGTGGATGAGGGCTCCGGTCTGATCCGCACGGTGATCACCACACCGGCCAACGTCAACGACACGGTAATGGCTGATGCCTTGATCTGCGGCGACGAGAAGACGGTGTGGGCGGACGCCGCGTATGACACCCATGCTCGCCGTGCCCGGCTCAAGGCCGAAGGCAAGAAGGTGCGCATTGCCCGCCGCCCCAACAAGCATCATGCGCTGCCTGAGCGGCTCAAGCACTACAATCGCCTGATCGCCAGACGGCGAGCGGCAGTGGAGACCACCTTCGCCACGCTCAAGAACCGCATGAAGCTGACCATGATCCGCTATGTCGGACTGGCCAAGGCCGCAGCCCAGGTAACGATGGCGGCGATCGCTTTCAACATGCGCCGATGGGCGGCCATCACAGGATAGGTGCGCCCAGCTACCGGCCTAGGGGCCGCACCGCCACCATCAAACTCAACCCCAAGGCCAAATCGCCCACCAAGCACAATAGACTTCGCGGCCAAAACCCCTCTGCGAGCCTGTTCTCGCTAACTGCGCAACAGGCCCCT
>NZ_JAIUHJ010000046.1:0-1446 GCF_020165105.1 Mesorhizobium sp. CA5 | reverse complement strand
GCGGGGTGGAGCAGCCCGGTAGCTCGTCAGGCTCATAACCTGAAGGTCACAGGTTCAAATCCTGTCCCCGCAACCAAACAAAAAACGGCCCGCTCCTCGCGGGCCGTTTGCGTTTGTGATCGCAGGACGGACACGAAGGTCAGGCTCTCCCAGACCGAATCATTCAACCAACATCGACCCGCATCGGCGCGCTCGTCATGGCGCTGCTCGCTAGCTGGAATCATGAACCGCGGGCGACGAGGACGTCAAAGTGAGCGTGGCAGCGCACTCAGGGATCGGCGTGCAACCACGCACGAAATAATATTAGCCGGTTGAGTTTTAAACTCAGCCGGCTTCCGCGTCTCAGCTGCCTCGAAATGGCGCAGAGGTCGTGGAATCGGCCGCCTAGCGATCCTCGATCGGCGCCGGCGTATCGACCCGAAATTTTGATCTCTGCCGATTCGGGTACTGTTGGGCCTTCACCGAATCGCGACGAGCGAATTGGAAATCGAATCAACCAAACTGACAATTACTGCTATCTATTGCTATACCTCCCGCCCGACCCCATATTTTCCGGAGGACGCCTCGATGCCCAACTTCGCTTTGAACGAGCACTATGAGCGCTTCATCAGAAAGCAGCTCGAATCGGGCCGCTACAACAATGCCAGCGAGGTTGTCCGCGCCGGTCTGCGCATGCTCGAGGATTTTGAGGCGGAGCGTGAGAAGTGGCTGCGTGAGGAAATCCCGTCGCGCGGGGCCGAGCTCCAGCAGGATCCGGCAAAAGCTATTCCCGGCGAAACGGTGTTTTCTCGGCTGGAGCTCCGTCATCGCGCACGGCAGGCGAAAGCCAAGTAGGAAATGGAGTGCCGGATTGTCTTCCATCCGAAAGCGGAAGCCGAACTCGAGCAACTCTATGACGATATAGCCGAGCGTGCATCGCCGGCGATTGCCTGAGATTTTGTTGTGGGCATCCGCGATCTCTGTCTTGGCCTGTCGACATTTCCGCAGCGCGGCACCGAGCGGGTGGAGATCATGCCGGGCTGCGGATCATTGGGTATCGTCGCGCGGTCAGTATCGTTTTCGCTATCGACGGCGAGCGCGTGCTGATCCTGGGCATCCTCTACGCAGGCCGGAACATCACGCCCGAGTTGCTGGAAGAAAGGCTCTGAACCGCGGGTCAAAGGGCCGCGACGATCGACATTCGGCTAAGTGCTGGCGGCTGCTTTAGGGCGACCGCATTCACCCGACGAAGCGGCTGTGACGGGTATCGCCGCAACGGAAGCGCCGGCCAAAATTCAACCAAGCCAGCTTACGAATTTTGCCTTCGTGGATATCTCCACGAGAAATCGAAAAAAGAGCGATCTAGCCTGTTGACAGTTTGGTCGGGCGGCGACTATATACGGCCCACGAACGAGGGCGGTGCGCCGCTGGCGACGAAGAAGTTTGCTTCTAGGTCTGCCCTCTGCT
>NZ_JAIUHJ010000044.1:0-2881 GCF_020165105.1 Mesorhizobium sp. CA5 | reverse complement strand
AATGAGAACGATCAAGTGTCTTAAGGGCAATTGGTGGATGCCTTGGCATGCACAGGCGATGAAGGACGTGATACGCTGCGATAAGCTACGGGGAGGTGCGAATACCCTTTGATCCGTAGATTTCCGAATGGGGAAACCCACCTAAGGTACTTGGAAAATCAGAGCAGCAGGGATGCGACGATCCTTCGGATCGCGCCGTCTTGCTGCTGTGGTTTCCAAGTATCGCTAATAGGTAACTTATCCTGAATACATAGGGATAAAGTGGCGAACGCGGGGAACTGAAACATCTAAGTACCCGTAGGAAAGGACATCAACCGAGACTCCGGAAGTAGTGGCGAGCGAACCCGGACCAGGCCAGTGGCGATTGAGAGACAAGCGGAACCTTCTGGAAAGTAGGGCCATAGCGGGTGACAGCCCCGTACGCGTAATGCGATCAATCGTCCTCGAGTAAGGCGGGACACGTGAAATCCTGTCTGAAATTGGGAGGACCACCTTCCAAGCCTAAGTACTCGTGCATGACCGATAGCGAACTAGTACCGTGAGGGAAAGGTGAAAAGCACCCCGACAAGGGGAGTGAAAGAGTACCTGAAACCGATTGCCTACAAACAGTGGGAGCCCGCAAGGGTGACCACGTACCTTTTGTATAATGGGTCAGCGACTTAGTGTGACGAGCAAGCTTAAACCGGTAGGTGTAGGCGCAGCGAAAGCGAGTCTGAACAGGGCGTTCAGTTCGTCGCATTAGACCCGAAACCGAGTGATCTAGCCATGAGCAGGTTGAAGGTAAGGTAACACTTACTGGAGGACCGAACCCATAACTGTTGCAATAGTTCGGGATGACTTGTGGCTAGGGGTGAAAGGCCAATCAAACTCGGAAATAGCTGGTTCTCCGCGAAATCTATTTAGGTAGAGCGTCGACCGAATACCCCAGGGGGTAGAGCACTGGATGGGCTAGGGGTCCTCACCGGATTACCAAACCTAACCAAACTCCGAATACCTGGGAGTACTAGTCGGCAGACACACGGCGGGTGCTAACGTCCGTCGTGAAAAGGGAAACAACCCTGACCTACAGCTAAGGTCCCCAAGTTATGGCTAAGTGGGAAAGGATGTGAGGATCCCAAAACAACCAGGATGTTGGCTTAGAAGCAGCCATCATTTAAAGAAAGCGTAACAGCTCACTGGTCTAAATAAGGGTCTTTGCGCCGAAAATGTAACGGGGCTAAAGCCATACACCGAAGCTTAGGGTTCGTGAGCAATCACGAGCGGTAGCGGAGCGTTCTGTAAGCTGATGAAGCCGTACCCGTGAGGGGCGGTGGAGGTATCAGAAGTGCGAATGCTGACATGAGTAACGTAAGGGGAGTGAGAGACTCCCCCGCCGAAAGACCAAGGGTTCCTGCTTAAAGTTAATCTGAGCAGGGTTAGCCGGCCCCTAAGACGAGGCGGAAACGCGTAGTCGATGGGAACCACGTTAATATTCGTGGGCCTGGAGGTAGTGACGGATCACACAAGTTGTCCAATCTTATCGGATTGAAAGGGCAGCGGAGTGGTTCCAGGAAATAGCTCCTCCTTATAGACCGTACCCGAAACCGACACTGGTGGTCAGGTAGAGTATACCAAGGCGCTTGAGAGAACTATGCTGAAGGAACTCGGCAAATTGCACGCGTAACTTCGGAAGAAGCGTGACCCTTTTCTGCGCAAGCAGAGGAGGGTGGCACAGACCAGGGGGTAGCGACTGTTTATCAAAAACACAGGGCTCTGCGAAGCCGCAAGGCGACGTATAGGGTCTGACGCCTGCCCGGTGCTGGAAGGTTAAGAGGAGGGGTGCAAGCTCTGAATCGAAGCCCCAGTAAACGGCGGCCGTAACTATAACGGTCCTAAGGTAGCGAAATTCCTTGTCGGGTAAGTTCCGACCTGCACGAATGGCGTAACGACTTCCCCGCTGTCTCCAGCATAGACTCAGTGAAATTGAATTCCCCGTGAAGATGCGGGGTTCCTGCGGTTAGACGGAAAGACCCCGTGCACCTTTACTATAGCTTTACATTGGCATTCGTAGTGGCATGTGTAGGATAGGTGGTAGGCTTTGAAGCCTGGGCGCCAGCTCAGGTGGAGCCACCCTTGAAATACCACCCTTATCACTATGGATGTCTAACCGCGGCCCGTTATCCGGGTCCGGGACAATGTATGGTGGGTAGTTTGACTGGGGCGGTCGCCTCCTAAAGAGTAACGGAGGCGCGCGATGGTGGGCTCAGAACGGTCGGAAATCGTTCGCTGAGTGCAATGGCATAAGCCTGCCTGACTGCGAGACTGACAAGTCGAGCAGAGACGAAAGTCGGTCATAGTGATCCGGTGGTCCCGCGTGGAAGGGCCATCGCTCAACGGATAAAAGGTACGCCGGGGATAACAGGCTGATGACCCCCAAGAGTCCATATCGACGGGGTTGTTTGGCACCTCGATGTCGACTCATCGCATCCTGGGGCTGGAGCAGGTCCCAAGGGTATGGCTGTTCGCCATTTAAAGCGGTACGTGAGTTGGGTTCAGAACGTCGTGAGACAGTTCGGTCCCTATCTGCCGTGGGTGTAGGAATATTGAAAGGATCTGTCCCTAGTACGAGAGGACCGGGATGGACGGATCTCTGGTGGACCTGTTGTGGCGCCAGCCGCATTGCAGGGTAGCTATATCCGGACGGGATAACCGCTGAAGGCATCTAAGCGGGAAACCCACCTTGAAACGAGTATTCCCTGAGAACCGTGGAAGACGACCACGTTGATAGGCCGGGTGTGGAAGAGCGGCAACGCTTGAAGCTTACCGGTACTAATAGTTCGATAGGCTTGATCGTTCTCATTACTTATATCCATCAAGGCGCAATCCGAAGGATTGTCGCCAT
>NZ_JAIUHJ010000043.1:0-6184 GCF_020165105.1 Mesorhizobium sp. CA5 | reverse complement strand
TGCAAAGCGGCGCCAACGGGCTTGCCGGCCATGTCGGGCACACACGCTCCGAGCCCGGCGGTATCCTCTGCGGCTGCGGCAGGCGCGGCTGCCTGGAGACGGTCGCCTCGGGTACAGCGCTGGCGCGGGCGGGCAGCGCGCGCCTTGGCCGCAAGGTTACGACGCCGGAGCTGTTTGCGGCGGCGAAAGAAGGCAGCGGCATTGCCGCGGAAATTATCGCCGGCGCGGTCGTCGCGCTGGTCGACGCCTTTGCCGACCTGGCGGCCTCCGTCGATATCGACTGCTTTGCTGTCGGTGGTGGAGTCGGCCTCGCCGGCGGCTTCATCGAGGCGCTGCAGGTGCGCTCGCTCGATCTGCCGCGCGTTTATCGGCGCCCCATTGTTGCCGCGCGGGCTGGCGCCGATGCCGGCCTGCTTGGCGCAGCTATGCTGGCACGACCAAAGAGCTCTGACGAAAATTTTCATCAAAAATAGCTTATTGACAAAAACTTTCATCTGCGCTTGGTTAGAGCGGTGATGCTCTTCCAGGAGAAGACCCGGTGCAGGCCAAGCAGGGCGATTTGCTCGCCACACTCGATGGAACGCTGGTTGTGTCATGCCAGGCCGAGCCTGGCCTGCCGCTCGACGCTCCCGGCCACATCGCCGCCATGGCGCGCTCCGTCCTGTTGGGCGGCGCCACCGGCGTGCGCATTGAGGGCACGGCCAACATCGTCGCCGCTCGAGATGCGGTCGAGGTGCCGCTGATCGGCTTGATCAAGGCCAGGCGCGACGACACCGAGGTCTACATCACGCCGACGCTCGACGACGTCGCCGCCGTCATCGACGCCGGGGCCGACATCGTCGCGATCGACGCAACCCGTCGGCCGCGACCGGCCGAGCTGACGGCGATGTTCTCAGCCATCGCCGCGAAAGGGCGTCTGTCGATGGGCGATGTCGCCACGCTCGACGAAGGCAGGCGCGCGCTCGATGCCGGCGCCGACCTCATCAGCACCACCATGGCCGGCTACACGGATTACTCTAGGGAGCAGCGCGGCCCCGCCTTCGACCTGATGGAGGAATTCGCCCGCGCCGGCCTTCCCTTTGTCGCCGAGGGTCGCATCTGGACGCCCGAAGAGGCAACCCGCTGCTTCGAGCTCGGCGCCCGTTTCATCGTCGTCGGCGGCGCGATCACACGGCCCGACGCCATCACCCGCCGCTTCGCCAACGAGGTCGCCGCCTGGAACGCCCGTCCGCAACTGAAAAGGAATCCATCATGATCAAGCGCCGTCGCGTGGCCGTCATCGGTGCAGGCTTCATGGGCTCTATGCATGCCGGCATCTTTGCCAACATGGTGGGCTCCGAGCTCGCGGCCATCGTCGATCCCAACCGCGCGCTGGCCGAAGCCGTGGCAGCCAAGGCGCCGGGCTGCAAAGTCTACGACAGTCATCAGGCATTGCTCGGCTCGGAGCGCGATCTCGACCTCGTCTCTATCTGCACGCCAGACAATCTACATCTGGGGCCGGCGGTTGCGGTCGCCGAAGCCGGCATCAACGTCTTCGTCGAGAAACCGATCTCGTCCAGGATAGACGAGGCCAAGACGATCATCGCCGCCTGCGAGGCGGCGGGCGTAAAGCTCGGCGTCGGCTACCTGCTGCGTTTCGATCCGCGCTACGGCGCCGCCAAGGAGCTGATGACATCGGGCAAGATCGGTGAGCCAATCCACATCTATGCTAGGCGCAACAGCGCCCGCACCGAAGGCCCGAAGCGCTATGGCGGCAAGCTGCCGCTGGCGCTGCATGTCACCGTCCACGACGTCGACATGGTGCTGTGGATTCTGGAGGACCAGCAGCCGGTCTCGGTTTATGCGCAGCAGACCGACAAGCTGCTTGGCGCCTCCGGCACGCAGGACAGTATCACGGCGATCGTGCGCTTTTCCGGTGGAACTGTCGTCAATTTCGAGAGCGCCTGGTCGCTGCCGTCCGGCGCGCGCCACATGATCGACGCGCGCATGGAACTTCTCGGCACAGATGGATCCTTCGAGGTCCAGTGCGGCGACAGCGGGCTCTATTTCGCTAGCAATGAGGGGTCCCGCGAGATCGACACCCAGCATTGGCCTTTGCTCAACGGCCGCGTCGACGGCGACCTCGCGCGCCAGCTCAGCGGCCTCATCGACTGGCTGGACGGCGCGGCGATGCCGATCGCCACCGGCCGGGAAGCCCTTCGTTCGCTCGAACTCACCCTTGCCATGATGCAGTCGGCGGAGAGCGGCGAAATCGTGCGCCTCGGTTGAAGACAATCAAACGAACAGCGCTGTTGCAACGAGGCCAGACGGCCCAAGAATGGGAGACGAAACATGCTGAACAGGCGCAATCTACTTATGCTTGGCGCGGCCGCCGCCGCGCTGTCGCTGGCCGCGCCGGCCTCCGCCGAAGAAAAGCCGTTCAACGGCGTTCAGATATCGGTGCTGCTCGAGGGTCATCCGACCACCGACGCCATCCAGAAGATGGTGCCCGAATTTAAGGACAAGACTGGCATCGACGTCGCGATCGAGGTCGTGCCCGAGCAGGACATCACCGCCAAGGAGCTGCTCGAGTTCTCCTCCAAGTCGGGCCGCTACGACGTCGTCCAGAACAACATCATCTATCTGCCGGGGTTCGTGAAATCCGGCTACATCGTGCCGCTCGACGATTTCCTGGCCAAGCACAAAGAAAATTTCGACAAGTCCGATTTCGTGCCCGGCTACTTCAACACCAATGTGCTGGACGGCAAGGTCTATGGCCTGCCGGTCTATGGCGAGAGCACCTTCGTCATGTACCGCACGGACCTGTTCGAGCAATACGGGCTGGCCGCGCCCAAGTCCTTCGAGGACATTGAGAACGCCGCGAAAACCATCTCGGAAAAGACGAACAAGCAGATCGCTGGCATCACCATGCGCGGCCAGCAGGGCATCCAGGGCGTCTATGTCTGGGCGGCCTATCTGTGGGGCTTCGGTGGCTCCTTCTTCGATGCCGACGGCAAGTCGGCGCTGGCCACGCCTGAGGGCATCGCCGCGCTCGACGCCTTCACTAGCGTATTGAAGAACTACGGCCCGGTCGGCGTCGCCAATTTCGGTTGGGAAGAGAACCGGCTGCTGTTCCAGCAGGGCAAGGCGGCGATCACTCTCGATGCCACCGTCAACGGCGCCTATAACGAAGACCCGGCCGTCTCGACGGTGGTCGGCAAGGTCGGCTACGTGCCGGTGCCGATGAAGTCGACCTCGCCCAAGGGCGGCTCGTCCTCGCTCGCGGTGCATTCGATGTACGTCTCGGCCGAGTCGAAGAACCAGGAAGCGGCAGCGCTTTTCGCCACCTGGGCGACCGCCAAGGAACAGCAGCTGAAGTCGATCGAAACCGATCCCAACTCCGGCGTGACCTCGCTGTCGGCGCTCAACAGCGACAGCTTCGGCAAGCGCTACGGCGCCTTCAAAGAAGGCATGATCGCGGCCATCAACGCCGGTAATCCCCAGTATCTGCCCACGGTCGAGAAGGCGAACGAGATCATCAACAACACCGGGATCGCCGTCTCCAAGGCGCTCGCCGGAACCGCAAGTGCGGCCGACGCCTTGAAGGAAGCCGACGACGCCAACAACGCCGCACTCGCCCGCTAGGGCGAGAGGCGTGCCCTGCCGCGTGCGCTCCCTGTGCGCGGCAGGGTGAAAATTTCAGGTTGACCCGATGAGACCCGTGGCCCCAGCGTCCGATCCGACAAGACATTTCTTCCAGCCGATCATCGTCTGCCTGACGGTGGCGTCGGTGGCGCTGACGCTGTTCGTCATCTGGATATCGCTGCACGACCTTTCGCTGATGCGGGCAGGGCGCGAGAAATTCGTCGGCCTCGACAACTACATCCGCTTCCTCGGCGACCCGCGCGCCATGGCCGCGCTCTGGCGCACGGTGCTCTTCACCACGCTCGCGACGGTCATCGAGATCGCGCTCGGTCTTGCAGTCGTGCTCTTCCTCGATCGCGATTTCGCCATGAAGCGGCTGGTCAGGACGCTGCTCCTGGTGCCGATCATCATGACGCCGGTTGTCGTCGGGCTTACCTGGCGATTCCTGTTCGACCCCGCCACCGGCATGGCGAACTATCTTCTGTCGTTGGCAGGCATTTCCCAGGTCGATTGGCTGGGCAGTCCGCGGATCGCGCTGTTTTCCGTGCTGATCGCCGACATCTGGCAATGGACACCTTTCGTCATCCTCCTGGTGATGGCAGCGCTTGAATCGGCACCCACCGACCCGCTCAACGCCGCCCGGGTCGATGGTGCCCGCGAATGGCAGGTCACCTGGTATGTGCTTCTGCCAATGCTGCGCCGCGCGCTAGCGATCGTCGCGCTGATCCGAGCGATCGACAGCATCAAGGCCTTCGATCTGTTCTACATAATGACCCGTGGGGGCCCGGCGCTGTCGACCGAGACGCTGAATTATTACGGCTATATCGTCGCCTTCACCAATTTCGACATCTCCTATGCCTTGGCCATCGCCATTATCCTGACGGTGTTCACCAATGTCGCGCTGCTGACCATGTACAGCGTGCTCTTCCCCAAGGCAGGGGACCGCTGATGGGCAGACGCGCGCTGTTCTATCTCGGGTTGGGCCTGCTTCTCTTGGCGGTGCTGTTCCCGCTCTACTGGGTCGTCGTCACCTCCTTCAAGACGACCCGCGATGCCTTCGCCATTCCGCCGGTCTGGCTGTTCAGCCCGACGCTGGACAACTACCGCACGGTGTTCGCCAATCGCGGCTTCCTAAGCGCCTTCGCCAACTCCCTCATCGTCTCGCTCCTCTCCAGCGCGCTCGCCGTCGCGGTAGGTTCGCTCGCAGCTTATGGGCTTGCGCAGCAGCCAGCGGAGCTGCGCCGCGCACGGGAAAAATTCATCCTCAGCCTGCGCATCGCGCCGGCTCTGCTCTTCGTCATTCCGATGTATTATCTGGCGACCCGCATCGGCGCGCTGAACAAGCACTGGCTGCTGATCGCCGCCTATGCCTTCGTCAACGTGCCTTTCGCCATCTCACTGCTCATTACCTTCTTCGATGACATTCCGAAGGAGTTGCGCGACGCCGCGCGCGTCGACGGCGCACGCGAGTTTGCGATCTTCTGGCACGTCTATCTGCCGGCGGCGCGCGGCGGCATTGTCGCGACGCTGATCCTGTGTGTGCTCTTCACCTGGAACGAGTTCTTCGTCGCCTTGGTGCTCACCGGCCGCGACACCCAGACACTGCCGGTCTCGATCACCTCGTTCCTGACGTTCCAGGGCATCCAGTGGGGCGCGCTCACTGCGGCCGCCACGCTCATCATGCTGCCGATGATCGTCCTCGGCGTCCTGGTGCAGGGGCAGGTCGTACGCGGCATGACACTTGGCAGCGTGAAGGGCTGAACTTCAGATGGCGCAACTCTCGATAAAGTCGGTCTCGAAATCCTACGGCGCGGTCCAGGTGCTGGACGACGTGTCAGTCGAGGTGGAGGAGGGGTCTTTCGTAGTCCTGCTCGGCCCGTCCGGCTGCGGGAAATCGACGCTGCTCCATGCGGTGGCCGGCCTTAACCCGATCGATTCCGGCACCATCGTCATCGGGGACCGCAATGTCACCAACTTGCCAGCGCGGGATCGCGATGTCGCAATGGTGTTCCAGTCCTACGCGCTCTATCCGACCATGACGGTGGCGCAGAACATCGCCTTTCCGCTGAAGATGCGCGGGCTCGACCGCAGCACGTCTGATGAGAAGGTCGCCGGTGTCGCGCGCCTGCTCCAGATCCAGCCGCTGCTGTCCCGTCTGCCGCGCGAGCTTTCCGGTGGCCAGCGCCAGCGCGTCGCCATCGGCCGGGCGCTGGTGCGCGACCCGCGGCTCTTTCTGTTCGACGAGCCACTCTCCAATCTGGATGCCGCGCTGCGTACCGAGCTTCGCGCCGAGATCAAGCGCTTGCACCAGTCGATCCGCCGAACCATGGTCTATGTCACGCATGACCAGACAGAGGCGCTGACACTCGCCGACAAGATCGTCGTCTTGAAGGCGGGCCGCATCGAGCAGACCGGCACGCCGCTGTCGCTCTACGACGATCCGGACAATGCCTTCGTTGCCGGTTTCATCGGCACTCCGCGCATGAACTTTCTCAAGGCGACGGTGGTCGATGACGGCAAGGCGCTCACGGCCGGCGAGGCGAGGATGGACATCACGCAT
>NZ_JAIUHJ010000042.1:0-12581 GCF_020165105.1 Mesorhizobium sp. CA5 | reverse complement strand
GGTCTCCTTCCCACTTCAACCATACACCAGAACCAACACACAGGATTCTAGGGTCTGCGCGCGTCGCTTCGCTCCTTACTCCGCCCTAGAATGACGACCTCAAACGCGTTCCGGCTAATCTGCAAGTCATCATCCCGCGCTAATTGGCCCGTCATAACGGGCGCGGGGCCTGATCGGCCTGTTGCTGGTCACCTGTTCGACAGCATGCGCCGTCCAGCCGACGCTGCGGCCGAGCGCGAACAGGCGGAACGGCGCATCGGCCGGCAGGCTGAGGCTGCGCGTCATCGCGGCCAGCGCAAAATCGATATTCGGATGCAGCCCGGTCGCGGCGAGCACGGCGTCGCGAAGATGTACGATCCCGTCATCGATCTCCAGGTCGGGCAGCAGTGCTTGCGCGCGCGGATCGCCCTCCGGGTAAAGCGGGTGGCCGAAGCTTGGCAGCGGCCGGTCATGAGCGAGCCAGCGTGCAATCGCCTCGTCCGGACCCAGCCGCCCGGCATCCTCGACAAGCGTGATCGCCGCCGCGCCGGCGCCGCCGTGGCGCGGGCCGGTCAGCGTCGCAAGGCCTGCGAGCAGGCAGGCGGCGATCGGCGCGCCGGTGGAGGCCGCGACGCGGGCGGCGAAGGTCGAGGTGTTGAGCTCGTGATCGGCCAAAAGCACCAGCGCCTTGCGGATGAGATCGGCGCCGGCGGCTTCCACCGACCAGCCCTGCGCCAGCCTGATATGCACGGGTTCGGAGCCCGGCGACGCGCCGAGCGCGGTTGCCAGCGCGCTGGTCGCGGCGGCGCCGTCCTGCTGCAGCATCGCCGGCCTGCGTCCGAGCGAGGACCAGCCTCCGGCGGCGAGCGCCGAAAGCCTGGCGAAGGCGGTGGGCGTGCCGCTTTGCCGGGCGGCCGAAGGGGTCAGCGAGGCGAACGATACCGGACGGGCGGAAGCCCATAGCAGTTCGGCGGTCTCCTCGAGCGTCGCCGTCGCCGAAAGCTCCACCGCGTCCCTGCCGCGATAGATGAGACGACCATGCAGCACCGTGGAGATTGACGTGGGAATCGCCGGCTCGCCCCAGGCGATCGCGCTTTCGGCGATTGCCTGCGGGCTCCTTCCGCGGTCGCGGCGCGTGGCGAGCGCGGCGATGTCGTCGGCGCGGTACCGGCTGCGGCGCGGGTCTGCTTCGTCCGGCTTCATGCCGATGCGGCCGCGGCTGACATACGCATAAAGCGTCTGCGGACGGACGTTGAGCCGCTCCAGCGCCTCATCTCGCGTCAGCCATTCCGTCATTCGACACCTTACATTGATTATCTTGATCAAGATTGATGCATTGATTGCGCAGCATTAATTGTCATGCACCAAAGGTCAAGGAGACGGTCATGGCAAATGGGCTCGATGATGTTGTGGCGGCAGACACGGTGCTTTCCGATGTCGATGGTGCGGGTGGGCACCTCACCATCCGAGGCCATTCGCTGATGGAACTGGCCGGCCGCCGGCGCTACGCGCAGGTGGTGCGTCTGCTGTTCGAGGGCTTCTTCGACGACCTTCCGAGCGATGCCGAACTGGAGGAGGCGATCGGCAAGGCTCGGGTGGAAGTGTTCGATCGCGTCCAGCCGATGCTTGCCCAGCTTGCGCCGCTCGACGTCTACAGCGGCATGCGCGCCGGCATGGCCGTCCTGCCGGACGGCGACAGGCTTGCCGATGCGCTGCGGCTGGTCGCGGCGCCTGCGGTGCTGACGCCGGCCTTGCTGCGCCTTGGCCGGGGTAAGACGCCTATTGCTCCCGACGAAAAAGCCGATCATGCCGGCGACATGCTGCGCATGCTTTCCGGCTCCGCCTCGCCCGCGCTTACCAAGGCGCTCGACAGCTATCTGGTGACGGTCTGCGACCACGGGCTCAACGCCTCGACCTTCGCGACCCGCGTGGTGGCCTCGACCCAGGCCGGACTGACCTCGGCGATCCTGGCTGGGCTCGGCGCGCTGAAAGGTCCGCTGCATGGCGGCGCGCCGGGGCCGGTGATCGAGATGCTGGACGCCATCAAGGCCAGCGGCGACGCCACGGCATGGCTGCGCAACGAGATCGCCCATGGCCAGCGCATCATGGGTTTCGGCCATCGCATCTACCGCGTGCGCGACCCGCGAGCCGATGCGCTGAAGACGGTCGTGCGGCAGCTCGGTTCGCGCAACAAGACGAGCAGCAAGGAGATGGGTAGCAGGTTGGCCTTCGCCGAAACCGTGGAGCAGGCGGCGCTCGAGGTGCTCAGCATCGCCAAGCCGCAGCGCTCGATCCAGACCAATGTCGAATTCTACACAGCGCTCCTCCTGGAAGCGGTCGGCTTCCCGAAGGAGGCCTTCTCCAACGTGTTCGCCGCCGGCCGCGTTGCCGGCTGGATTGCGCACGCGCGCGAGCAGCAGGCGACCGGGCGGCTCATCCGGCCACAGTCGCATTATGTCGGGCCGGTGCCCGATCTCGTGGCTTGAGAGGTTCGGTTCCTCGCCCCACCTCGGCTACGGCATGCACACCTTTCCAAGCGGCTGGCCTTTGGCGATAGCGTGCATGGCAGCTTGGCGCATGCCTTGTCTTATGCAGCGCTGGTCGACCCCCACTCCGTCTCGGCTTCGCCGAGCCACCTCTCCCCCGATCGACGGGGTAGAGGAAAGGCGCCAAGCTTTTTGCCGTCAACGCCCGTCCAGCAAGGCTCCCTTCCTTTCCCTCCGGAGGGGGGAAAGGTGGCGCTGCGAAGCAGCGACGGATTGGGGGAACCACGTGGCAATCAAGCCTCGGCCTGATCAGTCACGACAGTCTCAGCATGCCGTGGCCGTAGCCCACTCCCGGGGGCGAGGAAAGAGCTCACTCGTGGCCGAAATTTCATCCGATCACGCTTGTGTGTTCGTGTTCTTGCCTTGGTCCGCCCCTATATGCTGCACTGCAACATAAGCTGACTGCGCCGTCTCCGTGCAAAATGAGGCAGCGGTAGGCCGGCGCATCGAGACAAGGAACGCCATGGCGAAGAACGGCAAGGCGGAGGAAAAGAAGAAGATCAACATCGCCCTCCAGGGCGGCGGTTCGCATGGCGCCTTTTCCTGGGGCGTGCTCGACCAGCTGCTGGAGGACGGGCGGCTGGAGATCGCGGCGGTGTCCGGCACCAGTGCCGGCGCCATGAACGCGGTGGCGCTGGCCGACGGCTTTGTCCGGGGCGGCGTGGAAGGCGCGCGCAAGAAGCTCGAGGACTTCTGGCGGGCGGTGGCCTCGAAGGGCCGTTTCAGCCCGGTGCAGCGCATGCCGTGGGACGTGGTCTGGGGCAATTGGTCGATCGAGAACACGCCCGGCTATGTCTTCTTCGACACGATGTCGCGGGTGTTCTCGCCCTATGTCGCCAATCCGCTCGGCCTCAACCCGCTGCGCGATGTGGTGGCGAAGGAGATCGACTTCGACAACGTGCGCGGCTGCAAGTCGATTGAGCTGTTCATCTCGGCGACCAATGTCGAGACCGGACAGCTGCGCGTCTTCTCCGACGGCGAGATCGACCTCGACACGGTGATGGCTTCGGCCTGCCTGCCGCAATTGTTCCGCGCCGTCGAAATCAAAGGCGTGCCCTATTGGGACGGCGGCTATGGCGGCAATCCGGCGCTCTATCCGTTCTTCAAGACGGCGGCGACCGAGGACGTGCTTCTGGTGCAGATCAATCCGGTGGTGCGCGAAGGCACGCCGAAGAGCGCCAATGAGATCCAGAACCGCATCGACGAGATCACCTTCAATGCCGGGCTGCTGCGCGAATTCCGCTCGATCGCCTTCGTCAAGGAGTTGATCGCGGCCGGACGCCTGCCGCATGGCGAATATCGCGACATCCGCATGCACCGCATCGACGCCGACGAGGCTTTCAAGGACCTCTCCGCGTCGTCCAAGGTCAACGCCGAATGGGCTTTCATCGCCTATCTGCGCGACCTCGGCCGCAGCGCCGCCAGCGACTGGCTGGAAGAGAATTACGACGCCGTCGGCAGCCAAGCGACGCTCGACCTGTCGGGCGAGCTCGACGACGGCTTCAGGCCGATGCGCGGCCCGGCACCCGGGCGTCGAGTCAAGGAGTTCCTGGCAGCGCACATTAAGCCAGAATCCGCGCGCCGCCGCGCCTGATGTCTTCCATACCTGTCAGCAAGTCCGCTCCGGCTGTCAGCATCTTCCCCAGCGGAACCGGGGCAATGCTGGATTCGGTTGTCGGGGCGATATAGCTTACCTGAACGTAAAGGGGAGGTCGCGATGCTGCAAACCAGACAAAACGCTCTCGGGGTCAGGTTTGAAGCGCAGTGCAGGGCCTTCGAGAAGGAGCCGTTCCCGACGCTGGACGTGCGCAAGGATCGGCTGAAGCGCCTGCTGGCGCTCACTGAAAAGCACGAGGCCGAGATCTGCGCGGCGATCGACAGCGATTTTTCCGCCCGCTCGGCTCAGGAGACGCGGCTTGCCGAACTGTTCGTCGTGCGCGCCGGCATCAGGCATGCGCTGTCGCATCTCGGCGCCTGGATGCGCGAGCGCCGCGTCGCCACCAGCCTGCCCTTCCTGCCCGGCCGCAACCGCCTCTTGCCGCAGCCGCTCGGCGTCGTCGGCATCGTCTCGCCCTGGAACTATCCTTTCCAGCTCGCCATCGCGCCGGCGACCGCCGCTCTGGCCGCCGGCAACCGCGTGCTGATCAAGCCTTCGGAGCTGACGCCGAAATTTTCGGACCTGCTCGCCAGCCTGGTCGAAAAATATTTCGCCGCCGACGAGGTCAGCGTGATGGTCGGCGACGCGGAGGTCGGCAAGGCGTTCGTGTCCTTGCCGTTCGACCACCTCCTGTTCACGGGCTCGACCGCCGTCGGCCGCCAGGTGGCACTGGCTGCCGCTGCCAATCTGACGCCGGTGACGCTCGAGCTCGGCGGCAAGTCGCCGGCGATCTTCGATCCCTCCTGCGATCTCGACGCGGCGGTCGCCAGCGTGGCCTATGGCAAATTGCTCAATGCCGGCCAGACTTGCATCGCCCCCGACTATCTGATGGTCCCGCAAGGCCAGGGCGCGGCGGTCGCGGCCAAGTTCGCGGCGGCAATCGCAAAGCTCTATCCGCGCCTCGGCGACAATCCCGACTATACGGCGATCGTCAGCGAGCGGCATCATCGGCGGCTGAGCGATATGATCGCCGAGGCGCGCGACGCCGGTGCCGACATCATCGAGGTCAATCCTGCGAACGAGAAGCTCGGCATCAGCGACCGCAAGATGGCGCCCGTGCTGGTGCGCAATGCCGGCGAGACTCTGCGGCTGATGCGCGAGGAGATTTTCGGACCGGTGCTGCCGATCGTCGAATATGGCAGCGTGGACGAGGCTATCGATCATGTGAACCGGGGCGAGCGTCCACTGGCGCTTTACTGGTTCGGCAGCGACAGCGCCAATCGCCGCAGGGTCATGCGCGAAACCGTGGCCGGCGGCGTTACGGTCAATGACTGCATGATGCATCTGGCGCAGGAGCGGCAGCCCTTCGGCGGCGTCGGCGACAGCGGCATGGGCGCCTATCACGGCGAGTGGGGTTTTCGCACCTTCAGCAAGGAAAAGCCGATCTTCATCCAGTCGAAGCTCAGCGCCGGCGGCCTGCTGCGCCCGCCCTATGGCAAGACATTCGAGCGTCTTTTCCGGCTGCTGAAGCTCATCACTTGACAGCTTCAGCCCGGGAATGGCGGGGACGGAACCGCGGTCAACGCGGATGATCGGCGCTTCAGAGGGGAGCTTTCCGCATCATCCTGACGGCTGCTGCCAGTAACGTTAGGGAAGCCATGGAAAACTATTGGCGCGCCGGAAAAAAGCGCAGCCGTCTGGCAGAAAAGCTTGGATTTGTCGAGGAACCACGTTCCACTTCGCAATGCTTCCGCAACTTTTCCGACTATATTGCGCCGCAACTTTCAGGTAGAAGCTGCGCTTCGCCGATCACGGCAAATTGAACTAGGCCCCGCGCACACCCATATCGGCCGCGCGCCCGAAGTCGGAAGCGCCGACCTCGCCAGGTCCTGCAACGGAAAAATGACGATGCCGAAAATCAGGTTTCACAAGCTTGCTGCCATTGTCGTGCTCATCGGATTCGCGGCCTGGATGGGCACGGGTGAGTTTTCGTCCGTCGGTAGCGCCGCCGACAAGTCGGTTACCACCGACAAGTCGGCCGCCACGGACAAGCACGCCGACGCCGGCAAGCCCGCTCAGCCGGAGGCCACCAAGCAGGACGCCGCGCAAGCCGAGCCCAAGGCTGCGTTGCGCACGGTCGCGGTGGTGACGCCGCCGCGCAAGACCTATGCGCGCGCCATCCGCATCTCCGGCCTGACCGAGGCCGACAAGCGGGCCGTGCTGGCGACGCGCGTCGCCGGCGTCATCGAGAAGTTGCCGGTCAAGCAGGGCGACCGCGTCAAGACCGGCGACCTCGTGCTGATGCTCGCGGCCGAGGAGAAGATCTCCAACGTCGACAATGCCAAGCAATTGCTGGCGCAGCGCAAAGCCGAGCTCGATGCCGCCGAGCGGCTGGCCAAGACCGGCAATCTGCCGAAGCTGCAGCTCGATACCGCCCGCTCCAACCTGACGCTGGCGCAATCGCAGCTGGACACCGCGCAGGCGGAGCTCGACCGCAACGAGGTCAAGGCGCCATTCGACGGCGTCATCGACCGCATCCCGGTGGAGCTCGGCAGCTCGGTGATGCAGGGCGGCGAGGTGGCGACAGTCCTGAAGCTCGATCCGGTCATCGCCCGCGGCGAGATCAGCGAGCGCGACCTGCGCTACGTCAAGATCGGCGACGAGGCCGATGTCCGCCTCGTCAACGACCAGAAGGTCACCGGCACCGTGCGCTACATCAGCCGCGATGCCTCGGCGCAGACCCGCACCTTCCGCGTCGAGGTGGCGATACCCAATCCCGACGGCTCCATCCCCGCCGGCATGACGGCCGAGATCGCGCTCAGCGCCGAGCCGACCAACGCGGTCATGCTGCCGCGTTCGGTGGTGACGCTCGGCGACAAGGGCGACCTCGGCATTCGCGCCGTCGGCAAGGACGACAAGGTGGCGTTCTTTCCGATCGACCTGGTCGACGACACGCCGCACGGCCTGGTGCTGGGCGGCATTCCGCAAGATGCGCGCATCATCGTCGCCGGCCAGGAGCTGGTGAAGGAGGGCGATCCGGTGAAGCCCGTCGAGGCCGACCAGGCGACCATCAACAAGCTGATTGGCGAAGCCACCGCCGGCACGCAGTAAAGCAGGACGCGTCCGTCGCCGGCCCAATCCGGCGATGGCAGTCCGCAGCCCCCGAAGCATAACAGGCCGAAGTCATGGATATCGTCAGACTCGCCATCAACAACGCTCGCCTCACCATATCGGCGCTGCTGTTTCTGGTCGTTGCGGGCTGGGTCGCCTACCAGTCCACGCCGAAGGAAGCAGAGCCCGACGTTCCGATTCCGATGATGTATGTCAGCCTGATCTATCAGGGCATCTCACCGGAGGATTCCGAGCGCCTGCTGCTCAGGCCGATGGAAAGCAAGCTCAAGAGCCTCAAGGGGCTCAAAGAGATGCGCTCAGCCGCCTTCCAGGGCGGCGGCTATGTGCTGGTCGAATTCCAGCCGCAGACGGATCTCGCGACAGCGCTGCAGGACACGCGCAGCAAGGTGCAGGACGCCAAGGCCGACCTGCCGCAGGCCGCCGAGGAGCCGACCGTCAACGAGGTCAACGTCTCTGAATTCCCGGTTCTGGTCGTCACGCTTTCCGGCGATGTGCCGGAGCGCGTGCTGACGTCGGCCGCGCGCGAGCTGCGCGACCGCATCGAGGAGGTGCCCGGCGTGCTCGAAGGCTCGCTGCAGGGCGCTCGCGACGACCTTGTCGAGGTTGTCGTCGATCCGGTGAAGCTTTCCTCCTACGGACTGCAGCTCGACCAGGTGATCCAGGGCGTCGCCTCCTCCAACAGCCTGGTCGCGGCCGGCAATCTCGAAGGCTCGGAAGGCAAATACGCGGTCAAGGTGCCGTCGCTGATCGAGACGCCCGAGGATGTCGCGAACCTGCCGGTGGTCGCCACGCGGAACGCCGTGGTCCAGGCCAAGGACATCGCGACCATACGCTCGACCTTCAAGGACGCCGAGACGGTCACTCGCCTCAACGGCAAGCCTGCGATCGCCATCGAAGTCAAGAAGCGCATAGGCGCCAACCTGATCGACACGTTGAACCATGTGAGGGAAGTGTCGGACACCTTTATCAAGACCATGCCCGAGGGCATGCATGTCACCTACACGCAGGACAAGTCGGTCTTCGTCAACCAGCTGCTGGGCGACCTGCAGAACCATGTGATGATCGCCGTCATCCTGGTGTTCATCGTCATCCTTTATGCGCTGTCGGGGCGGGCCTCGCTGCTCATCGGGCTTGCCATCCCGTCATCGTTCCTGATGGGCATCCTGCTGCTTGCCATGATGGGCTACACGATCAACATGATCGTGCTGTTCAGCCTGATCCTGGCCGTCGGCATGCTGGTGGATGACGCCATCATCGTCACCGAATTCGCGGAACGGCGCATGAGCGAGGGCATGCCGAAGGCGGATGCCTTCGCGCTGGCAGCCAAGCGCATGGCCGGCCCGGTCATCGCGGCGACGATGACGCGCATCGCCGCCTTCTCGCCGCTGCTGTTCTGGCCGGGCATCATCGGCGACTTCATGAAATATATGCCGATCACGCTGATCGTGACGCTGTCGGCCTCGATGCTCTACGCGCTGGTCTTCGCGCCGACTTTGGGCGCGATCTTCGCCAAGGCGCCGGAGCATCACGAGGAAGGCAACCGCGACGGCTGGTACATGGCGGTGGTCAAGCAGGCGGTGCGCTTCCCGATCACGGTGATCCTGCTCACCGTCGGACTTCTGGTCGGCGTCGGCTTCGCCTATTCGAAATATGGCGCCGGCGTCGAGTTCTTCCCCAGCGTCGAGCCGGATTACGGCCTGCTCTATGTGCATGCCCGCGGCAATCTTTCGCTGGCCGAAATGGACGCCGCGACGAAGACGGCGGAGAACCGTCTGCTCGGCTGGCCCGGCGTGAAGTCGGTCTATACCCGCGTCGGCAAGACGCAAGGCGGCGGCCAGGACATTCCGGAAGACGTGGTCGGCGTCATCCAGTACGAGTTCGTCGATTGGCGCGAGCGCAAGTCTGCCAACCAGATCCTCGACGACCTGCGCGGCGTGATGGCCGGCATTCCCGGCGTCGATGTCGAAGTGCGCGTGCCGGAAGCCGGCCCGCCGACCGGCAAGCCGATCCAGATCAGGCTTTCGGCCGTCGACCCGGCCGGGCTCGACGATAAGGCGCGCGCGGTCGCGGCACGCATCGCCAAGATCCCCAATGTCATCGACATTTCGGACGGCCTGCCGCCGCCCGGCGTCGATTGGGCGATCGAGGTCGACCGCGCCAAGGCGGCGCAATACGGCATCAGCCCGACTTCGGTCGGCACGGTGGTGCAACTGGTGACCAACGGCCTCAAGCTGTCGGAATACCGGCCGGCCGGTGCCGACGATGCGGTCGACATCCGGCTCCGCCTGCCCGAGGATCGGCGCACGCTGTCGACGCTCGACGAGCTCAGGGTGCAGACCTCGCAAGGGTCGGTGCCGATCTCGAACTTCGTCGTGCGCAAGCCGGAGCCGACCGTCGGTATCCTGAACCGCATCGACGGCGCGCGCACCGTGGTCGTGCAGGCCAATGTCAGCGCCGGCGCGCAGGTCGCGGCGGTGCAGGAGCAGGTGACCAAGGCCGTCAGCGATATGGATCTCGGCAGCGGCATTCGCTGGAAGCTCGCCGGCTCCAACGAAGACAGCGCGGAAGCCAGCGCCTTCCTCGGCAAGGCCTTTGGCGCGGCGATCTTCCTGATCTTCCTGGTGCTGCTTGCGCAGTTCAACAAATTCACCAGCGTGTGGCTCGTCCTGTCCTGCGTGGTCATGGCGACGATCGGCGTGTTCCTCGGATTGCTTCTGACAGGCGAGGCCTTTGGCATCGTCATGTCGGGCATCGGGGTCATCGCGCTGGCCGGTGTGGTGGTGAACAACAACATCGTGCTCATCGACACTTACGACCGGTTGCGCGAGGAAGGCTGGGACAAGATGGACGCGGTGCTGCAGACCTGCCGCGAGCGCGCCCGTCCGGTGGTGCTGACGGCGGTCTCGGCCATCCTCGGCGTGCTGCCGATCGCCTTCGGGCTCGGTCTCGAAATCTTCCATCACGAGACGACGATCAACGCGCCGTCGACGCAATGGTGGATCTCGCTGTCCTCGGCGATCGTCTTCGGCCTGTCCTTCGCCACGCTGCTGACGCTGGTGGTGACGCCCTCGATGCTGATGGTGTTCACGCGCGCCAAGGTGAAGCCCGGCCAGCGCCGCGGCTGGTTCAGCCGCCTGTTGCGGCGCGGCAAAGGCAAAGTCATGACCGACGAGCCGCCCAGCGAGACGGGCGCGGGGCCGGCGGAGGCCTTCCCGAAAGCTGCGGAATAGAGCGTTTCACAACCCCAAGGAAAAAAGCCGCCCGGGAACAACCGGGCGGCTTTTTGCATTGTTCCCTCGAAGTTCAACCAGACGGCGAGGGTTTTTCATGACGATCGGCACAATTCTCGTAATTATCCTTATCCTGATCCTGATCGGCGCGGTGCCGGCCTGGCCGCATTCGCGCTCCTGGGGCTACGGGCCGTCGGGGATCGTTGGCGTCATCCTGGTCGTGCTGTTGATACTCTTGTTGATGGGCAGGATCTGATCCTTCAATGAGTTGCGGCCGGGCTTTGGCCCGGCCGGTTCGTTTCCCGTGCTCTGCATTGATCATGCGGCGAGACGCGACGGCTCACGATGACGATATCCCACACATCGGCATCGGCCAGGAGCCGTTGGCCGATGCCGATGCGGACCTCCAAAAGCTCTTGCCCGAAGTGCCTTTGCCGAACCTACCGGTCTGGCTCGCCATGCATCGGGACGTGCGCACCAGCATGCGCATCCGCCGCGTGGCGGATTTCCTGCATGAGGAACTGAAGCGCTATTCGGCCGGTATGGGCTCGGGCGCGAATTCGGCCCGGTGAGCGAGGCCGGCCATCAAGAGCACGACGACCAGCAGCGCGGACAGCGCAACGAAGATCGGGCCGAAGCTCGAATGCTCGGCGACGAAGCCGATTGCCGACGGCGCCACCAATATGCCGGAATAGCCCATGGTGGTGACGACGCTCATGCCGGTGCCGGACGACATGCCTTCCTGATTGCCGCCGGCCGAAAAGATGATCGGCACCATGTTGGCGATGCCGAAGCCGCAGAAAGCAAAGGCGGCTATGGCAAGGTAAGGCGACGGCGAGAGGCCGGCGACCAGCATGCCGGCGGCGGCGACCAGCGCGGAGCCGCGCAAGGTCGACACCGCGCCGAAGCGGTTGCGCACGCCGTCGCCCAGGAAACGCATCAGCGCCATGACCCCGGAGAAGGCGGCATAGGCCAGCCCGGCGACCGCGAGATCGGCGCTCAGTTCCTGGTGCAGGAAGAGCGCCGCCCAGTCGAGCACCGCGCCTTCCGAGATCATGGTGAGCAGCGCCATCAGCCCGACCAGATAGACGGCCATGTGCCGCGGCAGCGTGAACTTCTGGTGCTCGACCGCCTGCGGCCGGCCCTCGGCGATGAGATAACGAACGGCAAACGCGATGACGGCAAAGGCGATCACCGTCACCGCGACGGCATGGGCAAGATAGCCGTAATTCTGGATCGAGTAGCCGCCGAGCGCGCCGCCGGCGAAGCCGCCGAGGCTCCAGAAGCCGTGCGACGACGACATGATCGCGCGCGAAAGCCGCCTTTCCACCACGACGGCATTCGAGTTCATCGCGACATCCATGCCGCCGATTGAGCCGCCGAAGACGAGCATGGCAATCGCCGCCAGCGGAACGTTAGGGGCGAGCGCCACGATCAGCAGGCCGAAGCTGCCGCAGACACCGAACCAGCGCGTCACGCTGCGCGAGCCGTGCCGGGAGATCAGATGGCCGCACCAGGTCATGGCGATGACCGCGCCGACGCCGAACAGCAGGATCAGCAGGCCGAGGGTGAATCGCGTGATGTCGAGTCGAGTAAGAAACACCGGGATCTGCGGCGCCCAGCTGCCGGTCAAGAAACCATTGGCGAGGAAAATACCGGCGACGGCCCAGCGGCCGCGCGCCGCGGCCTGCATCGTGGTTTGCACGCTCATCGTCTGAAATCCGCCATGCAAAGGATTCGCGCGGCAAATTAGATCGATTCAATTCGTAGTCAAGGACCGCAGCGGGGAAGTGCTTGGACCAAGGGCGCGATCGGGGGTCGGCGTCGTTCGCGGCAGGCTGCTGCTTTGACTATTGCTGCGACGCCTCTCCGTTCGTCATCCACGGGCGGAGCAAGGAGCGAAGCGACGCGCGTAGACCCGAGGATCCATTCCGTGCCTTAGGAGCGTTGCAGCGGTGCAGAAGGTTCCCGAGCGGCGCCGTTGCGATGATATTTTGGACGGCGGCATTCTTCGGCAGTCGTCACGGAATGGCAACTGTGTTCACGCGAATGCGGTTTTGTCGCGAATGATAGCGTTGAGGACGACCAGGAGCTTCC
>NZ_JAIUHJ010000041.1:0-13419 GCF_020165105.1 Mesorhizobium sp. CA5 | reverse complement strand
GTGTAGCTATTGGTGCCGGCCAGCACCAGCGTTCCGGCATCCGTCTTCACCAGCTGGGCACTGCCGGTGAACGCCGAAGCGATCGTGGCCGTGTAGCCTGTGCCCGCGCTGCTGCCGTCACCGACCCGGATCGTCGACTGCGGCCCGAGGAGACCGATGTCGCCGCCCTGGATGACATAACCGTCGGTCGAGAACTGCATGCCGGCCGCCGTTGCCTGGCCGAGCCCGTTGTCCACCGTCACCGTGCCGGCCTGCCCGGCGAAGATGGCGAAGGCGCCGTCGGAATAGCCCGCGTTGATCGAGCCGGTGTCTTCAGTCCAGTTGTCGTTGCCCGAGGAGCTTTGCCAGGTGCCGTTGCCGCCGTTGATGGTGCCGTCGAACTTCGGACCGGCATCGCCGTCCCAATAGTTCAGGTTCAGCCCGTTTGCATTGACCAGATTGACCTGATGATCGACGGAGGTTTGCACGAAATAGTTCGAGGACGGGATGGAGCCGACGGACAGGCCGTTGTTGGTCAAGGTCCCGCTGTAATCGAACACGCGGTAGATACCGGGGCTGAAGGTGCCGCCTGGCGAGACAGTCACGTTGAGCGTGCCGTCGAGAACGAGATTGCCGCCGACGGTGGTCAGATCGTTGAGAGCTCCTCCAGCGACATTCGCCCGGCCAAAGCTGTAGTTGAGGATCGAGCCGCCGGCGAGCGTCAGATCGCCGGCGATGGCCAGCGTGCCCGGCGTGCCGTCGGCAGATCCTGGCGACAGCGTCGCGCCGTCGGCCACCGTGACATTGCCGCCGATCGTGCCCTTGCCGCCAAGCGTGGCGCCGATCCCGACCGAGGTAAGCCCTGTGGCCAGGCTGTTGTCGCCATCGACATAGAGCCCGCCTGCCGCAACGGTAGTCGGCCCGGCATAGGCATTGGTACCGGTCAGCGTCAGCGCCGCGCCGCCCGTCTTGGTGAAGCGGCCCGCGCCGCTGATCGGACCGGACAGCGTGAGAGCGGCGTCTGTCTGGAACGTGCCGCCGCCCGTGTTGAGGGTGACGTCGCGCGCCGAGCCGAACGCGGCAGTGTTTTGCAGCGTCGCGCCATTGTCGAACGACAGCGCTCCCGCCGCGTCGCCGAGATTGGCATCGGCCGAGACCTGTAGCGTGCCGCCATGAATGGCGGTGCCGCCGGTGTAGTTGTTCGTGCCGCCAAGCACCAGAGTTCCGAGGTCGGTCTTCACCAGCTGGCTGGCGCCGGTGAGGGTCGCGGCGATCGTTGCCGTGTAGCCCGCGCTCGGCAGGGTGCCGTCGCCGACGCGGATCGTCGCCTGCGATCCAACCAGCTCGATGTCCTGTCCTTGGACCAAGTAGCCGTCGGTAGCGAACTGCATGCCCGCGGCCTGCACCTGGCCATTGGTGTTGTCGACCGTCACCGTGCCAGCGCTACCTGCGAAAATTGCGAAGCTGCCGTTCGAGAAGGCGGCGTTTATGTCGCCGTCGGAGCCGGTCCAGTTGTCGTCGCCGGCCGCCCGCCAGGTGCCATTGCCGCCGTCAATGCCATCATTGGCCTTCGGCCCGGCATCGCCGTCCCAGAAGTTGAGCGTCATCGCGCTGATATCGACCAGGTTCACCTGACCTGCAACGGAGGTCTGCACGACGTGATCGCTCGACGTGGTATCAAGCCCGTTGTCAGTCAGAGCGCCGTCATAGCTGATGACGCGATAGATGCCCGGGCCGAAATTGCCGCCGGGCGCCTCCGTCACGTTGATCGTGCCGTCGAGCGTCAGATTGCCGTGCACGACCGTGAGGTCGTTATAGGCGCCACCGACGACGCCAGCCTGGCCGAACGAATAGTCGAGGTTCGAGCCGTCAGCCAGTTCGAGCTTGCCGTTGATGGTAAGGGTGCCGGGCGTTGAGCCCGGGCCACCGGGTGCCAGTCGGCCCGCAACGTCGACGAAGACATCGCCGCCGATGGTGCCGTTGCCGCCCAGCGTGCCGAAATTGACGTTGGTCAACCCAGTCCCGGCGCTCTGGTCGCCATCGATGTAGAGCCCGCCACCGCCGACAATCAGCGTGTTGCCGGCGTAGCTATTGTCGGCCGTGAGCACGGTGTTGCCAGTTCCGTCCTGGGTGACGCCGCCGCTGCCGGAGATCGTGCCGCCAAAAGCATAGAGATTGGAGCGGTTGAAGCTGAGCGTACCGTTGTCGACCACATCGCCGAGGATCGACCCGGTCGTGCCGCCGGTGCCCAGCATCAGGAGGCCGCTCGCAACAGTCGTGCCGCCGGCATAGGTGTTGTCGGCGCCGAGGATCAGCGCGCCGGTTCCCGTCTTGGTGAGCGCCCCTGCCCCGTCGACCGCGCCTTCCCACTGCACAGTGCTGTCGACCTGGAACGTTCCTCCGCCCACCAGAAGCGTCGCGTTGCGGCTGGCGACGATGCTGGCTGCACCTTGCTGGAAGAGCGTGCCGCCATCAAAGGTGACCTTGCCGGCAGCGTTGCCGAGATTGGCATCGGCGGTGATCTGCACCGTGCCGCCATTGATGACGGTGCCACCCTGGTAGCTGTTGGCGCCGCTGAGAACCAGCGTGCCGGCGCCGTCCTTGGTCAGCGCGCCGGTGCCGCTCACGGTGCCGTCCAATGCCAAGCTGGTCGCCCCATCGGTGTCGAAGGTGCCGCCACCGACATTGAGCGTCACGGCGCGCCCGGAAACGATATCGGCCGTCGTGTGCAGCGTGCCGCCATCGAGCGAAAGCCCTCCGGAAGCATCGCCGAGATTGCCGTCAGTCGAAACCTGCAGCGTGCCGCCATAGATCGCCGTGCCGCCGCTGTAGCTGTTGGCGCCCGACAGCACCAGCGTGCCCAGGTCGGTCTTCACCAGCTGGGTCGCGCCCGTCAGTTTGGAGGCGATCGTCGCGACATATCCGGAACCCGACGCCGACCCATCGCCGACGCGTATGATCGATTGCGGGCCGACCAAGCCGATGTCGCCGCCCTGGACGAGGTAGCCGTCGGTGGCGAACTGCATGCCCGAGGCCCGCACCTGGCCATTCGTGTTGTCGACCGTCACCGTGCCGGCAGCACCCTGGAAGATGGCGAAGCTGGCGTTAGCGAAGGGCGCGGCGAAGTTGCCGCTGGCATCGGTCCAGTTCTGGTCGCCGGCGGCCCGCCAGGTGCCATTGCCGCCATTGACGATGCTGTTGGAATGGGGGCCGGCATCGCCATCCCAGTAGCTGAGCTGCAGCCCCGCCGAGTTGACGAGGTTGACCTGGTTGGCCACGGAAGTCTGCACGAAATAGTTCGGGTCCGTGACATTGAGCCCATTGTCGGTCAACGAGCCGTTGTAGCTGATGATGCGATAGGTGCCGGGTCCGAAATTGCCGCCAGGGCTCTGCGTCACGTTGAGCGTGCCGTCGAGGGTGAGGTTGCCGCCGACATTGATCAGGTCGTTGAGCGGACCGCCGACGACATCCGCCTGGCCGAAGTTGACGTTGAGGTTGGAGTTCCCCAGCGCGAGGTTGCCGTTGATGCTCAGCGTGCCTGGAGCGTTGCCGGCCCCGCCCGGGCTTAGCGTGGCGCCGTCGACGACGGTGACGCTGCCGCCGATCGTGCCGGTGCCGCCCAGCGTCGCCCCGTTCGCGACCGTCGTCGGTCCTGTGGCGCCGGATTGATTGCCGTCGATGAGCAGCGTGCCGGCATTGACGTTCGTCGCGCCGGTATAAGTATTGGTTCCGGTGAGCGTGGTGGTTCCGGTGCCGAGCTTGTTGACCGCGCCGGTGCCGGAGATGGCGCTACCGAAGGTGTAGTTATTGTTCAGGTTGAAGGCGAGCGTGCCGTTGTTGGTCACGTTCGGCGTCGTCAGCGCGCCGGCGACAGCGCCATTGCCGATCTGCAGCGTGCCGGCGGCGATCGTCGTGCCGGCGCTGTAGCTGTGATTGCCGGTCAGCGTCAGCGTGGCTGCGCCTTGCTTGTTCAGGCTTTCGAAACCGGTGATCTGAGCGCCGTCGAGCGTGCGGCTGAGGGTGGTGGTCACCTGCAGCGTGTCGGAGCCGCTACCGCCGTCCACGCCGACTCCGGCGATCGTCGCAAGACCGCTCAACAGGAAAGTGTCGTTGCCGCTGCCAAGATTCAATGCGGCTGCGCCGGTATTCAGCGAACCGGCGGTAAGATTGAGGCTGTTGCCGCCTCCGCCAAGCGTGCCGTTGCCGAGCAACGCGCCGCCAGTGATGTTGATCGTGGCGCCGCCGGTCCCGCCCGTGAACAACGTCTGCGTGCCGCCGGCGGCCTGGACCGTGCCGCCGCCGACGTTGAGCTTCGAGCCTGAGTTCATCGTGATCGTCGGCGTGGTTATGGAGGCGCCCCCTCCGTTGCTCTGCAGCGTGCCAGCGTTGATCGTGATCCCCCCGGCGCTCGTGAGGCCGCCATTCACCTGCAGCGTGCCGGCGTCGATGCGCGTGTTGCCGCCGATCGCGTTGGTTGCCGAGGTGAGGATCGTCGTGCCGGTGCCGATCTGGGCGATGTTGCCGGAACCGCTCAGCGTGCCCGTGAAGCTGAAGGTGTCGGAGCGGTTGAAGGAAAGCGTGGAGGTCGCATTGGCGACGATGACGTTGCCGGCGCCGGCATTGCCGCTGGTGCCGCCATTGCCGATGATCAGGTTGCCGTCATTGATGACCGTGTTGCCGGTGAAGGTGTTGTTGCCGGTGAGCACCCAGGTGCCGCTGTCGTTCTTGGCGAGCGTGGTCGTGCCGCCGGGGCCATCGATGATGGTGCCGCCCATCGTGTTGAGCCCGGTATTGGTGCCGCCCAGCGCCAGCGTGCGGTTTCCGCTGCCGGTATAGGCGGCCGAACCGGTGTTCTTGAAGACGATCGCGCCGGTGCCCGAGGATTCGATGAAGCTGATGCCGGTCTGCAATGTGAACAGGCGATCCGTCTCGTCACCCGCGCCCGTATAGCGCAACGTCGAGCCACTGCCGATCACCAAATTCGTCGCGGCATTGGTTGACTTTCCGATCGAGCTCGCCTGATCGCCGTCGGCGAGCTTGCTTACCGCAAGCACCCCGCCGCTGATCGTGGTGACGCCGGTATAGGTGCTGGTCGTGTTGTTCAAGACCCACGTGCCGGCACCGGACTTCGTCAGCGACGTGGCGCCCACGGAGGGATCGTCGATGCGCGCTGAAAGCGAGTTGTTGGCCGTGTTGCTGCCGGCGAGCGTGAGCGTGCGGTTGCCCGTTCCCGACAGTGTTACCGCCGTGCTGGTGAAATTGATCGCGCCCGAGCCGGAGGCATCGAGAGTGCCGCCGCTCGTTCCGAGCGTGAACTGGCGATCCGTGCTGCCGGCGGCGCCGATATATTGCAGCGTGCCGCCGTTAAGCACCAGGTTGGTTGCCGCGGCGCTGGAATCGCCTATCGAGCTTGCGAACCCGCCATTGGCGAGACAGCTCACGGCAAGCGTGCCGCCGGTGATCGTGGTGACGCTATCGTAGGTGCTGCTGCAGCCGGAGAGCGTCTGCGTGCCGGAGACGCTTTTCGTGAGGCCACCAGTACCCGTGATCGCTCCACTGAAATTGAAGCCACTGCTAAGGGTAAGCGTGGCCGTTCCGAGAGCCACGCTGCCGCCCCCGTTGAGCCCGCCCACTGTGTTGTTGTTGTCGGCGAGATCAAGTGTCGCGCCACTGTTCACCGTCACGGCGCCCGTGCCGAAGGCGCTTGTCGAACCGGCCCGCAAGATGCCGCCGGTAATCGTCGTTCCACCGCTGTAATTGTTGGTCCCGGACAATATCAGCGTGCCGGGTCCGTCCTTACGGAGCGCACCGAGACCTGTGGCCTGCCCGCTGAAGGTCAGCGTGGTGGCCGCGTTCGCCACACCGATAGCGCCCGTTCCTCCCTGGAGCGTGAAGCCGCGATTCGTCGCGACCGTCCCGCCGGTATAGTTCAATGCGCCGTTGCTAAAAACGAGATTGGTCGACGCACTGCCGGACATGCCAATGTCACTGAGCTCGCCGCCATTGGCCAGGCAGCCGACGTTGAGGGTGCTGTTGCCAGTCAGCGTGGTGGCCCCGGAATAGGTGTTGCCGCAGCCGCTGAAGGTTTGGGTGCCGGCCGCGAGGGTGACCCCGCCCGTGCCGCCAATCACACCCGTGAAGTTGCCGTTGCTATTGATCTTGAGGGTGCCCGAGCCCAGCGTGACATTGCCACCGCCATTGAGCCCACCGACGAAGACACTGTTGCCGGCGAGGTCCACTGTCGCGCCGCTAGCCACGGTCATAGCGCCAGCGCCCGCGCCGGCAGCGTCGCCGCCAAAGGCTTGAGCAGACCCTGCCCGCAGGATGCCGGCGTTGACGGTGGTGCCACCGGTGTAGGTGTTCGTGCCCGACAGCACCAAGCTTCCGGCGCCGGTCTTGGTGAGGCTTCCCGCGCCGGCCGCCGTGCCGCTCATCGTCAGCGCAGTGCCGCCGATCACGTCAATGCCGCCGCCGCCCGCACCGAGTGTGAAGCCGCGGTTGGTGCTGGCGGTTGCGCCGATATAGCCCAGCTTGCCACCATTCTGCAGGACCAGGCTGGTCGAGGCATTGCTGGAAGCGCCAATGGAGCTGTTGATGCCTCCATTGGCGAGCGTGGTCACCGCAAGCGTGCCGCCGTTGACAGTGGTGGTGCCGGTATAGTTGTTGTTGCCCCCGGCAAGCGTCAGCGTGCCGGCGCCGTCTTTGATGAAATTGGCACCGTCGGGGCTCACCACCTGCCCGGAGAAGGACAGGTTGGCGGCGGCATTCGTCACGTTGATCGTGCCCGAGGTGGTGGCGCCCGAGCGGGCCAGGGTGAAGCCGCGGTCGGTGGAGGCGCTCGGCCCGGTATATTCGAGCGTGGCGCCTTGGATCATCAGGTTCGATGAAGCGGAGGTCGAAGCACCGATGGCGCTGGCGACACCGCCATTGGCGACCGAATTGATCGAGAGCGTCCCCTGGCTCACGGTCGTGGCGCCAGTGTAGGTATTGCTGCCGGACAGCACCACCTTGCCCGTCCCGGCCTTGCTGAAGCCGACGATGCCGGTGTTGTCGACAATGGTCGAGGCGATGGTGAAGGTGCCGGTGCCGTTCTGCTGGACGCCCAGCACGCCGCCGCCCAGCGTGCCCGTCATCGAACCGCCGGTGATCGTCTGGTTCGCCGCGCCCACTGAGGGTGCGACGATGATGGTGCCGTCAACGCCGAGGGTTTGGCCGCTCGCTACGGTCACCGTCGAGTTTGCGGCCGCGGTATATTGCAGCCCGCCGATCTGGATGCTGGCGCCGACCGTGTTGAAGAAGGGCGTGTTCGCCGCTCCGCCGGCGTCGCTCAGGATCTGGTTGGCCTGCCATAGGCTGGCATTGTCCTGGTTGACGTAATCGGCCGCGGTAAAGGCAACGATATTGCCGCCCACCACCTTGGCATAATCCGAGCCGTTGACCGTCGCCCAGCCGCCGAGCGCGCCGTCGGCATTGCTGGTCGCAATCGCGCCGGCGGTGGGCAGAACGAAATTGGCGAGGCCGCCGGTGCGGGTGATGGCGCCAAGACTGACGGTGGTGCTGCCGCCGGCGCCGGAGGTGGCGCTCACCGTGTTGTTGCCCGTGGTGATCGTGAGGCCGCCGAAGCTCTGCAGATTCGTCTCGCCTGCGGCACCCTTGACGGTCAACGTTCCGCCATTCATGACGAGCGGCGACGAGCCAGAGATAATGCCGCTGGTCGGCCCTCCGGCCGGCGAGAAGTCGAGCGCCAGCGTGCCGCCGCCGATCGTCGTTGCGCCCGTATAGGTGCTGGCGCCCGTCAACGTCAGCGTGCCTGCGCCGAGCTTGGTCAGACTGCCGCCGGTGCCGGTGATGCTGCCACCATAGGTGTTGGTGACCCCGGTGCCCAGATTGAGGGTAAGGTTGCCGCTCCCCATCGCGACGGCGCCGCCCGTGCCGTTTAGCGAGGTGGGCGCAAGATTGTTGCCATTGAGGTCCAGTATGCCGCCGTTGACCGTGACATTGGTCACGGTGCCGAAGGCCGAGGCGCTGCCGGCGCGCAGCGTGCCACCGTTCACGGTGATGGCGCCCGTGCGCGTGTTCGCGCCTGTAAGCACCCAGGTGGCCGCGCCAGAGCTGGCGAGGGTGCCCGTTCCGGAGATCACGCCGGATAAGGCGTTGTCTGCGCCGGCATAGCTGCCGCCGAAAGTCAGTGTTGAGCCGGCATTGAGCGTGGTGGTGCCGCTGAGCGTCAGCGCTCCTGAACCATCGTTGCTGACAGTGCTCGCGCCGCTGACCGACAATGCACGGTTGCTGCTTGCGCCGGCGCCGGTGTAGCTGAGGGTTCCACTGGTGAACGCTATGCTCGTGCCCGCGCCGAGAGAGCTGTTCACCCCGCCATTGGCGAGCGTGCCGACCTTCACGACACCGCTTTCGATCGAAGCCGATCCGGTAAAGCTATTGGCATCCCCGAGCGTGATGGCGCCGCTGGCGCCGGCGATGAACCTGAACGGGTTGGCCGTTGAGCTGCTGAGAACGCCCAACAGCTGCAAATCGGCGTTGGCCGCCGAAAATGCGACAGCCGTGCCCCCCGTGACCGAAACATTGCCAGTCAGCTTCAGGAGGCCGCTGCCGGAGTTCTGGATAAGAGCGGTCGGTGCGCCGATACCGGTGTTGATCTGCCAGTTCCGGTTGGATGTATTCCCGGTTCCGGTATAATAGAGCCCCGACACACCTGAGTTGGCCGACAAGCTGATCGTGTCCCCGGCGCCCAGGGCGCTGGCCTCGCCGATATTGCCTATCGAGGTGAACGAGGCCGCAGCCGCGCTGTTCACAAAAAAATTCACCGGACCGGCAAAGTCGTTCGTGTTGTCGCTCAGAGTGATCGAGCCGGTGCTGCCGACAGCGGTGACGTTCAACCCGCCGCTTCCGGTGTAGTGGGCGGATCCGGCGCCTGCTACCTGCACGGTGCCTTGGCCCGTGAGGCTGACGGTTCGCCCACTCAGCGAACCACTGGCACTTAAAGTCGTTCCCGCGGACAAGTTTACGACGTTGGTTGCGTTGCCCAGCGCGGCGTTCGAGCTGACAGACAGAATGCCCGTGTTGACGTTGATTGCACCGGTGAAGGTGTTTGTGCCGGTCAGGCTCAAGGTGCCGGCGTTGATATTTACATTTCCCGAAAACGTGTTGTTGCCGGACAAAGTCAAAGTGCCGCCACCGGCCTTGGTCAGCCCTGCCGTACCGGCGACGATTGAACTGATGGTGGCGTTCCCGGCTGCCGTGATCGTTGGCGTCGTGCCGCCGAGTGTCAGCGTACCGCCTGCAATGGTATAGCCGCTGACGTTGAACGTAAGGCTGCCAGCCGTGATCGGCGCACCAAGCGTGACCGTCCCCGCCGTGCCGGCGAAGATGGCGTTGTCCGGGGTGCCGTTGTTCCAGGTGACGAACGGGCCCGCCGTGGCATTGCCGGTGGTGTTCCAGAGCGCCGGCGCCGCGGTGTTCCAGGTTCCGGTGCCGCCAAGCTGAAGTCCCGAACCGTCGGCGTCCCAGTAGAGATCCGCGGCGCCCGCCTGGTTGGCCGCCAGGCCCGTGAGAAGCGCGAGCAGGACAGCGGCGCTACGCGGACGAGAGACAGATGCGATCATGTGGGCAAGGTTCGGCGCAAAGCTCGCCGCCTCGCCCTTCCACTTGGTCATGCGCCCGCCGCGCAGCAGCTGCGAGAAGATCGGCCTGTCAGCTTGCTTCGCCGCCCGTCCCCTGGAACCCCGACGCGCTTGGGAGGATGCGCGCCCGGGATGTAGGTCGCCGGTTTTCGACCTCGGGTCGTGGCCGCCGTCGTCGGCGGCCTTCTGGTCGTGGATCGTCCCGCCGCAGGCCAACCCAGCCATGTATTCCCCCTAAATTAGCAAGCAGTAATGCATTGTGCTCCGATGAATCAGAGCACAAATTGAAAACAAGGCATGGAAACGCTGCCGCGTATTTCAAGAAAAAGCGAAATTTTGCAGAAAACGGCGATCCATATCGCGGCCCGGGCGTCCTTGAATGAAAGTGTTACTCCAAAGACACAAGCTGTTGTTGTACAATGCTAATATAGGATTAACGGGATGCGGCCCGTTTCAGGACGAGGAGCGTAACCGGGTCGGTGTGGTGCCTCGGTATTTCTTCATCGCCGCAGTCAAATGGCTCTGGCTGGAGAACCCGCTGAGATAGGCCACATCGGCTATTGTCAATTGCTGCTCCGCGAGCACTCCGGCAGCGTGGTCAAGCCGCAGATCGAGCAGATAGCGGTGCGGCGATTTTCCGAAAGTTTTGGTGAATGCGTGGGTAAATTGACGGGGCGACAGGTTCGCTAGCGCCGCAAGCTCGTTGACGGAGATCTTCTGTGCAAGATTGACCTTCAGGAAGTCCTGAAGGCTGCGCGTTGCTTTCCGCGTAAGACCGCCCTTGAAAGGTTGGGGCACGACGTCGTCGCGCGCGGAATAGGCTTGAAGGAGATGCACGCCCAGGATTGCAATGAGGCGCTCGACGTAGAACTCGCTGGGGCCGTGCTCCTTTGTCAGTTCAGCTTTGAGCAATTGCGCGATGCGCAAGGCCGTGTGATCCACAGCACCGAAAGGCGGGGGCCCTAGTTCGGCTTGGCCCGAGCCGAATTGCTGCCGGGCAAGCTCTTTTAGGCTGTCATCCGGATAGACGATGATCGCGCTTTCCCGGGCCTTCGCCAGGTAGAGGCGAGCTTCGAGATGCGCCGGCTTGACAATGATGTCGCCTGCAGGAGCGTCATAGCGCTCGGCTTTGCTGTCGCCCAGTCCGGCGCACGTGCCCGGCGCGGATTCGAGGCCGACACAAACGACATGGTGACCGGCCGGCAAGGTGTGCGATCCGGACGGCGTCACCGAATATGCCGCCGCCCCTCGCTCTGTGGATATCGTCGAAGCGTCGGCCATAGAAAGGATCGAATCCAAACCAACTGAGTGAGGACCGGCATCTTGATCATGCTTCGAAGGAGCCATGCTAGTTTGGCCGGCAGTACGGGTCATGCGTTAGCATTGCCTAAAATGTATCCGCCTTGTGGGTTTGAGGACCCAACGTTAGTTACACGCTCACGTTCCGATGGAACGGCATTTTGTGATGTTGGCTACTTTGGGCCACCTGTCGGCATCCGACCAAGAACGCAATAACATTTGATGTTACTGGCTGGCGCAACAAGAAGCCGCTGCGCCAGGCTCGATGGCGCTCGTGCGTGACCTTTGCCCAAACCTTCATGGTTGGGATCCACAAGAGCAGTTGAGCTATTGTCGCAGTTATTGCTGCAGGGCCATGCGCAATGGACGACGACAGCAGGCCGCAGACCTGTTATTGCTACTTGTCAAACGACCGCTCGCCGCAGCACTCTTCCCCACTCCTCGATTCTCAGCCTCACTGATGACATTAGGCGGGCGCTTCAATCCATAAAAGAGCGCGTCATCGAACCCTTCGTTCGGAATTTTGAACATGGAAAGCCACCTGCCTTACGAACTGAAAGACATAAGCTGTTTCGTTCAGGTCGCCCGCGCCGGAAGCATATCCCGTGCCGCGGACACTTATAGCATTCCCAAATCGACGCTCAGCCACCACCTGCAGAGATTGGAGGATGCGCTTCAGGTGCAATTGTTCGTGCGAAAGCGCCGAGGGCTGGAGCTTACGGACGCCGGGAGGGAGTATCTCGACAATTGCGTGGCCATCTTCGACAGTTGCGAGAACGCCGCCAGCGCTGCGCAGCGTGCTCACTCGTCCATCAGCGGGAGTGTCCGTGTTATAGCCAGTTCCGAATTTGGGACGGCAATCATCGGCGCTGCGGCGCACTTCCTCCTGCGCGATAACCCCGACATCGATATAGACGTGAAGATCATCCCAAACGACAAGCTTATCGTGGGTGACTTCGATTTCGACTGCATGATCTATGTTGGCGAGCCGCCAAACTCGGCCCTGATGCGTCGAACCCTGGGCGCCATCTCCTACGGACTGTATGCCAGCCCCGACTTTCTGGCTCGGCATGGAACACCGGAAACAATCGCCGACATCGAACGGCTGAACGGCGTGGTCTACATGCGCAACAGCGTGGTCGAACGGTGGCGGCTGCGCAAAGACAAGACCCTCGCCGAGGCCAAACCGATCGGCAAGTTCAAAGTCAACGACTATTGGATGACGAAATACTTCACGGCAATAGGATCAGCGATCAGCTACCTGCCCGATTTCTTCGTCGAGTACGAAGTAGAGGCCGGCGCGCTGGTGCCCGTCTTGCCCGCCTGGCGCTCCGAGAAGCGATCCATCTATGCGCTCTACCCGGCGCAAAGACACCGCAGCCCGCGCGTCATGAAGTTCGTGGAGACCGTCTCTCGCGAGTTCGACGGGGTCATCCGCTATCCAGGCTATCTGCTGGTCAAGCTGCAGGAAGGCTCGGGCGATGAAACTCACCGTGGAGGATCGGCACCATCCACGGACGGCAAGGACATTGCGAGGCTCCGAACTGCGCCCGATCGATTTCCATCAGACCAATCTCCGCCTCCGAAGCTTTGAATAGAGCATTCTGAGCGTACGAGGTCCGCATAGCGGGCGAATCGTTTCGGCACAGTGACGTCAGCCGCGCTGCCAAGGGAGCGGATAACTGCAGGGTTGGGGGGCAGCGCGCCTCATCGACCGTGCCAGAGAGATCTGCTTTTCGGTAGTTCGCCTGAATGGCCCATACGGGACGCATAGCTGCCTTTTTCCGACATCGGGCCGTGGTGGCTGACAATACCCCAACTCAACCAACCGGCAGGCCATCGGCGCGCTGCTGAGGCTGAGGTCGTCATCAACGTCCGCGACGTGCGTATCCTCGACCAGACCATCGCGCCGACTAGCTGCTGGCCACAACCGCGCAATGAACGTCGAATCGGCGATTGCCTTCCCCGAAACGCAATAACCGTCCCGGTTGGACCGGGACGGTTATTGATTTATGATAAAATTGGTTGCGGGGACTGGATCAAGCCCGCCGTCACGATGTAGCGGTCCTGTGCCACCGCAAGTATCGGCCTCTGGTTCCGCCGCATCTGCCGGTCACATGTTCCGCAACTTCCATCAACTCAAATCGTGCCGGGCGTCAGCGAATGCGACTACCGTCCCCATCGAAGATGCAGGTGCGCGTGGGTTGGAAGCGTAGTGTGATAGTCTCGCCGAAGCGCGGCTGATCCTCGCGTCGTTCTGCGACGATCGTTTCGCCAGAGGGCAGCGCGCCATGGACATATGAGGTCGAACCCAGCCGCTCGGTGACGTCGACGGCGAGCGAAAGCACCACACCTTCGTCCTCATCGAGATGTTCCGGCCGGATGCCGAGCGTAACGTTGCGGCCGTTCTCGAGCCGGGCTTTCAAATGCGTGATGTCCATCCTCGCCTCGCCGGCCGTGAGCGCCTTGCCGTCATCGACCACCGTCGCCTTGAGAAAGTTCA
>NZ_JAIUHJ010000040.1:0-13776 GCF_020165105.1 Mesorhizobium sp. CA5 | reverse complement strand
CAAGGAAGCTCCTGGTCGTCCTCAACGCTATCATTCGCGACAAAACCGCATTCGCGTGAACACAGTTGCCATTCCGTTACCCTAAGGCGTCGCAACGGTTACAGAATTCTGCACCGTTGCACTCTACGTTGAAGGTCACGGAATGGATCCTTGGGTCTGCGCTCCGCTTCGCGTCGCTACGCCCAAGGATGACGAATATTGGAGAGGCTCCAGCCAATTTCGATAGCGAAGTCTCTGATGGAGGGAACTACCGCCTCGCCCCGGCCAGCGCCCGCCGCTTGGCCTCGTCGATCAGCATGTTGGCAACCTGCATGCGGATCATGGCACGCTGGCGCAGATGCGGCGCGACCCGGTCCGGATGGTTGGCGAAGGCGAAGTTACGGCGGATGCGACCGAAATCGGCGTTCTTGGCCGGACGGTCGAGGCCGAGCTCGCCGGCGATCGCTTCGGGATCGATCGGCGGCAGCTTCTCCTCCGGCCACTGCTCTTCGCCGGCAAGCGTCAGTTTCGCCTGGTCGAGAAGTGCTGCGAACTCGGCAGCGAGGTCGGCGGCGGACTCGCGATATTCGGCGACGACGCTCTCGCCGGCGACCTTGATGCGGCCGGAATGCAGTTCATCGGCCACGGACAGATAATCAAACGGGATGGACGGCCGGGCGCCCTCGTCCTCGCCTTTCTCCGAGGCGACGATCAGGTCGTCGAGCAACGAAGCGAAATCGAGCTTGTTCCCGGTGCCGATCTCAACCTCCCTGTCGTGACGGCATGCAGTGATGCCGCCAAACATAGTGGGCTCTCGTTAAGAATGAATTCTGGCGATATTGACAATTGGCGGCTTTTCCGCCCGGCAAAATGGCATCGGAAAATAAAAAGCCGGACTGCTCATTCATGCAGTCCGGCAAGTCGCCAGGAGTGGCGAGGAAAAAGCCAGCCATGTGCCAGCACAGGTGCCTACGGTCGAGCCTGCCGAAAAGTTTCACGGAAAATCGATTGTGGCGGGAAAAATTGTCGCGGCATGGCAGCCATGCAAATGCTGCACTGCACAATTTTAACAAATCGGCTATATGCTAAGGTCGGGAGGACCAACTGGGGCAACTGAGTCATGGGGTTCTTCACTGAAATGTTCGCTCGGCCGAGGCCGCAGGAACACCAGCGTTACCGCTCGGCGCTTGCGCTTCTGAACGCGATGAGCAATGCGGACCGCGCCGATATCGGCGTCAAGCCGGCGGATTTTCCGCGCATCGCGCGCGAAATGTCGATCCGCTGAGCTGAGCCAAAGAGGTTTCCCGGAATCCCGGGAAACCTCCAAGCCATTCAAAATCAACGACTTCCGAGGAAAGTCTGCTTGCTGAGCGGCACGCCATTGTGGCGCAGGATGTCGTAGGCCGTGGTGACGTGAAAGTAGAAATTCGGCATCGCCAGGTGCAGCAGATATTGCAGGCCGGGCAGCGTGGTCTCGCGGCCGCCGAGCCTCACTTCGACCGTCCTGTCCTCAGATCCTTCCAGATCGGCCGCCGCAAACGTCGCCAGATAATCGAGCGTCTTGGCGATCCGGGCCTGCAACTCGGCAAAGCTCGCTTCATTGTCCTCATATTTCGGCACCTCGCGCCCGGCGAGCCGCGACGGCGCGCCCTTGGCATGGTCGGTGGCGATCTGGATCTGCCTGGCCAGCGCGAACATGTCGGGCGCCAGCCGCGCCGTGAGGAACACCTGCGGATCAATCTTGCGTTCGCCGGCATTCTGCTCCGCCGCCGTCAAGACGCTGGCCAGCGCCTTCAGTCTGGCGGAAAAAACGCCCACTGATATGTCGTACATGGAAATGGTCACGGGCAATCTCCCCACGCGGCCCAGCGCCGCGGGCCGTGAACTAGCGCCTCCCGCCACGATTCTTCAAGCGGCCGTGGCCATGGCGTCACCGCGCCGCCGCAATCGCCGTGGTAGTATTTTCGTTACCGAGCGGAGGATTCGATGAAAAGAGCCACTTTCGCAGCGACTGTCTTTTTCTCACTGGCCGGCTTCACGCAGTCCGCGTCCGCGGCGGATGCGCCCTATATCGATGACCGATCAAGCGCCGATGCGGTCGTCCGCTCGCTTTACAGCGCCATCAACCGTCACGAATTCGCCCGCGCCTGGGGCTATTTCGGCGATACGAAGCCGGCAAAGGACTTCAATGCCTTCGTCAAGGGTTACGACGGCACCGACAGCGTCGAAGTCAAGACTGGCGCCATCTCGGAGGACGGTGCTGCCGGCAGCATCTATTACAGCGTCCCGGTCGCCATCCAGGCGACCGACAAAAAAGGTGACGCCAAGGTTTTCGCCGGCTGCTACACGGTCCGCCAGGTCAATGCGCAGATCCAGGAGCCGCCCTTTCAGCCGATCTTCATCGACAAGGGCGCGTTGAAGCCGTCGACCGAGGATTTCGACAGCGCCGTGCCGGCAAGCTGTGGCGACGGCCCGCCGCCGCCGAAGAAGGACGAGGCCCTGGAGCAGGCCAAGAAGGCCTTCCTCGCCACCTATGGCGACCAGTGCGACAAGCAGGATCCTGACGGCAAGCCGATCGGCGAGCCAGAGGCTCATTCCATCCACTATAAGGACAAGGACGCCCAGCCCAGCGACCCGGAGCGCGAGACGCGGCTGTTCCGCTTCTTCTGCTCGATGGCCGCCTACAACGAGACGGCGGTCTACTACATCACCGACGACGTCGATGGCGTCTCACAGTTGCAGTTCACCGAGCCGGACCTCGACATCCGCTATGAGAACAACAACAGCGAAGGCAAGGTCGAATCGATCCATATCATCGGGTTCAAGACCAGCGGCTGGGCGACCAATTCGGACTACGACGACAACACCAAAACCATCACCACATCGAACAAATGGCGTGGCGTGGGGGATGCCTCGTCATCGGGAACCTACCTTTTCCGCAACGGCGATTTCTCGCTCGTCCAGTACGACGTCGATGCATCCTATGACGGCGAGCAAAATCCGCAGACGGTCATCGACTACAACACGGCGCCTTGAGGCGCTGCAGCGCAATCACGGCGCTTTCGTCAGCATCCAGTTCAGCGTGCCGCGCCAGTCGACCATGCGGATCGGCGTGCCGTGCGTGCCGGTCTCGAAGCGTACGAAGCGGGTCGGATAAGCCTTCCTGGCCAGAATCGAGCGGAAGAAGGCTTCCTGCTTCTCCACCGGGAAGACCACGTCATGGCTGCCCTGGCCGAAGAACACCGGTACGCGGCGCTTGAAGGCGGGGCTGGTGAGAAAGCTGTCGTCCCACAGCGATCCGAGCAGCAGCAGCCCGTTGATGCGGCCGCCCGTGTCATTGCGCGCGGCGAGCTTCCAGCAGATGATCCCGCCCATCGAGCCGCAGGCGACGAAGATTTTCGCGCTCGGCGATGTCTCGGCATAGTGATCGATGAGCGCCGCGACCTGCGCCGCGCCCTTGTCGCCGAAATCGGGGAAATCGGGCGAAAGATAGAGCCCGTTGTTGGCGGCCATCAGGTTCTTGATGCGGTTGAAATTGCCGCCGAAGGTGAAGTCGTCCACGCCTTGTTTGCGGCTGCCGCCTTGCCCGTGCAGATAGAGCACGATGATGGACGCGCCTTCCGTCCTGCCGACCGCGACATGCCTGATATCGCCGGCATCGGTCTTCAGCATCAGGTCCTGCTGCACCTTGCGCACCCCGGGATCGGTATACTGCGCATGCACGCGCCTTTCCGGCACCTCGTCGCGCTGATTGATGTCGCGCATCTCGCGATAGTCGAGGACGCTGTAAGCGCCATTGTCGCTCGTCGACAGTGTCGCCGGATATGCGAAGAGATCGTCCTTGAACGATTTCAGCGAAAGCGTTTGCCCCTCGGCCGTCGAGAGGGAAAGCGCTGTCACGGCGATCAGGGCGAAGAAAAGTCGGAAACGCAAAGCCATGCCGAGAGGCATGCGAAATTCGGCTCCGCTTTGTCAATCCTGCAGAACGCCGCCCGCCCCTTCCAGCGCCTCGCGCGTGTCGACATCGATCGAGGCGCCCTGCCCGATCTCGACATCGACGACGTCGAGGCCCTCGGCTTCGACCAGATGACGCGCCCCGGTATCGCCCTCGAGCTGCGCGACGGCCGCGAAAAGCGAGCGCGGCAAAAGCACCGGATTGCCGCGTTTGCCTTGGTACGAAGCGCGCACCACGGAGCGGCCGCCGGCGCGGCGGAACGCGTCGATCAGGCTGTCGAGGTCTTTCGAGGAAACGCCCGGCATGTCGCCAAGCACGATCAGGGCGCCGGCCGCGTCGGGCGCGACCTTCGCGATACCCGCCTTCAACGACGAAGCGAGGCCATCGGCGAAATCCGGATTGTCCACGAATGTCACGCCAAGACTGCCAAGCGCCGAACGCACGCGCTCGCGCTGATGGCCGGTGACGACGACGGTGGCGGCGGCCTTCGAGGCCAGCGCACGACCGGCAGTGCGGCGCACCAGCGGCTCACCGTCGAACAGCGCCAGAAGCTTGTTCGGCCCGCCCATGCGACTCGAGCGGCCGGCGGCCAGAAGCACGATATCGACTTTCATCGCCGACCTTGCCGGCTGCGGCGCCGGCTCGCGCGGCTGCGGCCTGGTCGGAATTTCCATCAAAAGCCCGCCGACGCCCATTCCGGCAATATCGCCCGCCGTCACCTCGAGCCCGGCAACCAGCCGATCGAGCACCCAGTCGAAGCCATTCTCCTTCGGACTGCGCGCGCATCCGGGCGCGCCGACGATGCGCTTGCCGTAGAGCGTTCCGAGCACCAGCAGATTGCCGGGGTCGACCGGCATGCCCGCGCGGACGACGGTACCCCCGGCACGCTCGATCGCGGCCGGCACGACATCGGCGAAGTCGCTCATCGCCGAGGCGCCGAAGATCACCACCATGTCGTTGTCGCGCGCCAGCTGGGTTGCGGCCGCGGCGACCGGCGCCACGTCGTGCGGCGTGCGCCGCTCGGCCGTAAGTCGGCCGCCGAAACGCGCCAGGCGCGCCTCGGTGACGCGCAGCGTCTTGTCGAGCACGCTCGGCTTGACGCCGGGAAGCATCGTCTGGATGACGCCGACAGTTATGGGGCGATAGGCATTGACGGCAAATATCTCGCGGCCGGCGCAGATCCTCACCACGCTGTCCACCAGGCTTTCGGCGACGGCAAAGGGGATGATCTTCACCGTCGCCACCATCTGCCCCTTCTCGACCGGCGCATGCTGCGCCAGCGTCGCGATGGTGATGGCTGGATCGACGGCATTGATGGCGTCGATCATCGCGGCGTCGACGGTAAAGACGCCTGAGGCTTCCGCATGCAAATTCACCCGCCCGGTCGCGGCCGGCTTGACCTCGACGTTGCGGTGACGCATGGCGGAGGCGATCTTCGCGGCTGCGACATCTTCGCCCAAATCGTCCGCGGCAAGAACCGCCGCGACGACTTCGTCGACGCCCGCCGCCTTGAGCGCCTCGATATCCTGGCGGCTCAGCCGGTGCGCCTTGCGGAAGCGTTTTTCGCCGGCGGTGGTCGCATGCGCCAGCACCGCCCCTTCCGCCTCGTCGATCGGAACCGGTCCGAATCTCACGCCACGGCGCCTTTTGCTTCGAAACCGCGCGAGCGGAAGGCGTGGATCGTCTGCGCAAGGACGGCGACGGCGATCTCGGCCGGACTGGCAGCACCGATATCGAGGCCGATCGGCGCGTGGATGCGGGCGATCTGGTCGGCACCGGCGCCGAGCGCCAGCAGGCGTTCGACACGCTTGGCGTGGGTCTTGCGGCTGCCCAGCGCCCCGACATAGAAGCATCGCGCGTCGAGCGCCGCCTTCAGCGCGAAATCGTCGATCTTCGGATCGTGGGTGACGGCGGCAAGGGCGGTATAGTTGTCGAGCGGCGCACGCTTCAGCACATCCTGTGGCCATTCGGCATGCAGCACGACGTCGGGAAAGCGCTCCGGGGTAGCGAAGGCGGTGCGCGGATCGATGATCTCGACCGGATAGCCGGCGATCTTCGCCATCGGCGCCAGCGCCTGGCTGATATGCACGGCGCCGATCACCACCAGACGCGGACGCGGCAGATGCGCGTTGAGGAAGAACGTCCGCCCTTCCGCCTCCACCGACCTCGAATTGCCGGTACGGAACGCGTCAGCGATCGCAGTCCCGAGATCGCCCGCAACATGGTCGCCCTCGCGTACGATGCGGTCGCGACCGTCGCCCAGGTCGGTGACAAGCACCGCGGCGCGGCGGGCGCGGCGTTCTTCGTTCAGCGTCTTCAGGACGTAGGGATCCATCTGTGATCAGCCCAGCCGCTCGACATAGACCTTGATGCGGCCGCCGCAGGACAGGCCCACCTGCCAGGCAGTCTCGTCGGCGACGCCAAACTCCAGCATCTTTGCCTTGCCACTGTCGATGACGTCCATCGCCTCCGTCACCACGGCGCCCTCGACACAGCCGCCGGAGACCGAGCCATGGAAATTGCCCTCGGCGTCAATGACCAGATGGCTGCCAACCGGGCGAGGCGCCGAACCCCAGGTCTCGACCACGGTCGCGATGGCGACATCCTTGCCGTCCTTCATCCAGTCTTCCGCGATGATCAGGGGATCGCGGGCCTCGTCGAGATAAATGCTCTCATCCATCGTCGCTTCTCGCAAAGTCTGTTTTTCAAGGGAAACCTTGGTCGTCCATACGGTAAACGTTGGTTTCCCGCCAAGGAAACATATGGCTACGCGGCCTGCCTCCCGCCAGCTTGCCAGCGGCGCGGGTCGACCGAAGCCGCCGGCCGCTGGTCGAGCGAGGCGCAAAGATCGGCCAGCGCGTCGAGATTGTGCACTGCCCGGAACTCATCGACATAGGGCAGCATCGCTTTCACGCCACGGGCGCGGGCCTCAAAACCGTCGAAGCGCAGCAGCGGATTGAGCCAGATCAGCCGCCGGCAGGATTTATGCAGCCGCTCCATCTCCTGCGAAAGGCCGGCGACGTCGTCGCGCTCCAGCCCGTCGGTGATGAGAAGCACCACGGCGCCCTGCCCCAGCACGCGCCGCGACCACAGCCGGTTGAACTCGGCAAGCGTGTCGCCGATGCGGGTGCCCCCCGACCAGTCCTTCACCGCCGCCGAGCATTCGGCCAGCGCCTCGTCGGGATCGCGATGGCGCATCTGGCGGGTCAGGTTGGTCAGCCGCGTGCCGAAGACGAAGGCGTGCACGCGCCGGCGCTTCTCCGTCAGCGCATGCAGGAAATGCAGGAAGATGCGTGTATACTGGCTCATCGAGCCGGAAATGTCGGCCAGAACGACCAGCGGCGGATGCGCTTCGCGCGGAGAGCGGAATTTCGGCAGGATAAGCTCGCCGCCGGTGCGCGCGGCCGAGCGCATCATGGCGCGCGGATCGATGCGGCCCCCTTGCGCGTCCGCCCTGAAGCGCCGTGTGCGGACAAGATCGAAGGGCAGGCGCAAGGCCGCGATCGCCTTTTTGGCTTCGGCCATCTCCGCCGCATCCATCTGGGCAAAATCCTTGCCGCGCAGCACCTCGTTGCCGGAAAAGGTGAGGCGCGCATCGACCTCGATCTCCGGCACTTCCCGGACCGGTTGATTCTTCCGATGGCCCTCGAACATCGCCTGGCTGACGCGGTTTTCGGCAGCCCGCGGCTTCTGCTTCTCAGCGTTGTCCGCAGCGACCGGCGAAAACATCGCCAGCAGTTTCTCGATCAGCTCGCGCGATTTCCAGAACAGGCGGAAGGCCTCGTCGAAGACAGGATGGTCCTCGCGCCGCGAGACGAGCACTGCATGCAGCGTCCAGTAGAAATCCTCGCGCGAGCCGATGCCGGCGGCAAGCACCGCCTCGATGGCGTCCTTCACGGAAGCCGGACCGACGCGCATGCCTGCCTTGCGCAACGCACGCGCGAAATAGACGATGTTGTCGGCGATGCGCCCATCGGCGAGCGCTTCCTTGGGTTCCGGACGCGGCACAGGCATCGCGCCTACTCCGCCGCCGACAGCTCGGCCTTCACCTCATTGAGGATGCGCCGGCCCTCGCCCTCGCCGATACGGGCGATGTCGTCCTGATATTTCAAAAGCACGCCGATGGTGTCCGACACGGTCTCCGGATCGAGCGCCACCTTGTCGAGTTCGGTCAAGGCGCCGGCCCAGTCGATGGTTTCGGCGACGCCGGGCGCCTTGAACAGCTCGACCTGGCGCAGCTTCTGGATGAAGGACACGACCTCCGCCGACAGCCGGCGGTTCGCCTGCGGCACCTTGCGCCGCACGATCTCCAGCTCGCGCTCGGCGTTCGGATAGTCGACCCAGTGATAGAGACAGCGACGCTTCAGCGCGTCGTGAATCTCGCGTGTCCGGTTGGTGGTGATGATGACGATCGGCGGCTCTTCCGCCTTGATCGTGCCAAGTTCCGGAACTGTTACCTGGAAATCGGAAAGAATCTCGAGCAGGAACGCCTCGAAAGCTTCGTCGGTGCGATCGAGCTCGTCGATCAGGAACACCGGCGCGGCACCCGCCTTGCCGGTCAGCGCGTCGAGCACCGGACGGCGGATCAGGTATTTCTCGGAAAAGACGTTACGCTCCATATCGGAGCGGACGACCTTGCCCGCCGCTTCCTCCATGCGGATCTCGATCATCTGCGCGGCATAGTTCCACTCATAGACGGCCGAGGAGACGTCGAGCCCTTCATAGCATTGCAGCCGGATCAGCCGGCGGCCGAGCGCGCCGGCCAGCACTTTGGCGATCTCGGTCTTGCCGACGCCCGCCTCGCCTTCGAGGAACAAGGGCCGCTTCATGCGCAGTGAAAGAAACAGCACCGTCGCCAACGAGCGGTCCGCAACATAATCCGCGCCTGTCAAAAGATCGAGCGTTTCGTCGATCGTTTTCGGCGCGGGGCGCGGCGCGGTCATCTTGTCTCCGTGGATCCCGCTTGCACGTTCAAAGAAAATGATAGCCGCGGTTGTGGTAGATCAGCGGCCGCAAATTATCGCCGATGCGCAGGCCTGTCACCTTGCCAAAAAGCACACGGTGGGTGGCAAGGTCCTTGCTATCGATGATCTCGCAGTCGAACACGGCCAGCGCGCCTTTCAGCGTCGGGGCGCCGGTCGAGATCACATCCCATTCGGCCAGCGCGAAGCGCTCCTCCACCGGCAGGCCGGTGATGCCGGAAAAGGCGACCGATACGGCTTCCTGGTCCGATGCGAGGGTGTTGAGCGCGAACTTGCCGTTCTTGACGAAAGCCTCGTTCTTGGCGTTCTCGCGGTTGAGGCAGACCAGCACCGTCGGCGGGGTGTCCGAGACCGAACAGGCGGCGATCACCGTCGCGCCCCTTTTGCCGCCGGGCCCGTCGGTCGTCACCACATGCACATGGCCGGCAAAATGCGCCATCGCATCGCGATAATGCTGCGGCCCGATATCATTGATCTTCAGCACCCGATGTCCACCTGTCGAAACCAGTTCGTTATATATGGCGGCATATTGCACGCCACAAGTTGCATAGCATGGGCGAAGTGCTTGACCGCAATCCGCAAATTCGCGTGTTGCGCGGCGCTTAGCCAGCCTTTAGGCATTTCCTGGAATAGTGTCGGGACTGTATTCCCGGCATGGAGGATCTCTTAGCCCGAATGCGTCTTCTCACGACGACATCAGCCGTGCTGCTCTGGTTGTCGCTGGCCGCGAGCGCCGACGCCGAGACGCTGGTCGGCATTGCCGCGCCGCTTTCCGGCTCATCGGCGATCCTCGGCAAGCAGATCGAGGCCGGCGCCGGCCTGGCGGGGGAGGCGAACGGCATCGCGATCAAGGCCGTGGACGATGCCTGCACCGCCGATGGCGGCGCCGCAGCAGCGAAGGAATTCGTCGACGCCAAGGTCAATGTCGTGGTGGGCTTTCTCTGCACTGACGCGATCGAGGCGGCGCTGCCGATCCTGAAGGATGCCAACATCCCGGTCATCACGGTCGGCGTGCGCACCGAAAGCCTGACCGACCGGCGCGCCAAGACCGGCTGGCCGGTCTACCGGCTCGGCCCGCGCGGCGACGATGAGCGCAATGCGGTCGCCGCCAAGCTAATCCAGCTCTGGCGCGACGACCTGTTTGCCATCGTCGATGACGGCACCATCTATGGCCGCGAGATGGCCGAGACCTTTCGCGCCGCAGCTGAGCAGGCTGCCTTGAAGCCGGTCTTCACCGACACGTTCCGGCCGCAGCTCGACAACCAGATCGGGCTGATCGGCCGGTTGAAGAAGGCCGGCGCGACCAAGGTGTTCGCCGGCGGCGACGGCGAGGATGTCGCCATCATGGGCCGCGACGCCGCCCAGCTCGATGCCGGCATCACCTTTGCCGGCGGCGAAAACCTGCGCACGCCGCCGGGCGATGTGCCCTATGCCGTCGGCACGCTGATGATCGCTCCGCCGGAATGGTCGGAGATCGCCGATCCCAAGGTGGTGCAGGGTTTCGCAGCGAAGAACATCGTGCCGGACGGCTACACGCTTCCGGCCTATGCCGCGGTCGAGGTCGCCAAGGCCGCGCTGGCCGGTGCGCAAAGCACTGGGCAGCCGCTCGGCGAAGCGTTGACCGGCCGTGATTTTGCGACCGCGATCGGCACCGTCCGCTTCGACGACAAGGGCGATCTCAGCCAGAACCCGTTCCGCCTCTTCCGCTTCGACGGCATGCATTTCGTGCCGCTGGAGGACAAGTGATGTTCCGCACCGGTCCGCGCAATCTGATCACCGACGTTGCCGGTCTTCGCGTCGGCAATGCCGCCGACGCCAGGCTCAAATCCGGCGTCACGGTGGTGCTGTGCGACGAGCCCGCGGTTGCCGGCGTCCAGGTGCTGGGCGGCGCGCCGGGCACGCGTGAGACCGACCTGCTCGAGCCGCAGAATTCGATCGCGATGATCCACGCCGTCGTTCTGTCCGGCGGCTCCGCCTTCGGCCTTGACGCCGCCTCGGGCGTACAGGCGGCGCTGCGCGAAAAGAACATCGGTGTCGAGGTCGGCGGCTTCCGCGTGCCGATCGTGCCGGCCGCGATCCTGTTCGACCTGCGCAATGGCGGTGACAAGGATTGGGGCCGCTATCCGCCCTATCGCGAGCTCGGCTATGGGGCCGTGCAGGGGGCAATCGTCGACTTCGCCATCGGCACGGCTGGCGCCGGCACCGGCGCCCTGACCTGCGGCCTCAAAGGCGGGCTGGGCTCCGCCTCGACCGCGCTCGATAGCGGCGTCACTGTCGGCGCGCTCGCCGCCGTCAATCCGACCGGCTCCGTGACGGTCGGCCGCAGCCGCCATTTCTGGGCGGCGCCCTTCGAGATCGGCGACGAGTTCGGCGGCCTCGGCTACCCGGCCCCGCTGCCTGAAGATGCCAGAAAGATCCTGCTGAAATACCGCGACAGGCAAATGGGCGGCGAGGCCGAAGGCGGCAGCACCACCATCGCCGTCATCGCCACGGACGCCGTCCTGACCAAGGCCGCGGCCAAGCGACTGGCGATTTCGGCGCATGACGGCTTTGCCCGCGCCATCTGGCCGACGCACACACCGGCGGACGGCGATCTCGTCTTTGCCCTGGCGACCGGCAGGAGCGGCATCGAGCTCGGCGCCGATGCCGCGATCGACCTGTTCGCAGCCGCCGGCGCCACCATGGCGCGCGCGATCAGCCGCGGCGTCCATGCCGCCACGCCCGCCGACGGTGATTTGTTTCCGGTCTGGTCGTCGCGCTGATTGGCTCGGCCCCGATCAGGTCGGATCGGATTTTTCTTCCTCGAAGGTGACCGCGACATCCGAATTCGCGGAGAGCCATACCTTCTGGCCGTCGATCTCCGCGACCAGGGCAAGCGAAATGTAGTGGTGATGGTTCTTGTGCGAGCCCATGCCGCTGTCGGCCTTGGTCAGCTTGATCCGATCACCCTCGACCTTGTCGACGGTGCCGATATGGACGCCGTCGGCGCCGATCACTTCCATGTGTCCGCGTATCTTGCTGATATCGGTGCTCATGCTGGTTCTCCGCTGGATGGCGATTTGCCCTTTCGGATGCGAGACGGCCGACAATAACAAATGAACGCCGGATTGGATGCATCGCACGGCGCGCCTCGTTCATCGTGGCGTGATAAGCATGACGCTGATGAGACAGATGACAAACCGTCTTGCAGCGCTCGTCGCGGTCAGTACCTGGTTTGCGCGGCAGCGGCGTTGAGCATTGGGCCTGGCTCTGTTAGGACGCGGCCGACGCTTCTCCCAGGCAGGACTTAGAAAACGGATGATCCCTCGCTATTCCCGGCCGGAAATGGTCGCCATCTGGTCGCCCGAAACCCGCTTCCGCATCTGGTTCGAGATCGAGGCGCATGCCTGCGACGCGCTGGCCGAGCTGGGTGTCATTCCGAAGGAAGCGGCGAAGACGATCTGGGAAAAAGGCGGCGCGGCCAAATTCGACGTCGCCAAGATCGACGAGATCGAACGCGTGACCAAGCATGACGTCATCGCTTTCCTGACCCATCTCGCCGAATTCGTCGGACCGGATGCCCGCTTCATCCACCAGGGCATGACCTCGTCGGACGTGCTCGACACCTGCCTTGCGGTGCAGCTGACCCGGGCCAGCGACATCCTGCTTGCCGATATCGACGCCTTGCTTGCGGCGCTGAAGCGCCGCGCCTTCGAGCACAAGGACACCGTCACCATCGGCCGCAGCCACGGTATCCATGCCGAGCCGACCACCTTCGGCGTCAAGCTGGCGCAGGCCTATGCCGAGTTCTCGCGCTGCCGCGAACGGCTGGTGCACGCGCGCGAAGACATCGCCACCTGCGCCATTTCCGGCGCGGTCGGCACCTTCGCCAACATCGAGCCTTATGTCGAAGAGCATGTGGCGGCAAAGCTTGGCCTGAAGCCGGAGCCGGTGTCGACCCAGGTGATCCCGCGCGACCGCCACGCCATGTTCTTCGCCACGCTTGGCGTCATCGCCTCGTCGGTCGAACGCCTCGCCATAGAGATCCGCCATCTGCAGCGCACCGAAGTGCTGGAAGCGGAAGAGTATTTCTCGCCGGGCCAGAAGGGCTCGTCGGCTATGCCGCACAAGCGCAACCCGGTGCTGACCGAAAACCTCACCGGCCTCGCCCGGATGGTGCGCGCCTACGCCATGCCGGCGATGGAAGACGTGGCGCTCTGGCACGAGCGCGACATTTCGCATTCCTCGGTCGAGCGCATGATCGGGCCGGATGCGACGGTAACGCTGGATTTCGCGCTGTCGCGCCTGACCGGCGTCGTCGACAAGCTGCTCGTCTACCCCGAGAACATGGAGAAGAACCTCAACAAGTTCCGCGGCCTGGTGCACTCGCAGCGCGTGCTTCTGGCACTGACCCAGGCCGGCCTGTCACGCGAGGACGCCTACCGCCTGGTGCAGCGCAACGCCATGAAAGTCTGGGAGCACGGCGCCGACTTCCTGGAGGAACTGCTTGCCGACAAGGACGTGACGGCGGCACTGCCCGAAGCCGAGATCCGCGAGAAATTCGATCTCGGCTATCATACCAAGCATGTCGACACGATCTTCAAGCGGGTGTTCGGAGAGGCTTGAAGCCGAACAAAGGCGCGCGCTGGCGCCCAGCTGGAACACCCCTCATCCGCCTTGTCGCTCCGCGACAAGCCACCTTCTCCCACAAGGCGAGAAGGGGGAATTTGGCGCCCGCGCCTCAACTAATCACCAACGCCGCGATTGGCGCCGGCTCTGGCGCGGTTTTCCCTTCTCCCCTTGTGGGCCTGTTGCGTAATTGGCTGGTTGTGATTCTCTGAGAGGAAGCTCGGAGGGAATCGCGATGGCTGTGAAGCAGAC